>CAYSQF010000049.1:0-15071 GCA_964433105.1 uncultured Acutalibacter sp.
TCCCAACGCAGTGAATGCCCGGTATAAAACGAGCTTCAGCCGGGAAGGGAATCTACCCGGTTATGAGATGTTGGAACAGGTCGGCCGGAAGCGCGGCATGCTGGTTTCCGGTGGAGAGGTCGACACTGAACGGGCGGCCAATGCGGTGCTGGACGAATTCCGGGGCGGCGTACTGGGCCGAATCACATTGGAACGTCCTTGAAAATCATTTGAGAAGGAGATGCTTGCAATGGAGCCGACGGACTGGTTTGCCTGGGAACGAAAAGCGAACGCTGAGGGCCACCCGCTTGTATGCGGCATCGACGAAGCGGGACGCGGGCCGCTGGCCGGCCCTGTGTACGCGGCGGCGGTGATCCTTCCGCTGGACTGCGCGATTCCGGGCTTGAACGATTCAAAAAAGATTTCCGAAAAAAAGCGGGAGCAGCTGTTCGATGTAATTCGGGAAAAGGCGACAGCCTATGGGATCGGCTCTGCCAGTGCGGAGGAGATTGACAAGGTCAATATTCTGCAGGCCACTTATCTGGCAATGGCCCGCGCTTATGCGGATTTGGGTATAAAGGCGGATTGGGTTTTGGTGGACGGCAACCGAATGCCGCCCTTGCCGGTTCCCGGGGAATGTGTGGTGAAGGGTGATGCCCAGTGCGCCAGCATTGCGGCGGCATCCATTTTGGCAAAGGTCAGCAGGGATCGGGTCCTGAGGGAACTGGATCTGCAATTCCCCCAGTATGGCTTTGCCAAGCATAAGGGCTATGGGACGAAGGCCCACTACGAAGCTATTCAGCAGTACGGCCTTCTGCCGGAGCATCGGCGGACCTTCTTAAAAAACCTCTCGGAAAAATAAACTGAAAGCGGGGAACGGAATGGATCAGGGCACCGGCAGAGCAGGCGAGGAGCATGCGGCAAAGCTTTTAAAGCGCCGGGGCTTCCGGATTTTGGAACGAAATTACCACAGCCGTTTTGGGGAGATCGATATCATTGGGGAAAACGGGCAATACCTTGTGTTTGTAGAAGTAAAGACCCGGGAAAGGAACGGCCTTTCCGATCCGCTGGAAGCTGTCACGCCCGCAAAGCGGAAAAGGCTGATCCTCACGGCGGAAAGCTATCTTATGGATCATCCCACCGCCTTGCAGCCCCGGTTCGACGTTGCGGCTGTTTTTACAAAGGCAGGCAAAATCGTGGGGGAAGAATACATAGAAAACGCTTTTGGCCTTTCCTTTTGACGTTCGGTATTCCTGTTGTGACAAAGACGTTTTAACTTGAAAAATTGTGAAAGCATTTTTCTATAAATCAAGACGCAAAGGAGAATTGAAGATGCGCTATTTTGATCTGCACTGCGACACCATGACAGGCTGCTGGCACCGGGATATCCCCCTGCGGGAAAACCAGTGCCACGTCAATTTGAAAAAGGCGGAGGCCTTGGAAACCTTCGTCCAGTGCTATGCCGTTTTCCTGCCGGATAAAATCCGCGGCCCGGAAGCTTTCGAGTACTTTGGTAAGGTGGCGGATCGGTTTGACCTGGAGGTGCAGCGCAACAGCGACCTGCTCTCCCAGTGCCGGGAGCCTGGGGATTTGGCCCGGGCCGAACAGGAAAAAAAGCATGGCGCGATCCTGACCGTGGAAAGCGGCGCGGCTTTGGGCGGCAAGCTGGAAAATATTGAGGAGTGGAAGCGCCGAGGCGTGCGGATGTGCACTTTGACCTGGAATGGCGCCACCGAGTTGGGAAGCGGCATTATGTCCCCGGAGGACAGCGGTATCACCCTCTTCGGCCGGGAAGCGGTAAAACGGTTTGAGGAAGCCGGGATTTTTGTGGATATCTCCCACGCCAGCCCAAAGCTGTTTTGGGATGTGGCGGAAATTGCCCGGAAGCCCCTGATCGCTTCGCACTCCAACTCTAAGGCGGTGTGCGGCCATGTGAGAAACCTGACCGACCAACAGTTTGCCGCCATCAAGGCTTCCGGCGGGCTGGCAGGCCTGAATTTCTATGACGCTTTTCTGAATGATGAGCCGGAAAAGGCCACTATGGAGGATGTTCTCCGTCACGCCGAGCACTTCCTTGCCTTGGGTGGGGAAGACGTGATTGCAATGGGCGGCGACATGGACGGCTCCACACTGCCGGCGGATATGGCGGACGGACTGGGTGCCATTCCCCGGCTTTATGAGATGTTCCTGCGGCACAATTATTCCGAGGACTTGCTGGACAAGATGTTTTACGGCAACGCCGCCCGAGTGTTCCAAAGCGGCGGTTTGATTTGAGTGTGTAAAAGGTGATGTGATGCGGTATAAAAGCACCAGAAATTCTGATCTGCGGTTGAACGCTTCCCAGGTGATTGCCCGGGGAATTTCCGACGAAGGCGGGTTATTTGTCCCGGAAAGTCTGCCGGACCTCCGCGGAGAGCTTCCTGATTTGTCCGCGATGGATTACCGGGCGCTGGCAAAGCGTATTTTTTCCTATTTTCTCACGGATTTTACCCCGGAAGAAATCAGTGCATGCGTGGAAGCTGCCTATTCATCGGAAAAGTTTGATGGCGGGGAACCAGTGCGCCTGATCCCGTTGAATGGATCCGGCGAGAACGAGTATTTATTGGAATTGTGGCATGGGCCGACCTGCGCGTTTAAGGATATGGCTTTACAGGTATTGCCCCAATTTTTGACCAGAGCAATGGCAAAAGCCGCTCCCGGCCGGGAAGCCGTAATCCTTACCGCCACCTCGGGGGATACGGGGAAAGCAGCGCTGGAAGGCTTTCGGGACGTTCCCGGGACCAGGATCCTTGTATTCTACCCCCGGGATGGTGTCAGCGCCATGCAGAAATTGCAGATGGTCACCCAGGAAGGAAACAATGTGAGCGTTTGTGCCGTCGAGGGCAACTTCGATGACACCCAGGCCGCGGTAAAGCGAATTTTTACCGACCCTTCCATGCAGGCTGATCTGGAGTGTCGGGGCCTGTTGTTTTCCAGCGCGAATTCCATCAACTGGGGAAGACTGCTCCCTCAGATTGTCTACTATTTTTACGCCTATTTCCAGCTTTGCCGGGACGGCGCGGCAGAACTTCCCAAGGAGAAGATCAACATCGTGGTTCCCACCGGCAATTTTGGGAATATTTTGGCAGCTTATTATGCCAAAGGCATGGGTCTGCCTGTAAACCGCCTGATCTGCGCGTCTAACCGAAACCGGGTCCTCACTGATTTTATCCATACCGGGGTGTACGACTGTCGGCGGGAATTCTACGCCACGTCCTCGCCCTCAATGGACATCTTGATTTCCAGCAATTTGGAGCGGCTTCTGTACGCCCTTTCCTGCGGGGATGACCGCCTGCTGTCCCGCTGGATGCAGGAACTTGCCAAAACAGGGGCGTACCAAGTGGGGGATGAGGTCCTTCAGAAGATTCAGGCTTTGTTTTTCGCCGGTTCCTGCGGGGAAGATGAGACTTCTCGTACTATTCGCCGGACGCTGGAAGCGGAGGGATATCTCTGCGATCCCCATACCGCTGTGGCTATGGAAGTATACCGCCAGTACTTAGAGGCTTCCGGCGATTTTGCCATCCCCACCGTGATTGCTTCCACCGCAAGTCCCTACAAGTTTGCAAAAAGCGTTTTGACTGCCGCCGGTGGTGCGGCTCCTGCCGATGAATTTGATACCATTTCGGCGTTGGAGCGGCTTTCCGGCATGTCCGCCCCAAAACAGCTTTTGTCCTTGCGAAATAAAAAGGTCCGCTTTTTGGACACGGTGGGGAAGGACGGGGCCGCGGCCTTTGTCCGGGATGCCGTTGGAATGGGCGGTGCTTGAAATGTCTTTATTTGTCATTGCTGATCTCCACCTTTCCCTTGGGACGGACAAGCCAATGGATGTGTTCCGCGGATGGGAAAATTATGTAAACAAGCTGGAAGAAAACTGGTGGGCCGTGGTAAAGCCCGAGGACACGGTGGTCATCGCAGGGGATATTTCCTGGGCCATGAAGCTTGAGGACACGGCGGCGGATTTTGCCTTTTTGCAGTCCCTGCCGGGCCAAAAGCTTTTGATGAAGGGCAATCACGATTATTGGTGGAGCACCCGGGGAAAAATCGATTCCTTTTTAACCGCTCGGGGGTTTGACACGCTTCATGTGTTCCACAATTGCGCCTACCAGGTGGGGGACAAAGCTTTATGCGGCACCCGGGGCTGGCTTTACAATTCGGAAACAGAGGAAGATAAAAAGATCGTAAATCGGGAAGCTGGCCGGCTGCTCATGTCCATTGCTGAAGCGGAAAAGCTGGGCGGACATTTGACCGCCTTCCTGCACTATCCTCCCGTTTACGACGGCATGGAGTGCACGGAGCTGTTGGATATCCTGTGCGAGCACCAGGTAGAGGAGTGCTATTTCGGCCATATTCACGGGCAGTACGCGGCCCGGAAAGCCCTGGTGGGGGACTATCGGGGCGTCAGGATGCATTTGATTTCCTGTGATTTTGTGAATTTTCGCCCTGTTTTGATCTCTTAAAGGGCAGGAACAAGGGAAATTTCACTTTTTCCTGAATAAATTCAGAAAAAGATATAGATTCTTTGAAACGAATATGCTATAATAACCCTGTTTGCCGACCAAGATGCGGCCTGGTATTTTTTAAACTTAAGGATTTTTTGATGCCGAATGCTTCCGGCCTGTTTCACCATCCGGTATGGCAACATCTCATCAACGGAGGGAAAAAATATGGAGTTTGCAGCTGCAAAAAATGTAGAGACTAACCGGTATGAGCTGGGAGTCCAGGTGACCCCGGAGGAGCTCAATACCGCCATTAACGAGGTGTACAAACGGGAAAGTAAAAAGATGAATATTCCCGGCTTCCGCAAGGGACATGCCCCCCGGGCGTTTATTGAGAAGTATTATGGGGAAGGCGTTTTCTATGAAGCCGCCATCGACCATTTGTACCGCCCGATGGTGCTGGACGCCATCGAAAAGTCCGGCCTGCGGGTGGTCAGCGTCGCGGATTTCAAAGTGGATGAGATCGGCAAGGATACCGGCGTAAAATGTACCCTTACGGTGGTGGTGAAGCCGGAAGCTTCCATTGAAGGCTATAAGGGCATCGAAGTCCATAAAGAGCCGGTGGTGGTGACCGACGGCGATATCGATGCTGAGATTCAGCGGGTGCGGGAGCGCAATTCCCGTACCGTTACTGTAGAGGACCGCGCCGCAGAAAATGGGGACATCACCGTAATAGATTTTGACGGCTACGTGGATGATAAGCAGTTTGACGGCGGCAAGGCCGAAAATTACGAGCTTACGCTGGGCGCGGGGCAGTTTATCCCCGGTTTCGAGGAGCAGATTGTGGGTCACAGCACCGGTGAGGAATTTGACGTGAACGTGACGTTCCCCGAAGATTACCACGCCGAAGAGCTGAAGGGCAAGCCCGCGGTATTCAAGGTTAAGCTTCACGAGATCAAGAAAAAGGAGCTGCCCGAGGTAGACGACGAGTTCGTCAAGGACGTCAGTGAATTTGACACGCTGGACGAGTACCGCAAGGATTTGGAGAAATCCCTGTTGTCCCGCCGGGAACAGGCGGCCGATTCCGATGTGGAAAACCAGCTGGTGGATGCCGTCATTGAAAAAACTGTGGCGGAAATCCCGGACGAAATGGTGGAGAATGAAATTGACGAAATGATCAATTCTTTTGCTTACCGGCTCCAGTCCCAGGGATTGAAGCTGGAAACATATTTGAAATACACCAATATGACCACCGATGACATGCGTACCCAGTACAAGCCTCAGGCCGAACGGCAGGTTCGTCTGCGCCTGGGATTGGAGAAGATTGCCCAGTTGGAGGAGATCAAGCCCACCGAAGAGGAAACCGAGGAAGAATACAAGAAGCTTTCCGAAAACTACGGCATGCCCCTTGAAAATGTGAAAAACCTGGTGAAGGCCGAGGATTTGAACCTGGATATCGGCAACCGGAAGGTCATTGAATTCCTCAAGGAGAATGCAAAGATTACCGAAACAAAAACGGAAGAGAAAAAGAAGCCGGCCAAGAAGAAAGCTCCCGCCAAGAAGAAGGAAGCCGCTGAGGAAGATGCCGAAAAGAAGCCCGTCCGGAAAAAGGCCCCCGCCAAGAAGAAGGAAATGCCGGCGGAGGGGAAGCCAGAGGGCTGAGTTTGTAAAATCTCAAGGATAGATTGACGCGGTGGTTACTAAAACACTGTCGCCCGGAATAAATCTTACTGTTTGCTTTCATACTAAAAGAGCTGTCCCTTTTGGCGGCGCTGAAAGCTTTTGGAAAGGAGTCAATACAAAATGGATATGACATTAGTACCTTATGTTGTGGAACAGACCAGCCGCGGCGAGCGTTCGTATGACATTTTCTCCCGCCTGCTCAACGATCGGATCATCATTTTGAATGATGAGGTCAACAGTGCGTCCGCTGGTGTGGTGATCGCTCAGCTGCTTTTCCTGGAAGGACAGGACCCTGAAAAGGATATTTCATTGTACATTAACAGTCCCGGCGGCGTGATTACCGACGGCATGGCTATTTATGACACCATGCAGTATATCAAGTGTGATGTTTCTACCATCTGCCTGGGTATGGCGGCCAGCATGGGCTCTTTCCTGCTAGCGGCGGGGACAAAAGGCAAGCGCATGGCCCTGCCAAACAGCGAGATTATGATCCATCAACCCAGCGGCGGTGCTCAGGGCCAGGCCACGGATATCAGCATTCATGCCGACCATATCCTGCAGGTGAAGAAGCGCCTGAACACTATCCTTTCCGAGCGCACCGGCCAGTCTCTTGAGGTAATTGAGCACGACACCGAACGGGATAATTTCATGACGGCTCAGCAAGCCCTGGAATACGGCCTGATTGACAAGGTCATCGAGCACAGATAAATACCCGGGATACCGGGCGGCGCCGCGCTTTCCCTTGTCTGGCGCTGTATTGATAGAAAGGGAGTGGACGGATGGCAAATAACGGCGATAAAGAGATCTGCTGTTCCTTTTGCGGCAAACCCCAGTCTTTGGCGGATCGGCTCATTGCCGGTTCAGGGGTCTATATTTGTGATTCCTGCGTCAGGTTGTGCATGTCCATCATCCAGGATGAGGATCGTCTGAAAAAGGGACATAGCGACGAAAGGGAAGTAGGTATCCTGCTTCCCAAGCCCCAGGAGATCAAAAAGAAGCTGGACGAATATGTGGTGGGGCAGGACAATGCCAAGGTCGCCTTGTCAGTGGCGGTTTACAACCATTACAAGCGTATTTATTTTTCCGGCTCCTCCGACGACGTGGAGCTTGCAAAGAGCAATGTGCTCCTGCTTGGTCCCACCGGCGTGGGAAAAACGTATTTGGCCCAAACCCTGGCAAAGCTGCTGGATGTGCCCTTTGCCATTGCGGATGCCACTACGTTGACGGAAGCGGGCTATGTGGGCGAAGATGTGGAAAATATCCTTCTGAAGCTGATTCAGGCGGCGGATTACGATATCCAAAAGGCGGAGCGGGGCATTATCTATGTGGATGAAATTGACAAGATATCCCGAAAGTCCGAGAACCAGTCCATTACCCGTGACGTCAGCGGCGAGGGCGTGCAGCAGGCCTTGCTGAAGATTTTGGAGGGCACTGTGGCCGGAGTCCCGCCCAAGGGCGGCCGGAAGCATCCCCAGCAGGAAACCATCAATATCGACACGTCGAATATTCTGTTCATCTGCGGCGGCGCCTTCGACGGCTTGGACAAAATTGTGCAGAAGCGGATGGCGTCCTCCTCGTTGGGATTTGGCGGCGAGGTCCACGGCAAGGCAGAGCTGGAAGCCGCTAACTGGATCAAGTACGTTACGCCCCATGACCTGGTGAAATACGGCCTGATCCCTGAACTTGTGGGCCGCATTCCGGTAATTACTGCGCTGGATGCACTGGATGAGACGGCGCTGATCCGGATCCTGCGGGAGCCGAGAAGCTCTTTGGTAAGCCAGTATAAAAAGCTGTTCGATTTAGACAGGGTGGATTTGGAATTTACCGATGACGCCCTGGTTTCTATCGCCCGCCGGACACTGGAACGCAAAACCGGCGCCAGAGGGCTGCGGGCCGTGATGGAAGAAACGCTGATGCCCGTCATGTATCAGGTACCTAGCGACTATACAATCGAAAAAGTGGTCATTACAAAAGATGTGGTAGAAAACGGAAAGGCTCCCGAGCTGGTGTACAACCAGGAGAGAAAGCCGGTGAAAATTAAGGTGACGCAGACCCGCCGGCGGGACCGGAGGGATTCCGTTTCCTAAGTGTTTACAGATAGGTAAGGAAAGGCTGTTGCCGGCTTTGTCGGCCGCAGTCTTTGCCGGTTTTAGGGAGCTTCCCGGAAATGATTTGAAAAAACGGGAAAGCATTCCAATTCCATTAAGGAGTACATAAGGTATGCAAGCTTTTACAGAAGACAGCGGCAAACTGGAAAACAATTTAGTCCTGCCGGTTCTGGCGATCCGGGGCCTGGTCTTTTTCCCGGGTATGATGCTCCAGCTTGACGTGGTGCGCAAAAAATCCGTACTGGCCGTTTCCCAAGCAATGGAACGCGACCGGTTGATTTTCCTGGTCACCCAGGTGAACCTTTCGGACAGCGAACCTACCGGGAACGACTTGTATAAAATCGGCGTGATTGCCCGGGTCAAACAGGTTCTCCAGCACTCCGAGGAAGGGATCAAGCTCCATGTAGAGGGCCTGTGCCGTGGGGAGATCGAGTCCTTGGAGAAGGAGAATCCCTACCTTTTGGGGAACATCCAGAAATGTCCGGTGCTGACCTATAAAAAAAGCTATCGGTCCGAAGCGCTGATCCGGATCGTTCACGAGAAATTCGACGAATACCTGGGGCTGTTTAAGCGCGTCCCGCCCGATGTGCTGCTGGGCGTGCTCCAGGAAAAGGACTGCGGCCGGTTGGCGGATTACCTTGCGTCCAATATTTCCATAGATTTTGAGCGGAAACAATACATTTTAGACGAGCTTCGTCCTCTGCGCCGGATGCAGAAGCTGATTGATGTGCTGACTGAGGAAATCCAGATCCTGCAGGTGGAAGAGGAGATCAACCAGAAAGCACAGGCCCAGATCGACGAGAACCAGCGGGAGTATTTCCTCAAGGAGCAGCTGCGGGCCATCACCAGTGAGCTGGGGGAGGACGACAACCCCCAGCAGGAAGCGGATGAGCTTCGGGAAAAGGTGTTAGCGCTGGAGCTGCCAAAAGCTTGCGAGGAAAAACTCCTAAAGGAGTGTGAAAAGCTTTACCGCATGCCTTATGGCTCTCACGAAGCCAGCGTGCTCCGGCTATATCTGGATACCTGCCTGGAGCTTCCCTGGAAAAAAGTGACAAAGGAAAAACTGGATCTCAAACGCGCCCAGCGGATACTGAACCGGGATCACTATGGCCTGGAAAAGGTAAAGGAGCGCTTTTTGGAGATTCTGGCGGTCAAAAACCTTGCCCCCGGCCAGACCGGGCAGATCATCTGCCTGGTGGGGCCGCCCGGCGTGGGAAAAACGTCTATTGCCCGTTCTATCGCCGAAGCCACGGGCCGGAAATATGTCCGTGTATCCCTGGGCGGCATCAGTGATGAGGCGGAAATTATGGGTCACCGCCGCACTTATGTGGGTTCCATGCCTGGCAGAATCATCAACGCCGTAAAGCAGGCGGGGGTCAAAAACCCGCTGATTTTGCTGGATGAGATTGACAAGCTGGGTCAGAATTTTAAGGGGGATCCATCCTCCGCACTGCTGGAAGTGCTGGATTCGGAGCAAAACGCGGAATTCTGTGACCATTATATTGACATGCCTTTTGACTTGAGCCAGGTCCTGTTCATTACCACCGCTAACGACGCCTCCAGGATTCCCGGCCCGCTTTATGACCGGATGGACATCATCGAGCTAGGCAGTTACACGCTGGAGGAAAAGCTGAACATCGCCATCAGGCACTTGATCAAAAAGCAGTTGAATAAGCATGGCTTAAAGTCTTCGCAGCTGAAATTCACCAAGTCCGCGATTCGGGAGCTAATCGAGGGATACACCCGGGAAGCCGGGGTCCGCAACCTGGAGCGCCTGCTGGCGTCCATTTGCCGGAAGGTGGCCAGAATGGCGGTTTCGCAGGAGGATTTCCAGTCCTATACGGTCAAGCCGGAAAATCTGGAAGAGCTGCTTGGACCGCGGAAATTCCTGCGCGACGAGCTGGCGCGGGAGGACACGGTCGGTCTGGTCAACGGCCTTGCCTGGACCAGCGTGGGCGGTGAGCTGCTTCCCATTGAAGCAGCCGTTATGGAAGGAAATGGGAAAATTCAGCTTACCGGCTCCTTGGGGGATGTAATGAAGGAATCCGCCAACGCAGCTATTACTTGTATTCGTACCCGGGCCGTCGCTCTGGGAATTTCTCCGAAATTTTATGAAAAATGCGATATTCACATCCACGCGCCGGAAGGCGCCGTTCCAAAGGATGGCCCCTCCGCCGGTACTGCGATGGCCGTGGCGATCACCTCGGCGTTGTGCGGCATCCCGGTACACAAGGATGTGGCCATGACTGGTGAGATTACGCTGCAGGGCAGGGTGTTGGCGATCGGCGGCTTGAAGGAAAAGGCGATGGCCGCCTACAAAAACGGGATCAAGACTGTGCTGATCCCCGCCGACAATGTACCGGATCTGGCGGAGGTGGACGAAGTGGTGAAGAAACATGTGGCCTTTCTCCCCGTAAAACGAATCGACGCAGTTTTGGAAGCCGCACTGACCCACATGCCCCGCCCGGCGGCTGTGGAAAGCGACAGGCTACCTCTTCCGGAGCAGTCCATTTCTCGGAAAAACGGGGCAGAGCTTTACCAGTGACAAATCAGGAGGAAACCGTGAATTTTCAGAAAGTGGAATTTGAGCTTTCCGCCGGAAAGAAGGAGCAGCTTCCTTCGTCCGGCCCGCCGGAGATTGTTTTTTCCGGCCGCTCTAATGTGGGAAAATCATCTTTGCTCAACAAACTGACAAATCGGCGATCGCTTGCCCGGGTCAGCGCCACCCCGGGCAAGACCGCCACCATCAATTTCTTCAAGATCGACGGTTGCCGCTTTGTGGACCTGCCGGGATACGGCTATGCGAAAGTTTCCAAAAGCGAGCAAGCCCGCTGGGCTGGCTTGGTTGAGGGGTATTTCGCCCAGGAGCGTAATCGGGCGCTGGTTTTGCAGCTGGTTGATTTTCGGCGGGACCCTACGTCGGACGATTTCCAGATGTTGGATTTCTTGGATCAGGCGGGGCTTCCCTTTGCCGTTGTGGCAACAAAATGTGACAAGCTTAATAAGGCGGAAACAGCCGTGCAGACCGCTCGATATCGGGAAATATTCGGGCCTGGAAACATCCCGTTTTACCCTTTCTCTTCGGTCTCCGGGATCGGCGTGGAAGAGTTGCGGGCACTGATCGCCCAAGCGGCGGAAGAAACCACCGACTAATTTCAGAAAGGGGAAAACAGCATGCTTTCAAGCTGCCTTTCAGTCAATGAAAGAGGATATCTTGCCATCGGCGGCTGCGATACGGTAGAGCTGGCAGAGCGCTACGGCACCCCTCTGTATGTGATGAGCGAGGACGAGATTCGGGATGTGTGTCGGCGGTATCTCAGCTCCTTTGAAAGGTTTTACCAAGGGAACGGCAAGCCGGTTTATGCAAGTAAGGCTTTTTGTTGCAAAGAGATTTGCAGGATCGTCACCGGGGAGGGATTGGACCTGGAGGTCGTGTCCGGAGGAGAACTTTACACCGCGCTTCAGGCAGGCGTTCCGGCGGGACACATTCACTTCCAGGGCAACAACAAAACCCAGGGAGAGCTGAATATGGCGGTGGAAAACGGTGTGGGGGACATTGTGGTGGATAACCTTTCCGAGCTGCGGCAGCTGAGGGAGACCGCCCGGAAACATAATGTCGTTGTGCCTGTTTCCCTGCGAATCAAGCCAGGAATTGATGCCCATACCCATGAATTTATCCGCACCGGGCAGATTGACTCCAAATTTGGGATTGATCTTGCAAACGGCGAAGCATTGGAAGCCGTCCGGCAGGCTTCCCAGATGGAGGAATTGTCTTTGCAGGGGCTGCACTGCCATATCGGCTCTCAGATTTTCGACAGGGAACCGTTTGTCCACGCAGCCCAGGTCATGCTGGATTTCTTTGGGGAAGTCAGGGATTCGCTGGGCGTGGAGTTTGAATTTTTAAATTTGGGAGGCGGTTTTGGGATACGCTATACAGATCGTGACCAGGTAAGTCCCTATGAGGAATACATGGAAGCCGTTTCTGCCGCCGTCCACGGAAAGTGTGGCGAGTTGGGCTTAAGGGTTCCCCAAATTTATATCGAGCCGGGCCGATCCATTGTTGGAGAGGCGGGAATCACCCTATACACTGTGGGAAATATCCGGGAAATCCCCAATGTCCGCAATTATGTGTCCATTGATGGGGGTATGTATGAAAATCCCAGATACGCCCTATATCGATCCGACTATACCTGTCTGATTGCCAATAAGGCGGGACAGCCTGCAAACTATGTGGCGACAGTCGCGGGAAAATGCTGTGAAAGCGGGGACCTGATCCAGGAGTACACGTCGATTCAGTACCCCGAGGAGGGGGATATTTTGGCGGTTCTGTCCACCGGCGCGTACAACTATTCGATGGCGTCCAATTACAATCGAAACCCTCGGCCTGCCTGCGTTATGGTCTCAAAAGGAGAGTCCCGGATCGTCGTCAAGGGAGAAACCTACGACGACCTTATCCGGAACGATCTGTAACCCCCGTTTACTTTTCTTTGATGCCGTGATAAAATAGACGTTAGTTGCTGGATATTAGATGTTTAGATGCCAGACATTAGAGGGGACGCTTTTCGGAGAAATGTTTTAATGCCGTTTCACGTTATAAGAAAGGTGGAATTGTCATGAATGAAAAGCTCCGCAACCAAAACATTGATTTGCTGTATCGGGCTGTACTTACGCTGCGGACCACAGAGGACTGTGCCAGGTTTTTTGAGGACCTCTGCACTGTGCCAGAGCTGAAGGCAATGTCCCAGCGGCTGGAAGTGGCCCGGATGCTTAGTGAAAAGCGGGTATATAGCGATATAGTGGCGGAAACTGGTGCTTCCACTGCGACAATCAGCCGGGTTAGCCGTGCCCTGCATTACGGAAAAGGCGGCTGTGCGCAGGCCCTGGAACGCCTGGAGGAGAAGAATGACTGATGACGGCTTATTCGGTTTTCGCCCGGTATTATGATATTCTTACCGGCAATGTGGAATATCCCCGGCGGGCAGAATATCTTTTGGCCTTGTTAAACCGCCTGGACCATCCGCCTGGGCTGGCGCTGGATCTTGCATGCGGTACAGGCTCCCTAACGCTGGAGCTTTTTAGGCGGGGTGTGGATATTTATGGAGTGGATGCTTCTGTAGAGATGCTTTCCGAAGCTCGGGAAAAGTGCGCGAAAGCTGGGGCGGATATTCTTTTTCTGTGCCAGAAAATGCAGTCTCTTGATTTGTACGGCACGGTGGATACGGTGTTCTGCACGCTGGATAGCCTAAATCATCTGCGGGGAAGGAAAGAATTGGAAGCCGCCTTTTCCAGGGTTTCTCTGTTTCTAAATCCCGGCGGGTATTTCCTGTTTGACATGAACACTCCTTACAAGCATGAAAAGGTGCTGGGAAATCACACTTTTGTATACGATATGGAGGATGTGTTCTGCGTTTGGCAAAACCGTTGCTCCCCTTCGGGCCAGGTGGATATTCATCTGGATTTTTTCGGCCGAGAAGGCCGGATGTATCGCCGGGAGTCCGAGCATTTTGCCGAATGGGCGTATCCTTCCGAAGAGGTTCGGGAAATGCTTGACGGTGCCGGGCTTCAGTTGACAGCCCTTTACGACGAACTTACCTTCGACCCTCCCAGGCTGGATAGTCAGCGGCTGGTTTACGCAGCGCGAAAGGTGCGCTGAAAATATGTTTGAGATAGGAAATTTTTATGGACAGGATCATTCGCACCATCACCACGGACGGCAGCCTGATGGCTTCCGCTGCGGATACAACTAAAATCGTGCGCACCGCCCAAAGCCTGCACGGTCTGAGCAAGACCTCCTGCGCTGCGCTGGGCCGCCTTTTGACCGGCGCTTCCCTGATGGGCGCTATGCTGAAAAGCGATCGGGCGTCCCTGACGCTGAAAATAAACGGCGGCGGCCCTCTCGGAAATTTGGTTGCACTCTCCGATGCCAGGGGTAATGTCCGAGGGTATGTGGATCATCCGGAGGTGGAGCTTCCCTTAAAGCCAAACGGGAAAATCGATGTGGGCGGCGGGGTAGGCGTCGACGGCCGTTTGGCGGTTATGCGGGATTTCGGCGAACGGAATCCCTATATTGGCCAGGTTGCTTTAGTCAGCGGAGAGATTGCGGAAGATATTACCCAGTATTATGCCCAAAGCGAACAGACGCCCACCGTCTGCGCTCTGGGGGTGCTGGTGGATCGGGAAAGCGGGGAAGCCCTCTTGTCCGGCGGGCTGCTGATCCAAGCCCTGCCAGGGGCGTCCGAAGCTGTGCTGAACCAACTGGAAGAAAACGTGGGGAAACTGGAGCCCGTCACGACTATGCTGGCAAAGGGCATAACGCTGGAGGAAATGTGCCGCCTTATCCTTGATGGCTTTGAAATAGAAGTGTTGGACGAAGCATCGGTGCGTTATACCTGCCATTGCAGCAAGGAGCGGTTTTCAAAAGCCCTTTTGACTCTGGGCGCAGAGGAAATACGCAGTCTGCCCCTAAACGGGAAAGGGCAGGCAGAAGCGGTGTGCCAGTACTGCGGCAGGAAATATTATTTTTCCGGGGAAGAATTGGCGTCGCTGGCGGAACAGGCAGCGAATAAAAAATAGGAAAAATATCGCGAAAAAGAGCTTGACAAAACGATTTGTATCTTGTAAAATGTAAAAGTCGCTGGGAATTTTGTTCCGGTGTGCGGAAATGGGGGCATAGCTCAGCTGGTTAGAGCACCTGCCTTACAAGCAGGGGGTCATAGGTTCGAGTCCTATTGTCCCCACCATTTGCAACTATTTTCGCAGTTGATATAAACTTGGCCCGGTAGTTCAGCTGGTTAGAACGCTAGCCTGTCACGCTAGAGGTCGACGG
>CAYSQF010000050.1:0-14684 GCA_964433105.1 uncultured Acutalibacter sp.
TGGGGTCCGGCCGCACCAAAAGCGCCAACATCGTGGGCCAGACCATGAAGCTCAACCCCCACGGCGATGCCGCCATTTACGACACGATGGTCCGTCTTTCTCGAGGGTACGAGGCGCTTCTGCATCCTTATGTGGACAGCAAGGGTAATTTCGGCAAGGCCTATTCCCGGGACATGGCCTGGGCGGCCTCCAGATATACGGAAGCCCGGCTGGACGACATCTGCAAGGAGCTTTTCCGGGATATCGACCGGGACACCGTGGATATGGTAGACAATTACGACAGCACTATGAAGGAGCCTTCCCTGTTGCCTGTCACTTTCCCCACGGTGCTGGTCAACGCCAATACCGGTATTGCGGTGGGAATGGCCAGCAATATTTGTCCCTTTAACCTGAAAGAGGTATGCGACACCGCCATTGCCCTGATGCGGGATCCGAATGCCGATCTGTTTCAGACCCTGCAGGCTCCGGATTTCCCCGGTGGCGGCCAGTTGATTTTTGACCGGGCACAGATGGAGAAGATCTACCAAACCGGTCGGGGGAGCTTCCGGGTCCGCAGCCGGTACACATATGATAAAGCCGCCGGATGCATTGACGTCACCCAGATTCCGCCGACCACCACGGTGGAAGCTATCGTGGAAAAGGTCATTGAACTGGTGAAGCAGAACAAGCTGAAAGAAATTTCCGACATCCGAGACGAAACGGATCTGGATGGTCTGAAGATTACCATCGACCTGAAGCGGGGCGTGGATCCGGACAAGCTGATGCAAAAACTGTTCAAGCTCACCACCCTGGAGGACAGCTTTGCCTGCAACTTTAACGTGCTGATCGCCGGCGCACCCCAGGTGCTGGGTGTCCGGGAGCTGCTGGAGGAGTGGACCGCTTTCCGGGTTGAATGTATCCGCCGCCGCACATATTTTGATATGCAGAAGAAAAAGGAGAAGCTCCACCTGCTGCTGGGCCTACAGGCCATTTTACTGGACATTGACAAGGCCGTGCGCATCGTCCGGGAAACCGACGAGGAAGCGGAAGTAGTTCCCAATTTGATGATCGGTTTCGGCATCGACGAAATCCAGGCGGAATACGTGGCGGAAATACGCCTGCGCCACTTAAACCGGGAATACATTTTAAAACGCACCGAGGAAACGGGCAGTCTCAAAAAGGAGATTGCTGAGCTGGAGGATGTTCTCGGTTCCAAAGCAAAGGTGAAATCCATCATCATCCGGGAACTGAACGAGGTGGCCCAAAAGTATGGAAAGCCCCGACGCACCATGCTCCTGTATGCCAGCGAGGTGGCGGAGGTCGCCACGGAGGTGGAAGAAACTCCCGATTACCCGGTGAACCTGTTCTTTACGCGGGAGGGCTATTTCAAGAAGATCACCCCCCAGTCCCTGCGCATGAGCGGGGAGCAGAAGCTGAAGGAGGGAGACGAGATCACCCAGCAGATCGAAGGCGGCAACAATATGAACCTGCTGTTCTTCTCGGATCGCCGCCAGGTGTACAAGGCGAAGGCGGCGGATTTTCCCGATACAAAGGCCAGCGTTCTGGGAGATTATGTCCCTGTAAAGATTCAGATGGACGAAGGGGAAAACGCCGTTTATCTGGCTGCCACCGACGATTACGAAGGCTTCCTGCTGTTCTTCTTCGAAAACGGCAAGGCGGCTAAGGTGGAAATGAGCGCCTACCAGACCAAGACCAACCGGAAAAAGCTGATCAACGCCTACAGCGACAAATCCCCGCTGGCGGCGGCGTTGTATATCAAAGAGGACTGTGAGGTGCTGCTCACCGCTTCCTCCGGCAGGATGCTGCTGTTCCATACTGGGCTGATCCTGCCTAAAACCACGAAAAACACTCAGGGCGTTCAAGCAATGAATCTGAAAAAAGGACAGCGGCTGATGTCGGCCGTCATTTATACAGAAGGAATGCTGAAAAACCCCGCCCGTTACAAGAAAAAGCTTCCCGCTTTGGGTGCCCTGCCCGACGGGGAGGAAACCGGCGAACAGTTGCACCTGTAAGCTGAAAATTCATATGAGTTTTCATTCACAAGATTATTCAAGGTAACTGCATTGCGCAAAAGTCACCTAGCTGTCTCTTAAGAAAGTTATTATCGGTTAGGGGGCATGGCCCCCTAATCCCCAGGTTCAGTTTTTGAAAAGAAAATCGCGCACGGAATCACTTGAATAAAGACACTTGACAACCATGCGTGAAATGCAGCAACTAGGGATTATCGGCAGCCCAGCACCGCCGAGGCGCGGCAATGTAATGTAAAAGACCTGCTAAAAGAAGTCAAGAAGGAAAATGAAAAGATATGAGAATGAGAAAGAAAGCCTGGGCCAGGCCAGAGCTTGCCGCCTGCCCTTATTATATTCCAAAGCCGGAAGCCCTACGGGGCCGCTGGATGGAATATTTTGGGGCAGAGCGGCCGATCCATCTGGACCTGGGGTGCGGTAAGTGCGTGTTTTTAGCGGAAGCTGCGGCGCAGCGCCGTGATGTGAATTTTGTGGGGATCGACTTGAGCGACGACGTTTTAGGTGTGGGCCGACGAAATATCCAAAAGGCATTTCAAGGAGATCAAAACGATGGAAGCTTGCCGGGGAAGATTCTGCCAGACAACGTGCTGCTGTGCAGTTACAATATTGAGCGGCTGCCCCAGTTGTTTGCGCCGGGGGAGGGAATCCAGCGGCTTTACATCAATTTCTGCAATCCCTGGTCCGCCGCCCACTGCCACAAGCGGCGGCTGACCCATACCCGTCAGCTTTTGACGTATAAACCCCTTTTAAGCGCGAAGGGGGAAATTTGGTTTAAGACCGACAATGATGACCTATATCTGGCAACAAAACGGTATTTTGGGGAAGCCGGGTTTGAAATCTTTTTTGACACGAAAGACCTGCACGCTGCGAATGACCCGGACAATATTCTGACAGAACATGAGGTCATGTTTACTGCGCAGGGGGTCAAGACAAAAGCCTTGAAGGCAAGGATCAAATAAAGGAAAGTGGAGCTGCTTATGGAGTGCAAGCCGATCGGTTGGATCGAAAGCGATTTTCAAGAGAAATTCGGTATCCCTCGGCAAAGCGGCCTGGTGGAGGAGCTGCGGGCTCGGGTGGTGTTTTATCCGGAATATCGGGTGCGGGAGGCCTTTCGGGGGCTGGATGGCTTTTCACACCTGTGGCTCCTGTGGGAATTTTCTAAGGCGCGTCGGGAAGGCTGGTCCCCCACAGTGCGTCCTCCCCGGCTGGGCGGCAATCGGCGGATGGGTGTTTTCGCCACCAGGTCTCCTTTCCGACCCAATCCACTAGGGCTTTCCTGTGTAAAGCTGGATCGAGTGGAGCTGGATTCCCCAGAGGGGCCGGTACTCCATGTGCTGGGAGCAGATCTGTTGAACGGCACGCCTATTTTGGACGTCAAGCCCTATGTGCCCTACGCGGACTGCCGCCCGGAAGCCTTGGGCGGGTTTACCGGCGGAGATCGGGGGAAGGTCTTGCAGGTGGTGTTTCCGGCGGAGCTGGCGGAAAAGGTGCCCTCCGAAAAGCTGGCAGCCCTGACCGGCGTGCTGGCGGGGGATCCCCGGCCGTCGTACCAGGACGACCCAGAAAGGGTGTACGGCATGGCGTTTGCCAATTTAGAGGTAAAATTTAAGGTGCAGGACGGCGTGCTGCATGTTACGGCAGTGGAATCGTAAAACACCGCTTTTTTAATAGATAAAAGGCAGCTCGAACGCTTTTCGGCAAAACCATGCCGGGAAGCGCCTTAGAAGTAATTGTACGAAGCTACCCAAAACAGCAGGGGAGATAATACGCATGAAAAACAGCGGAAAAGAAAAAACTCAGGGAAACCCATGCTGAGCGGCGTTCTCGCCCGGAGGAATTTTTATGCACATAGAGATCAAAGACTACTCCCCATCCATGAAAGAGCTGTTCCTCAGCCTGTTTTTCCGATATGCGCGGGAGGATTTGGGGGATAATCATAGCGAAGAGACTCTTAAAAATAAAATCGGCGATGGTATTTTCCTGCAAAATTGGGAGCGGGGGATCAACCGCATCGCATTGGCTTTTGTGGGTTCGCGGCCTACCGGGTTTGCCATTTACCAGGTGGATTCCGAAGAAAGCGACTGGTGCAAGCGGCCCGGGTGGGGATTTATCCGAGAATTCTGCGTTTCTCCGCCCTGTCGCCGCAGGGGGATCGGCAGAGCGTTGGTGGCATACGCTGAAAAGGCGCTTGCGCCGGAAACGGATCGGCTTTACCTGACCGCTCACGATCAGGACGCAGCTGGCTTCTGGCGTGCTTGCGGATACCGGGAAACCGGGGAGATCGACAAAAACGGCAATGCCGTTATGGAGAAGCGTCACCCGATGCGGCTTTAAGCCGGCGTTGATATTTTGATTTTGGGTCTAAGGCGCGCTGTGGGATCGTTATTCTGCGGCGCGTCGTTTTCATATTCCGGCAGGCTTCGCAAAGCCGCTGTGATATTCTGATCGGGCACGGCCACGTGGGCGTTATACAGAAAACCAACTTAAAATTTGTGCATTATTTCCAAAGATTAAAAAATTTTTTTACAATATTTTAAGGGAATGCCTAAAAAGTACTTGAAATTTTCCTTAAGAATGGTATACTTACCTTAAGGAAGTCCCGCATAATTCGGCAGGATCGGTCTGCGAAGTTTTGTGCGGTGCCTGGACGGGGCCGGCAGTCGGCAAGCTGGCGCGGCTGAAAGCAGCTTTTTGAGAATCTTTCGGGATAGAGCTTCGGCTTCCGTTACATGAAACAGGAAGGAGAATTCCGGCAATGACTGGGAAAGAGAATCTCCCAACGCAGAAAGAACATGGCAACGTGCCGCTCTATTTGTTCCGAAACGGCGCGAATCGCCGGGCCTATGAGTACCTGGGCCTGCACAAGGCCGTCCACGACGGCCGGGAATGCATGGTTGCCCGGGTGTGGGCGCCCAACGCGAAAGAGGTGTCCCTGGTAGGCAATTTCTGTAATTGGGATAAGGCGAAATATCCTCTTAAAAAGCTCGACGATGCAGTTTGGGAGGGCTATACCGATTTTGTGTTCCAGCCCTACGAAATTTACAAGTTTTATATTAAATCGCAGCAGGGCGAGGACCTTTATAAGGCCGACCCCTTCGCGCTCCACGCCGAGACCCGGCCCGGCACTGCTTCCCGCTGGTACGAGCTTAATGGGTATTCTTGGCAGGACGAGGACTGGCAGGTGGCAAAAAAGAAAAACCCACACTATTCCCAGCCGGTGAATATTTACGAGGTCCACGCAGGCTCCTGGCGGAAATATGCCGACGGCAGCGTATTCTCCTACGACAAGCTGGGGGACGAGCTGATCCCCTACGTGAAAGACATGGGTTTCACCCACATTGAGTTTATGCCATTGACCGAGTACCCCTACGATGGGTCCTGGGGCTATCAGGTCATGGGGTATTTCGCACCCACCTCCCGGTATGGGGAGCCAAAGGATTTTATGCGGCTGGTAGACCGCTGCCACCAGGCGGGTATCGGAGTCATCATGGACTGGGTTCCGGCCCATTTTCCCCGGGACGCAGCGGGCCTTGCCAAGTTTGACGGCTCCTGCTGCTATGAGTATGAGGACCCCCGGAAGGGGGAGCACAAGGAATGGGGCACCCTGGTGTTCGATTACGGCAGGCCCGAAGTGATAAGCTTCCTCATTTCCAGTGCGGTGTTCTGGCTGCGGGAATATCATATTGACGGCTTGCGGGTAGACGCGGTGGCGTCTATGCTGTACCTGGATTACAACCGCCGGGACGGGGAGTGGGTCCCAAACAAGGACGGCGGCAAGGAAAACCTGGAAGCGGTGGCTTTCCTGCAGGCGTTGAACGAGGCGGCATTTGCCGAGGCCCCCGAGGTGATGATGATCGCCGAAGAATCCACCTCCTGGCCTATGGTGTCAAAGCCCACGTTCATGGGCGGCCTGGGCTTTAACTACAAGTGGAACATGGGCTGGATGAATGACATGCTCCGTTATATGTCCCTGGATCCCCTTTGGCGCAGTGGCAACCACAATTCCCTTACTTTCTCGTTTTTCTATGCTTTTTCTGAAAACTTCATTTTGCCGATTTCCCACGATGAGGTGGTGTATGGCAAAGGTTCTCTGATCAATAAGATGCCCGGTACCGATGAGCAGAAGGATGCGGGCATGAGGTGCTTTGTCAGCTACATGATGGCCCATCCCGGCAAGAAACTGCAGTTCATGGGCACGGAATTTGCCCAGAAGAACGAGTGGAATTACGAAAAGGAATTGGAGTGGGGCCTGCTTCAATATAAGGAGCACAAGGACGCTCAGAATTTCTTCCGGGCGGTAAACCGTTTCTATCTCAGCCGTCCGGAGCTTTGGGAGATTGACTTTTCCTGGGAGGGTTTTGAGTGGATTTCCAATGATGACTACCAGCAAAGTGTTATCGCGTTCCGCCGTAAGGCGAAGGATGGCCGGGAACTGGTGATTGTTTGCAATTTTGTTCCCGTACAGCGCGACAATTACCGGATCGGTCTGCCCTTCCGGGGTACCTGGGCAGAGGTGTTTTCCTCAGACGATGCTGCTTTTGGCGGTGGGGGCGTTTCCAACGGGCGGCAGATCAAAACCGAGGATATCCCCCTGCATGGCTGCGAGCAGAGCGCGGCGCTGACGCTGCCCGGGAATTCCGTGTTCTTTCTGGAGTGTGTGAAAAAGACACCCAAGCGTGCGACTCGGGCACCTAAGGCAGGCAAAGGCGGCGCGAAGGCTTCTCCGGCCAGGGCTTCCGGGAAAAAGACCGGAGCCAAAAGTAAGGTAAAGTGAGGTACGTCTATCAGCGGCGTTTTCCAAAAATAGAAATATAGGAGGATCAGAATCATGTTACCCAAGCAAGAAGTAGTGGCAATGCTGCTGGCTGGCGGTCAGGGAAGCCGGTTGGGAGTATTGACCCGGAACCTGGCAAAACCGGCGGTGCCGTTTGGAGGGAAATACCGTATTATCGATTTTCCCCTTTCCAACTGTGTAAACTCCGGTATTGAAACCGTAGGCGTGCTTACCCAGTACCAGCCCCTGGAGCTGAACGAGTATATCGGCAGCGGTCAGCCCTGGGATCTGGACAGCATGAACGCCGGCGTTCATGTCCTTCCCCCGTACCAAAAGAGCAAAAAGTCAGATTGGTACAAGGGTACGGCAAACGCCATTACCCAGAACATCCCCTTTATTGAGCGGTATCACCCGGAATATGTGGTGGTGCTATCCGGCGACCACATTTACAAAATGGACTACTCCAAGATGATCAGCTATCACAAGGAGAAGGGTGCGGCCTGCACCATTGCTGTCTATGAGGTTCCAATGGCGGAGGCTTCCCGGTTTGGCATCCTGAATACCAACGAGGATGGCTCGATCTACGAATTTGACGAGAAACCGAAGGTCCCAAAGAGCAATCAGGCTTCTATGGGCATTTATGTGTTCACCTGGGAGAAGCTGAAAAAGTATCTGGAAGCGGACGATGAGGACCCCAAGAGCCAGAACGACTTTGGCAAGAACGTGCTGCCCGCCATGCTGGATGCGGGGGAGAAGATGTTCGCCTATAAGTTCGAGGGCTATTGGAAGGATGTTGGCACCATCGACAGCCTGTGGGAGTCCAATATGGATTTGCTGGATCCCAATGTTCCGCTGGATCTGAGCGACAGTGATTGGAAGATCTATTCCCGCAACCCGGCTATGCCGCCCCATTATGTGGCGAAGAACGCTTCTGTGCAGAACTCCCTGATTGCCGAGGGCTGCAACGTTTACGGCGAACTGGATTTCTCCGTGCTGTTTGCCGGCGTTTATGTGGCCCCGGGCGCCGTGGTGAAGGATTCCATCATCATGCCCGGCGCTAGGATCGAGGAAGGCGCCAGAGTGCAGTACGCCATTGTTTCGGAAGACGCTGTGATAAGCGCCAATTCCGTTGTGGGGCGCCGCCCTGAGGACATGGAAGAAAAAGACGAATGGGGCGTGGCCGTTATCGGTCCCGGCTGTGTTCTGCCGGCTGGTACGGTGGTGCCTCCTAAGGCCATGATCAGCACGGAAGACTTAGAGGAGGTTGCAAAATCATGAGAGGAAACGACGTTTTAGGAATCCTCTTTGCCTATGTGCATGAGGAGCGTGTAAGAGAGCTTACCGGGAGCCGCGTCATGGCGTCTGTCCCTTTTGCCGGACGGTACCGCCTGGTGGATTTTCCCCTTTCCAATATGGTGAATTCCGGTATTAACAAAGTGGGCGTAATCACCGAAGAAAACTACCAGTCTCTGATGGATCATCTTGGCTCCGGCAAGGCTTGGGACCTGTCCCGGAAGCGGGAAGGCCTGTATCTGCTGCCTCCCTTTGGCGCCGATACCCGCGCCCAGGGCAAGGTGGCGGCGCTGGCATCAATTTACCGGTTCCTGAAAAATTCCAATGAGGAGTATGTCCTCCTTTCCGACTGCGACACGGTGATGAATATTGATTTTAAGGGCGTCTTTGAGTTCCACACCGAAAAGGAAGCGGATATCACCGCGATCTACTGCCACGGGACGTCCCCTGACACCGACAAAAATGTGGTGTACACGGTGGATCCCGATGGGGTCATCCGGGATGTGCTTGTCAAGCGCGGCAGCGATGCCAGCTGCAATTATGGCATGGGGATGTACCTGATCGCAAAAGAACGGCTGATGGCCCTGGTAAACGAATGCATGAGCCGCAACCAGTACGACTTTGACCGGGATCTGCTCCAACGCCATTTGAAGGACCTGCGGGTCTATGGCTACGAGTTTACCGGCAACTCTTATTCCATCACATCCTTCTCTAGCTACTTCAACGCCAATATGGCCTTGATGGATCCGAAGGTCCGCAGCCAGCTGTTCTTGCAGGATCGGCCTATTTATACGAAGGTCCGGGACGATATGCCCGCCAGGTACGGTCTTGGCAGCGTGGTCACCAATTCTATGGTGGCGGACGGCTGTGTGATCGACGGCGAGGTGGAAAACTGCATTCTGTTCCGCGGGGTGAAGATCAAGAAGGGCGCCAAGCTCAAAAACTGCGTGATCATGCAGGACACCGTGGTGGGCGAGAACACCCGGCTGGATTATGTGGTGGTCGATAAAGAAGTGGTCTTTGACGACAACCGCACCATGATGGGTTATCAATCCTATCCCGTGTATGTGGCGAAGGGCAGTAAGGTATAAAACGGCAGGCGGCAGGGAAGGGCGCGCCGGGGTTTTGACGCGCACCGGCCCGGCGTTCACCAATCAACATCACATGCGAAAGGAACATCTGTATGAAAATATTGTTTTGCTCCAGTGAGGCTTTGCCCTTTTCCGCCAGCGGCGGTTTGGCGGACGTAGCAGGCTCTCTGCCGATCGCACTCCGTTCCCGCCTGGTAGGCTGCCGGGTTGTGGTGCCCCTGTATGACGGCATCCCCCAAGAGCTGCGGGATCAAATGCATTTCCTTACCAGCATCAGCGTGCCGGTGGCATGGCGGCGACAGTACTGCGGTATTTTTGAAGCCAAGGTAAATAACGTCATTTATTATTTGATCGACAATCAATACTATTTTAAGCGTAGCGGACTGTATGGCCATTTTGATGACGCGGAGCGTTTCGCTTTCTTCTCCCGCGCAATTTTGGAAATGCTGCCCTACATCGATTACAAGCCCGATATCCTTCATACCAACGATTGGGAAACCGCTCTTGTTTCCGTGTACTACCGGCTGTTCTACGCCAACAATGAATGGTATGCCGGCATCAAGACATTGTTTACAATCCACAACATTCAGTACCAGGGCCAGTACGGCAAGGAGATACTGGAAGATGTATTTGGCATCCCCAACTATGAGAGCCAGCTGCTGGAATACGATGGCTGCGTGAACCTCATGAAGGGCGCTATCGAGTGCGCCAACTGGATCTCCACGGTTAGCCCAAGCTATGCCCAGGAGATTCTGGATCCCTGGTTTGCCCACAAGCTGGATCCCATCCTGCGGGAGCGTTCTTGGAAGCTGTCCGGCATTTTGAACGGCATCGACACGGTGAATTACGATCCCGAGAAGGATCCCAACCTGTATGCCAACTATAGCCGTGAGGATAAGAAAAATAAAGCCGTGAACAAGGAAAAGCTTCAGGAGCGGCTTTGCATCGAGGTCAATCCCGACCTGCCGTTGATCGGCATGGTGACCCGTCTGGTATCCCATAAGGGCTTGGACCTGGTAAAGGACGCGGTGGACAATGTGATGCAGTATACCAATGCCCAGTTTGTGATTTTGGGCAGCGGCGACCTGGAATATGAGAATTATTTCAAGTGGATGCAGGAAAAGTATCCCGGCCGTTTTGTGCTGTGCCTGGGCTTTGTGCCAGAGCTGTCCCGGAAGATTTATGCTGGCTCCGATATTTTCCTGATGCCCTCCAAGTCAGAACCCTGCGGCCTGTCCCAAATGATCGCCCTGCGCTATGGATCCATTCCCGTAGTGCGCGAAACCGGCGGTCTGAAGGATTCCATCACCGACAGCGGCGACGGCCAGGGTAACGGCTTTACCTTTGTCACCTACAATGCAGGGGACATGCTGAATTCCCTGCACCGGGCCATTTACGCTTACAATTCCGACCGGGAAGGCTGGAATATTCTGGTAGACCGTGCTATGGGCTGTGACAACAGCTGGGGGAAATCGGCTAACGAGTACATCCGGCTGTACAAGCAGATTTTGAAAGGGTAACATAGTTTTTGAGAGCAAGCTGAAGGGCGGCGCCAGGCGCTGCCCTCCGGTTTGTTTTTTCTTTTTCTTTTTTGGTTGTATTAAGGGGAATTTTGTGGTATTCTATACTGTAGACACCAGATAAAGGGGAAGCAGGCGCCGAAATCCCGGGAACGGATGCGGCCCGATGGAAAAGCTCTGGGTGGAAATCCCAAGGTTGCCTGCGTCGCATGGCAATGGGTATGCCGGTTGGAAACGCAAATTGGAAAACTCGGCTCACATCTTATACGGGGGAGTTCATGGCAGCGCTGCTGCTGGTTCAGCCCCTGTTGGATGTGTTGTCTTATTTTATGCGGGAAAACGGCACTACCACAGTGACTACCGCCCTTCGAATGGGTCTGCTTGCCGCAGTGAGCTTATATGGCTTTGCCATTTCCGACAGAAAGCAGTTTTACGCCGCCGGCTGGGCTTTAATCGGCGGTTTTTGGCTGCTGCATAGCCTAAACTGCTTTCGGGCAGGCTATGCTCAACCGGTGGGGGACGCCGCAGAGTACCTGAAGCTGGTGCAATTCCCGTTGTGGACGATGGTGTTCCTTACGCTGTTCCGGAAGCGCCAGGAGTTGGATTTTCAAGTGCTTGGCGTTTTGACAGTGAATTTTGCAATAATCCTGCTGGTGATCGGCCTTTCCTACCTTACGGGCCATACCGCCTATACCTACGACTTTCCGGAGCGGAGTATCCAAATTGGGGTGCTGGGGTGGTTCGGGATTCCCAATGCGCAAAGCGCCGTTCTGTGTATGCTGGTTCCCGGCGTGATCTTGTGGGGCCTGCGCACAGAAAAGCTTTGGCTCTTTTCCCTGTGCGGCGCGGCGGGGCTGGGCCTGCTGTTTATGACCGGAACCCGCCTTACCTACTATACGGCGGTGCTGGTGGCGCTGGCCTTTGTGATTTTGATCGTCCTGTGCAGGAAGCCCCTGCGGTTTTGTGTGCCGCTGTTGATTATGGCGGTGCTGCTCATTGCCGGCAGGAGGATTTCCCCTATGGAGCAGAGGCAGGCCGTGTCAGATGATTCTTTTTCCATCTATCAGGAAAAGATTGACGCAATTATGGGCGAGGACAAGGATTTTGTCTGGCAGGATGGGGAAGAGGTTCCGCCGGAGATTGCAGAAAAAATCGGGACTGTCTATACCCAGGTGTACGGCGATCATGGCGTTTATGGGGAAGTACTTTTGGGGGATCTGTTGGATCGTTTTGGCTTGGATCGCGTTTTGGAAGAATTTGATTATACTCTTCAGCCGGAGGTTTTGAACAATACCAGGATCCGGAAGCTGAAGGCTCTGCACATGGTTTGGGAGGAAGAGGACTTCTTGACCCATTTGCTCGGGTTTGAGTATTCCAAGACGCAGATCGGGGAGTGCATTTACGATCCTGAAAATGATTTCCCGGCGTTGCTTTACTATACCGGCTATTTGGGTACGGCGCTGTATGCGGCGTTTGTGCTGGGGATTATCCTCTATGCCATTACGGCTTTTTTTCGCCGATTCCCTTCGCTGCTCACCTTGGAGTTTGGCGCTTCCGCAATGATGTGCGTGTTGGCGCTGGGCGCGGCTCAGCTTTCCGGGCAGGTTCTGCGCAAACCCAATGTGACGGTGTATTTTTCCCTGGCGGCAGCCATGCTGATCACCCAGGCGCGGGACGCCCTGCCGCCGACCCGCTTAAGGCCCGGCTATAAGCGAAATCCAGCCGTAGAGCTGAAAAATGGATAACCACTGACGACCGGCCTGCGGCCGGCTGGGATGTGCTAATGGAGAAGCGATTATGTTTAAGTCACTGCAAGCTTGGATTCAAAAGAAAATGTCCGTCCTTGTCATGGTGCTGCTGGTCATTCAGCCTTTCATGGACGTACTTTCCTATTTTCTGAGCGAGATGGGCAGCAATACCATTTCCACACTTCTGCGCCTTGCAATGCTTGGGGCGGTGGCTCTGCTGGGGTTCCTGGCCACAGACCGGAAAATTGCCTATTTTTGCGTTTACGGTGTTATGGCGTTGTATTGGATTCTCCATGTGCTCAACTGCTTTCGCGTTGGCTACGTTTCCCTGGTGCAGGATACCGCCAACTATTTCCGGATTTTAACGTTCCCGGTGTTTCTTTTGACGTTTCTCACTCTGTTTAAAAAGAGCGGAGAAGAGATGCGGCGGATTTTGGGGATTGGCTTTGCCGTGAATATGGGGCTTTCCATATTGTTTACCGCTTTGCCTTGGGGATTGGCCGCTTTGGGTCTGGGAGAGCCTGTTTATACCTACGATAAGCTGTTTGTGGGCGTTATGGGTTGGTTTGCCATCCCCAACGCGCAAAGCTGCATTATTATTCTACTCACGCCTTTGACGCTGCTGTTTTCCTACCGTACCGGAAAGCTGTGGGCTTTTATTCTGGCCTGCCTGGGTTGCTTCGGCCTGATGTTCGTCACCGGCACAAAGCTTACCTTCTATTCCATTTTCCTGATCCCTCTGGCTTTCATTTTTGTGTTCCTGCTGAATCCGGAGCGCAAGAAGGCTCTTCCGTTTATTGGGGTGCTGGTGGGGGTCATTGTGCTGGGCGCGGCGTTCAAAAGCTACTCCCCTATGCAGATCCGGGAAGGCATGACCGACTATTCCCAGAGCATTTACAATGACCTGGTGGAAGAGAGCCTGGAGGAGTCCGGTGCCAGCGACGAAGCGATGGAAAGCATTCGAGAAGGTACGGTAGAAGAAGCGGGAGGCCAGGTTCAGCAGGACTCCGCCCGACTTTTGGCCGAGGTGCGCCGCGGCCTGTTAGGTGTTTATACAGATCCGGAAGTATATGGGGATGTGCTGGCAGACCTGAATGATCGTTTTGGCGTGTACAACGTAATGAGTGCGTACCATTATTCCGCCAGTTCCGGCGTCCTTTCTGATCTGCGTCTGCGAAAGACAAATTACGCAAAGCTGGTGTGGACTGAATGCGATCTGCCTACCAAGCTGCTTGGATTTGAGTACAGTCAGGTGCTTCACAATGGGAACGTATACGATTTGGAAAACGATTTCCCGGCGGTGTATTATAACTGTGGCTGGCTGGGCTTCGCCTTGTACCTGATTCTGCTTGCCTATGTGGCGCTGGAGGTGCTTTGGGCCTTTTTCTGGGATCCCCTGCATTTTCTTACTTTGGAAATGGGCGCTGTGGGAATGACCTTTGTGCTGGCTCTGGGTTCCGCGCAGATTTCCGGCTATGTCCTGCGCCGACCCAATGTGGCGATTTATTTTGCGGTAACTGCTGCTTATCTCTGTTACCTGTCGGAGAATTATCGTCATGAGCGTCCTCGTTTCCGCTGGCTCAAAAGGCTGCCCCACAGACAAAAAATTGACACGCACCACAGTGTGTAGCGCGTGTCTTGAGTGCAACGTTATGCTGCTAAACGGCGGGCTGACAGTTATTGACGGCCCGCCGTTTAAGTTTTCCGACAACTTAACTTTAAGAATTCTCCTGTTTCACATGGCGTTTGATAGCCTGGAAGGTCTCTTCACTGATCACGTGCTCAATGCGGCAGGCATCCTCCGCAGCGGTCTTTTCATTGACGCCCAGGCGGATCAGCCATTCTGTAAACAGAGTGTGGCGCTCATAAATGCCCTCGGCGATTTTCCTCCCTTTCTCCGTCAGGGAGATCAGCCCGTCGCCGTCCACTGTAATGCACTCCTGCTGCCGGAGGTTTTTCATGGCCACACTGACGCTGGGCTTGCTGAATTCCAATTCCGCCGCGATGTCGATGGAGCGCACGGTGCCCCGGCGCTGTCCCAAGATCAAAATAGTTTCCAGATAATTTTCTGCGGATTCCTGTATCCTTGCCATGCTGGCGCCTCCATTTCCGAAGTTTTATGATTTTAATTATATTGCTTTTGTCAGCAGATTGCAAGGACAATCCGCTGGGATTTTCGTGCGTTTCTCCCCACAGCAAGGGCAAAATCGACCTTTGCCGATTTACTGTTT
>CAYSQF010000051.1:0-14535 GCA_964433105.1 uncultured Acutalibacter sp.
CGGTCTCACATCATTGACAAACGTACAAAATTTCTTTGCCATTGCATTTTCCTCCTTTTGCGCATAAAAAAGCAGGACTGCGTTCTCCCGTGCGGAGAAGCAGTCCTGCTTTGGTGATTGTTTGGGAACAGCTTGTCCTATCGTATTATAGTTTGTCCTTGCGCTAACGTACCCTCAAAAAGCCAGTTCATGTAAAAAAAACAGTGTTTATGCGGCTCTTCGAGACAGTCTGTTCTTACGCAATCGCACCATCTGCACTTAGATCTTCATGCAGATCGGCAATCGTGTCGCCGGTGACTGCAAACATGTCGGCGTTGAAGGGTGCTCCAGAAGCCGCCACGGGATACACGCCGGTGGTGTGATCCACAAAATACGTGTCAAATCCAGCCGCCTGAATCTGCTCGGGCGTCAAATCGCGCGTCAGCTGGTAGACGATAGTCCCCACCATTTCCAAATGCGCCAGTTCTTCAGTACCAATATCGGTCAGAATAGCGCGCAGCTCAGGGTAGGGCATGGAATAGCGCTGGCTCAGGTACCGTAGGGAAGCTCCGATCTCACCGTGCGGCCCGCCATATTGGCTGATGATGATCTTTGCAAGCTTTGGATTGGAATTTTTGATTTTGACCGGGTACTGCAGCCGTTTTTCATAAACAAACATCTAATTTGCCTCCTTTTCCCACGGCCACGGGTCACTGATCCAGGCCCAGCGGCTGGTATTTTGGGGCGTTTCCCCGATGGGGCCGTATTTCTCCGTGAATTCCTTCCGGAGCTTTTCAGCCCTGGCACGGTATTCCTCCAGTTTCCGGGCGGCGTCCCGGTTATTGGGATGGCTGTCCAAAAACAGGTGCAGTTCCCAGCAGGAAAACTCCAGGGAATAAATCCTTCTGCGCATGGCTTCCTGCTCGCTCATCTGGGTTCCCTCCTTCCGCCGAGGAACGGCTTATCCAGCACCGGAAACAGTGTCCCAGCGTCCAGCGCCCGCTCCGGGCTGTGAAGGGTATTGCTCCACTGTTGATAGGGCACATACGCCATAGCGGGGACAGGGTCCTCCGGCAACGGCGTGGGGTCGTTATACAAATCGCAGGCGGCGTTTTCGCGCACCTGGACATTGAAATCTTCCGCCAAATCGATTACCCCTTTCTCCTCTCGATGATTTGGGAACGGCCCGTCCCTTTACGGACTTCGTTCCTGGTATCAGGGTATGCTGGAAGCGAAAAAAGGTGCGGATGTGCAGCCGTAAGCAAAGCGCTCCCCAACCACAGGAGCGTTTCCGCCCTACGGCGACGAGAAGGGGTACGGCATGTAGTACCATGGCTAGATTTCCAGCACGAGATACACCGCAAAAGCGGGAAAATGAATGTGAACAGATAGAACTTAACCCCTTTTCATTGCGGCGGAATAGGGATACTGTCCCCAAAATGTCCAAGAACAGCGCACAGGTAAACATAGTTTTACCCAGAAAACGCAGGGCAACACCGCATAATGGCATCTGCGATGTTTTTCGGCATAATTTCGTTGGAATTTTGTTGCAAAAATTTGCAATACGCGAAGTATTCCTGCATTTTTGCGCCTTGTTCCATTCCAAATTTTGCTCGGAATCCATCTTTGCCAAATGATGCGGTGTTGCCCTAAATAATCGTACAGTTTTGGTGCGGTTTCATGGATGTCTCTCAAAGCTCATCCCATCTATCCGTCCCGCCAGAAGGTGTGGAGCTTGTCCGTTTCTATCTCTTAGAGATCGTTCCCGAGAGTCGGTCTGCCGCCCCTGCTGCTACGGCTTTATGCGTTATACAACATTTCTGGCTTCAAAATCTCAAAGCCCTGTTCCTGTAGGATGGCGGCGGCTTTTTCTTCTTGGTCGGCCCGGATGATCACGTAGGCCTTGTCCTTGCTCCGGCCGATAAAAGCGTACATGTACTCGATATTGATGTTCTCCGCCGCCAGAGCCTGTACGGCTTTGGAGAAAGCGCCCGGCTCGTCATCAATGCCCACACCCAGCACGTTGGTAAGAGATACAATCAAGCCGTGGGATTTCAGTACGCTTACGGCTTCCTCGGGCTTGTTCACAATGATGCGCAGCACGCCGTAATCGGCGGTTTCCGCCACATGGATCGCCCGCAGATTTACCCCGTGCTGGGCCAAAAGCTCGGTGACCTCGGCAAGCTGGCCGGCACGGTTTTCCAGAAAGACCGAAATCTGTTGAATAGTCATAATCTGCTCCTCTCAAATTTTGCGGTTGTCGATGACGCGCACAGCCTTGCCCTCGCTGCGGGTAATGGACTTGGGCGCCACAAGCTTTACCTTGGCGTAAATCCCCAGCATAGCCTTCAGTGCGTTTACCAGGTTTTTCTCCATTTCGGTGATTTTCGCCAGGGAATCGGAGAAATTCTCCGCTGACATTTCCACCATCACTTCCAGGGTGTCGGAATTGTTCACCCGATCCACAATGATTTGATAGTTGGCGGGATACCCCTGTTCCAGCAGGACCGTTTCGATCTGGGAAGGGAACACATTGACGCCCTTGATGATCAGCATGTCGTCGCTGCGTCCCATAGGTTTGGACATTTTCACATGGGTGCGGCCGCAGGAGCAGGGCTTCCGGCTGAGTACGCAGATGTCCCTGGTGCGGTAGCGCAGCAGGGGGAAGGCTTCCTTTGTGATGGATGTAAACACCAGCTCGCCCTTTTCCCCTTCCGGCAGGACCTCTCCAGTATCCGGATCGATAATTTCCGCAATGAAGTGGTCCTCGTTGATGTGCATGCCGGTCTGCTCAGAACACTCAAAGCTGACGCCAGGGCCGCTGATCTCCGTCAGACCGTAGATGTCGTAAGCCTTGATTCCCAACTTCTGCTCAATGTCATGGCGCATTTCCTCGCTCCAGGCTTCGGCGCCGAAAATGCCGGCTTTCAGTTTGATCTTGTCACGCAGGCCCCGCTCGTGGATGCTTTCCGCCAAATAAGCCGCATAAGACGGGGTGCAGCACAGGATGGTAGCTTCCAGGTCCACCATAAACTGGAGCTGGCGCTCGGTGTTCCCGGAGGACATGGGAAGGGTCAGGCACCCAACCTTGTGGCTGCCGCCGTTTAATCCGGGGCCGCCGGTAAACAGGCCGTAGCCGTAGCAGACATGGCATACATCCTCATCAGTGCCTCCTGCCGCCATAATGGCCCGGGCGCAGCAATCCTCCCATAGGTCAAGGTCGTGCTGGGTGTAAAAGGCCACCACCCGCCGTCCGGTAGTGCCAGAGGTGGACTGGATGCGGACGCAGTCCTTTAAGGGACGGCCCAGCAGACCGTAAGGGTAAGCTTCCCGCAGGTCATCCTTTGAAAGGAAGGGCAACTTGTGCAGATCCTCCACCCCGCGGATATCCGCGGGAGACACGCCTTTTTCCTCCATTTTCTTGCGGTAGTAGGGGACGCTGTCCCACACATGATGCACCTGTTTGACCAGGCGCTCATTCTGCCACTCCAGAATCTGTTCCCGGGGCGCACATTCAATCTCTGACTGATAGTACCGTTCCATTGGCTGATATCTCCTTTACGCTATATAATGTGAAATAAGGTAGGAGCGCTCTTAGCTCTGATAGCCCAGTTCAAAAGCTTTCAAATTGAGATCCTTAAATTTTTCCGGAACGCAGTGGCCCACCGCATCCAGCCAGGTATCCTTTGAAATTTCCATCCGCCTGGCCATTGCGCCGATGAGCACCACGTTCACCGCTTTTTCCGATCCCGCCTGCCGGGCCAGGGATGCCGCATCTATCGCCAGCACGTCCACACCCTTTTCCTGCATCGCAGGCAGCACGCCTTCCGGGTACTCTGCCGTGCCGGCAGCTACCGGCATGGGGTCGATCCGCTGGGTGTTTGCCACCACGGCGCCGCCTGGCTTTAGATAGGGCAGAAACCTGGCTGCTTCCAACTGCTCAAAAGCCAGTACAACATCCGCCTCGCCAATCTCGATCACCGGGGATGCCACCTTGTCCCCCCAGCGCACATATGTCACAACGGAACCGCCCCGCTGGCTCATGCCGTGGACCTCGCCGACCTTTACGTCGAAGCCCTGCTCCATCATGGCGTATCCCAGAATCCGGCTGGCAAGCAGAGTACCCTGCCCGCCCACGCCGATGATCAGCACACTTGTGGTTTTCATGCGTTCCACCCCCCTTCCGCTATAATGGCCCGCTTGACGCACAGGGCCGCGCACACGCCGCACCCCGCGCACTGAACCGGATCAATCATCGCCTTACCATCACGAATACTCACCGCCGGGCAACCCAAGCCCAGGCAGGCCTTGCACCCTATGCACTTGTCCTGATCCACCGTAAGAGGGGGCATCCGTTTCACGGATTTCAGCAACACACAGGGACGGCGGCTGATGATTACCGAGGGGCCGTCCGCTGCAAGCTCTTCCCGCAGAGCGGTGGTGATGTCGTTTAGGTTATAGGGGTCCACCACCCGCACCCTGGAAATTCCCACGGCGTGGCACAAAGCTTCCAGATCTACCGCAACGGCGGGATCGCCCTTGATGTTATACCCGGTGGAGGGGTTTTGCTGGTGGCCCGTCATGCCGGTGATGGAATTGTCCAAAATAATCACCACGGAATTGGACGCGTTGTAGGCCACGTCGATCAGGCTGGTAATGCCGGAATGGATAAAGGTGGAATCCCCGATCACCGCCACGGATTTTTTCTCCCCTTCCGGCCCGCGGGCCTTGTTGTATCCGTGCAAAGCGGAAATGGAAGCGCCCATGCAGATGCAGGAATCCATGGCGCTGAGGGGTGCGGACGCCCCCAGAGTATAACAGCCGATATCCCCACTGACATAAACTTTCTCTTTCTTCAGAGCGTAAAACACGCCCCGGTGGGGGCAGCCGCAGCACATGGCCGGCGGCCTGGGGGGGATCGGCATATCCAAAGCCAGGGAAGGAAGCTCTTCCCCTTTCAGAATTTTGCGGACAATGCGCTGGGAAAGCTCCCCGCACCGGGGGAATTTCCCCTTGCCGACAACCGAAAGCCCCAGCTTTTTGCAGTAGTCCTCCAGAAAATCGTCCAATTCCTCGACCACATAGACCGTTTCGCAGCGGGCGGCGAAATCCCGGAGCAGTTGGTCAGGCAGGGGCCAGCAAAGCCCCAGCTTCAAGTAATTTACCGTGTCTCCCATGGCTTCCTTTACATATTGATACGCCACGCCGGAGGTGATCACACCGGTTTTGGCCCCATTGTCCTCTACCGTGTTTATCGGATAGTGCTCCGCCCATTCCCGCAGGGCAAGAGTGCGCCGTTCCACCATCTCATGCTTGGGGCGGGCAAAGGCTGGAAGCATCACATTTTTCTGGGGTGCTTTTTCGTAGGCCTTCAAAGGCCGCTCTTTTCGTTCCCCGCACTCTACAATGCTTCTGCCGTGGGCCACCCGGGTGACCAGCCGGAGAAGCACCGGGGTGTCAAATTTTTCGGAAAGCTCATAGGCAAGCTTGGTATACTCCGCACATTCCCGGGAATCGGAAGGCTCCAGCATGGGGAGCTTTGCCGCCCGGGCATAATGCCGGGAATCCTGTTCATTCTGCGAGGAATGCATGCCGGGATCGTCCGCCACGGCCAGAACCATACCGGCGTTGACGCCGACATAACTCATGGTAAACAGAGGGTCTGCCGCCACGTTTAGCCCCACATGCTTCATGGCGCAGAAGGACCGTGCCCCGCCGATGGCCGCACCCGCCGCCGCTTCCGCCGCAACTTTTTCGTTGGGCGCCCACTCGCATTGGATCTCGGGAAACTTCACCGCCGTTTCGGTAATCTCCGTGCTGGGGGTGCCGGGATAGCTGGAAACGAACCGCACCCCGGCTTCAAACAAGCCCTGGGCCACCGCTTCGTTTCCCAACAGCAGTTTTTTCATAACGTGCATCTACCTTTCTATAATTGCAAATTCAAAAATTCCTAAAAAGAATCAGTCGCCGATGGAATCCTTTACGGACACAGTGACTTTCCGCTCGTAACAGGAGAAAATCTGTTCCAGCCGTTTCTGTTCCGGTGCCTTTGTAACCAGGCTGACCACCGGCACGATGACCAGGCCCGCCAGCATGCAGAACGCGCCGGCGTTAATGGGCGACTGGAGCAGGGTGGGAAAATGGGTCCGGAAGCCAATGTTTAGGAGCATGACCACGGTGGAGAATACAAAGCTTACCCAGCAGGAGACTTTGGTGGTCCGCTTCCAGTATAGGCCGTACAGGAAAGGGGCCAGAAACGCTCCGGCCAAAGCTCCCCAGGACACGCCCATCAGCTGGGCGATAAAGGTGACGTTGGAACGGTATTGGATCAGCGCCAGCACAGCGCTGATGGCGATGAACGCTGCCACCAGGGAGCGTATCCAGCGCAGCTGCCGCTTTTCGTCCATCTCCTTGAAAATCACATCCCTGAGGAAATCCAGGGTCAGGGTGGAACTGGAAGTCAGCACCAGCGAGGAGAGGGTGGACATGGAAGCGGACAGCACCAGAATCACTACCACAGCGATCAGAATGCTGGGAAGGCCGGACAGCATGGTGGGAACTACAGAATCATAGCCGCCCGCCGCGATGTCGACCTGATCGGAAAACAACCTGCCAAAGCCCCCTAGAAAATAGCAGCCGCCGGCTACAACCACCGCAAAAGCTGTGGAGATGATCATCCCCTTGCTGATGGAAGACTCGCTTTTGATCGCGTAAAATTTCTGAACCATCTGGGGCAGTCCCCAGGTACCCAGGCTGGTGAGGATTACCACGCCGAGCAGCCCAAGGGGGTCAGGCCCAAAGAAAGAAGCAAATACGCCAGGGGTGTCACTGACAGCCGGGTCACTGACTCGCGCCAGGCTGTCCAGGGCCGCCATAAAGCCGCCCTGACTGTTGAGCACGGCGGCCACTACGGCAATAATGCCGCCGATCATGATGATCCCCTGGATGAAGTCGTTGATTGCGGTGGCCATATAGCCACCAGCAATCACATAGATGCCAGTAAGCACCGCCATGACCACCACACAGATGGAATAATCGATGTCAAAGGCCATGCCGAACAAGCGGCTCAGGCCGTTATACAGGCTGGCGGTATAGGGGATCAGGAAAATGAAAATGATGACGGATGCTGCAAGCTTCAAGCTCCGGCTTTGGAAGCGCTTACCGAAAAATTCGGGCATGGTGGCGGTGTCCAGGTGCTGGGTCATCACTCTGGTGCGCCGTCCCAGCACTGCCCAGGCCAGCAGGGAGCCCAGAAAGGCATTCCCCAGGCCCGCCCAAGTGGCGGCGATCCCGTATTTCCAGCCAAACTGACCGGCGTAGCCCACAAAAACCACGGCGGAAAAATAGGAAGTCCCGTAGGCAAAGGCCGTAAGCCACGGACCTACGGCCCTGCCGCCCAGCACAAAACCATTGACATCGGTGGCATGGCGGCGGCAGTAAAGACCGATCCCCACCATCACCCCAAAGAACACAATCAGCAAAACCAGCTTAATAATCAAATCTCCCATTTCTTCCACCTCAAGCGATTCCTAAATCGGATCACGATGTGATCTGTTCCTCAACCAAACGGCCGTGGCAGTACTTTTCCCGCAGGGCTGGCTTTTCGATTTTCCCTGTTGGATTTCGGGGTACGTGGTCGAAAATGATCTTCCTGGGACGCTTATAGCGGGGAAGCTCCTCACAAAATTGTTGAATCTCCTCTTCGGTGCAGGACATGCCCTCCCGTACCTCGATGATTGCCGCGGCAATTTCCCCCAGCCGGCGATCCGGCAGGCCGATCACCGCCACGTCCTTGATCTTGTCGCAGCCTCGCAGGAAGTCCTCAATCTGCACCGGGTACAGGTTTTCGCCGCCGGTGATAATCACATCCTTCTTCCGGTCGACCAGGTAGATGAAGCCGTCCTCGTCCACCCGGGCCATATCCCCAGTATAGAGCCAACCCTCCTTCAGCACCTCCGCTGTGGCCTGGGGGTTTTTATAATAGCATAGCATAACGCCCCGGCCACGGACAATCAGTTCGCCCACCGTACCCTGTGGAACGTCCTGCCCGCTGTCATCTACCACCCGGGCCTCCCAGCGATAGCCGGGCTTACCGATGGCACCCACCTTGTGCAGGTTTTCCACTCCCAGATGGACGCACCCCGGCCCGATCGATTCGGAAAGACCGTAATTTGTGTCATATTGATGGTTTGGGAACACTTTCATCCAGCGGTGGATCAAGCTTGGCGGCACCGGCTGGGCACCAATGTGCATCAGCCGCCACTGATCCAGATAGTAATGGCTCAAATCTACCCTGCCGCTGTCAATGGCGTCCAGCAGATCCTGCGCCCAGGGCACCAGCAGCCACACAATGGTGCATTTTTCCTCAGTCACAGCCCTGAGAATCCATTCCGGTTTTACTCCCCGCAGAAGTACGGCCTTGCTGCCGGAAAGCAGGCTGCCGAACCAGTGCATTTTTGCGCCGGTATGATATAATGGGGGAATACACAGAAAAACATCCTTTCTGGTCTGGCTGTGGTGATTCTGCTCGGTTTCACAGGATGAGACCAGGGCCAGATGGTTATGTAGGATAGCCTTGGGAAAACCAGTGGTGCCGGAGGAAAAATAGATGGCGGCTTCATCTGCGTCTGTAAGGGAAACCGGCGGCGCGCTGGAGGAACAGAAGCTCATCAGCCGGAGACAGTCCTCCGCGTAGTCGGGCACGTCCAGACCCACAAAAAAGAGCATGCCAACTTGAGACAAGTCAGCGACAATGGCGTCGATGCGGCCCACAAATTCCGGGCCGAACACCAAAACCTCCACATCGGCCAGATCCAGACAGTACTTGATTTCCTCGCTGGAATATCGGAAATTCAGAGGTACCGCTACGCACCCCGCTTTCAAAACCCCAAAATACAAGGGCAGCCATTCCAGGCAGTTCATCAGTAAGATCCCTACCTTGCTTCCCCGTTCCAACCCGCGGCTGAGCAGAAGGTTGGCAAACCGGTTAGCCCGGCGGTCAAAATCCCGCCAGCTCATTTCCCGGCGGTACGGGGCGTTGGGGTTGGTGCTCTGGATCAGGCTGAAATCCCGCCAAGTCACGGCGCGGTCCCGTTCCTCGGAAGGATTGATCTCCACCAGCGCGGTCTCATCGCCGTAAAGCCGGGCGTTCCTCTCCAGAAATTCTGTGATCGGCATACGCTTTTCTCCTCATCTTCTCACTGGATTTCCTTTTTTTGCTTTAAACCAAAAAAGCAGCATACTAAAATTTTACTCTTTTTTTCTCTCTTTTGCAACAAGTTTTTCCTTCCGAAAAAGGACTTACAGCCCATTTCGGCGAGGTACGGTTTTCGTCTTGCGGGAATGACTTTGGCGTAGTATAATACTTTATAACGCCCTGCGCGGGAAAGCCGTGTCTGGAAAATAGGGACAATAGGAAAGGATACGCGACATGTCGGGAACAGGAAAACAGGAATTCCGTGAGCTGCTGCCGGTGATTTTAACATTGGCGTGGCCCACTATGCTGGAACAGCTGATGCAGACGGCCGTGCAGTACATCGACACGGCGATGGTTGGCACACTGGGAACCCAGGCTACAGCGGCGGTGGGGGCCACCAGCACCGTAAACTGGCTGATCGGCAGCACGGTTTCCGCTTTTGGTGTAGGCTTTCTGTCATTTATCTCCCAGGCCTTCGGCGCGGGGGAGAAAGAACGTGCCCGCCGGGCGTCGGGTCAAGCGGTGCTGACGGTACTGGGAACCGGTTTGCTGTTTACAGCCCTCACCGTGGCACTGAGCGGCCAAGTTCCGGTTTGGATGCAGGTGGACGCCGCCATCCGGGAAATGGCGTCCCGGTATTTTCTCATTTTATACCTGCCAATGCTATTCCGCAGCGCCAGCATTATTTTTGGCACGGTTCTCCGCTCGGTGGGGGATACCAAAACGCCCATGCGGGTGGGTGTGGCGATGAATGGGATCAACGTGGTACTTAATTTTTTCCTGATTTATTCCACCCGATCTGTGGCTATCGGCGGCTTTTCCTTTACGGTTCCCGGCGCGGGATGGGGCGTTGAGGGCGCGGCGGCGGCCAGCGCCATCTCCTATACGTACGGCGGGGCGGCCATTGCGAGAAAGCTCTGGAAGCACCCGGAAATCTCTCCCCAGGGCCAAAGCCTGCGTCCGGATCTGGAAATCCTCAAGCCCTGTTTCCGGGTTGCGCTGCCAAACATGCTGCAGCGTTTTGCCACCTCTTTGGGCTATGTGGCCTTCGCTTCTATGATCAATTCCTTGGGTGGGATTTCCACTGCGGCCCACACCATTGCCAACACGGTGGAATCCGCGTTTTATATCCCCGGCTGGGGGATGCAAACCGCCGCCGCCACATTGGCGGGCAACGCCTTGGGCGCGAAGGATGAAAGGCGGCTGAACAGCCTGGCCCGGTGCATCCTGCCCCTGGAGGTGGGTTTGATGATTGTTTCCGGGGGGCTGCTATTCCTGTTTGCCCCACAGCTGGTGCGGCTGTTCTCAAAAGACCCTGAGGTGATCCGGCTGGGCAGCACGGTGCTGCGGATGGTGGCGGTGTCCGAGCCGTTTTACGGCGTTCCCATTGTGCTGGAGGGCATTATGCAGGGTGTGGGGAAAACCGTGGCGCCCTTTGTTTACAATGTGTTGGGGATGTGGTGCGCCAGAATCGCCGGCACCTTTGTGTGTACGCAGCTTCTGCACTTGGGTCTGGTTTCCGCCTGGGCCTGCATGATCGTACATAACCTGCTGTTGTTCGTCCTGTTTACAATCCATTACCTCACCGGGAAATGGAGGCCGCAGGGCATTTCGGTGGGCGCACCGTGATTTCGCCAAATTATTCTTGACAAACATCCCTATTTCTTCCATACTCAATCTAAAATCGATTGAAAACACGGCTATTTGACTGTATGGCGGCAGCTCAGAAAGTGATAATGTGCTCACCTACGAATTGGACCGTCGAGGGAATCTTCCGGCGTATAAGTTTTTATATCGGGAGATTCGGAGAAACATCCTTTCCGGCAAATTGAAGGGGGGAGAAGCTTCCCAAAAAGCGGGGCTGCCGGCCTTGCGGGAAGCCATCGCCGCTTATCTGGGCCGGGAAAGCGGGGACCGCGATCGGATGGAAGAAACGGTTCGCAGGATGACGGAAGCTGTGTTGGGGTGAAATTTTATGAAATATTTTTGGGATACGGGATTTACCATTCCTGCGGGAAAGGGCTTTTCACTTTGGGGTGGGGGACATCTCCTCTGGCTGGCCTTTTGGCTGCTGCTATGTATTGTGCTGGGAGCGGCTTACCGGGGTTGGGAAGAGAAAAAACGCCAGCACTGCCGCCGGGTTTTGGCGTCCCTGCTCATTTTGGATGAACTGGCGAAATACGCCGTCACTTTGGGAACGGGCAGATTTAAGCCGGATTTCCTGCCTTTGCACTTGTGCAGCATCAACATTTTCCTGATCGCGGCGGATGCGTTTAAACCCTGTCCCGCTTTGCGGGAGGTGCTGTACGCCGTGTGCCTGCCCGGGGCATTTTTCGCCCTGCTGTTTCCCGGCTGGTCCTATCTTCCCTTTGCGAATGCGCTGTGTATTCACAGCTTTACCGCCCATATTTTGCTGTTTTTATATCCCCTGGTTCTGCTTGTGGGAGGGTTCCGACCGAATTTTCGCCGGTTTCTGCGGTTGCTGCCGGCGTGCCTGGCAGTGGTAGCCTGCGTGTATGTGCTCAATTTTATTCTCGATACCAACTTTATGTTTTTGCGGTATGCCGGAGAGGGAAACCCGCTTACGCTGTTCCAGTCCTGGCTTGGGACGCCGGGATATTTAGTGGGGATTCCTATCATTTGTGGCCTGACCTGGGCGTTTTTGTACGGTGTGCCTGCCCTTCTCCGTAAGAAAAGGAGGAAAGATTCTCCCGACGGCCGCGCTTGATCGGCACATTCAAGATTTGGAAAGGGGTTTATAGATTATGAACCGGGAAAACAAAAGAAAACAGTTTGAAAAGGGCTACTACAAAAGCCATGCCTGCAACGACACCTTTGTTTGCAAGCACTGCGGGAGAGAGGTGGTCCCCGGCGGAGCGGGCAGTGATCACCGGAACCACTGCCCCAACTGCCTTGTCAGCCTTCATGTGGATGTGAAGCCGGGCGACCGGGAGTCCGACTGCGGCGGGCTGATGGACCCTGTTGCGGTGTGGGTGCGGAGCAACGGGGAATGGGCGATTATCCACAGGTGCCGCCGGTGCGGGGCGCTCAGCTCCAACAGGATCGCGGCGGATGACAATCCCATGAAGCTGATGTCTATTGCCTTGAAGCCCCTTTGCAATCCGCCCTTCCCACTGGAGCGCATTGAAGAAATGACGGCCCTGATGGGCGGCGAGGGTTCTGTCAAGCGTTCTGAAGATCAATAAATAAGCCGTGCCGTTTTGCATGATTTGCCTTTTTTCGGGAAACACTACCGGCAAGAAGTAATGGAAAAGGATGATTGCAATGGAATATTTCAACGCCTTTTGGGTGGGCGGCCTGATCTGCGTGATTGGCCAGCTTCTGCTGGACCTCACCAAATTGACGCCGGCCCGAATCATGGTGTTGTACGTCACGGTGGGCGTAGTCCTGGGCGCACTGGGGATTTATAAGCCCCTGGCGGAATTTGCCGGTTGCGGGGCGACCGTGCCGCTGTCCGGCTTTGGCTGGACGCTGTCCGAGGGCGTGCGGGAAGCCGTGCACGAGAAAGGTTTCCTGGGAATTTTCACTGGCGGGCTTACTGCCGGCGCCGCAGGCACCACCGCCGCCGTTTTCCTAGGTTACCTGGCGGCCCTGGCGGCAAAGCCAAAAGACAAATCCTGAGCATAGGATTCAGCCGCGAAAATTTAACTTATTATGGAAAGTCCCCTGATGCCAGGGGACTTTCCATATGTTGAGAAAAGTTTACCCTTTCATAGTTACAGTATCACCAAAGCCCGCCGGACGCCATAGAATGGAATACGTCCGGGCGGGTTTTCCTGTCCGGGGCTTTGTCCATGAATTTGCGCCGGAAAGGGTTTGAGGAACCATGTCAAGCAACAGTGTTTTTGGGGTGTTGGGTGGAGATCTGCGGCAGATTTACCTGGCACGTTCCCTGGCCGCGGACGGATATCCCGTGTATATCAGCTGCCTGGAGCAGGCGCAGGGCGCCGAAATCCTGCAAAGCTTGGAGCCTGATGTGCTGGCGGCCAGATGCTCTGTTATCATTCTGCCCCTGCCCGCCACCCGCGATGGGAAAACACTAAATACCGCCCTTTCGGCCAAAAAACTGCCGCTGGATGACAGCTTTGCCGCCATGTTCGCTGGGAAAACCGTGTATGGCGGCCTAATGGAGAAGTTGTACGCAACCTCGGAAATTTGGGGGAGCGTGGCGGCTTTCGACTATTATTCCCGGGAAGAGCTGATGGTGGGCAACGCCTTTTTGACGGCGGAAGGTGCGGTAGGCATGGCTATTCAGGAGTACGAGGGGGCGATCAACGGCTCCCGCTGTCTGGTTACCGGCTTTGGCAGGATCGGCAAGGCCCTTTGCCTGGACCTGAAGGGACTGGGTGCCGCAGTGGACTGCTGCGCAAGAAAACCTCGGGACCTTACCGCCATTCGTGCGTTGGGATGCGGTCCCTTGCGGTATCGGGATGTTGGCGGTGACTACGACTTGATTTTCAACACGGTTCCCGCCAGAGTGCTCACCGCTCAGCTCTTGTCCCGCCAACGCCCGGACGCGCTGATCCTGGAGCTTGCGTCCCGCCCCGGCGGCGTGGATTTGGAAGCGGCGGCACGTCTGGGTCTGCGGGTTCGGGAAGCATCTTCCCTTCCCGGCCGGATGTCCCCCAGAACCTCCGGTGAACTGATCAAGGAAACCGTATACAATATGATGGAGGAATGAAAGGATGATTCCCATGAAAACTGTGGGGTTTGCCATGTGCGGCTCCTTCTGCACCCTGTCCCGGGCACTGTCACAGATGGAACGCCTGAGCAGGGAGTACAAGATCCTGCCGGTGATGTCCCAGAATGTATACGAAACGGACACCCGGTTCGGCAAAGCGGCGGATTTTATTGAGAAAACAGAAAAACTGTCCGGCCGGAAGGTCCTGCACACGATCCCGGAAACGGAACCGATCGGGCCTAAGAAGCTGGTGGATGTGATGGCGGTGTGCCCCTGCACGGGGAATACCCTTTCAAAAATTGCCGGAGGGATCACGGACACCTCAGTGACGATGGCGGTAAAATCTTCCCTGCGTATCGGCATTCCGGTGGTCCTGTGCGTAGCAAGCAATGATTCTTTGGGGGCGTCCGGGCCAAACCTGCTTCGGCTGCTGAATACGAAAAACGTGTACCTGGTCCCAGTCAGCCAGGACGACCCGGAGAAAAAGCCCTTTTCACTGGTGGCGGATTTCTCCCTGCTGAGCCAGAGTATCGCTGCCGCCCTGGAGAACCGCCAGCTTCAGCCTGTGTTCCGCTGAATAGGCTGCCTTTACAAATTCCGGAAAAGGAAGTACAATACAAAAAAGCAGCACGTTTGCTGGCGTTTCTCAAAGGAACGA
>CAYSQF010000052.1:0-13778 GCA_964433105.1 uncultured Acutalibacter sp.
AGGTATTTATTATGTTTGAGCTTAGACCTTATCGCAAACATCAGAATGAAATTGCTTACAATCCATTTCAAGATATGGAAGAATTTGAAAAGAGGTTCTTTTCCGAACCGTTCGGTTCCTTCTTCAACAGCGGAGATATTGCGGAGTTCAAGACAGATATCACTGACGAAGGCGATCATTATGTCCTGGAAGCGGATTTGCCCGGATTTGATAAGAAGGATATTCATCTCGATATCTCCGACAGCACGCTAACGATTAACGCCGAGCGTCATTCAGAGCACGAGGAAAAGGATAAAAAACAAAAGTATGTCCGGGTGGAACGTTCCTACGGGAAGTATAGCCGTCAGTTTGATGTATCTTCGGTCAACACCGAGGGCATCAAAGCAAAGTATGAAAACGGTGTGCTGAAATTGACCTTGCCGAAAAAACAGGAAGCACTTTCTGAACCCAAACATCTGGAAATTGAATAAGCGTGGAGTCCATTGCATAAATAGTTTGAAAAATGCGGGAGGTCAGCCCGAAGGGGTTGGTTTCTCGCATTTTTGCGTTAAAATTAGTTTGTGAATAAAAGCTCTAAAACACAAGACCGGTTTAGTGTATATGAGCGCGGAGATCAACCGGTATTTGCGCTAAATTCAGATGAAAAACGACTTTGGTTTCCGCAGCTTCCTCACCAAAGGAAAGGCAAATGTATGCGCGGAACTGTCCCTGCTGGCCATGGTATTTAATTTGAAAAAGCTGTGCTTCTCATTTCACCGCATTTTTTCCTTTTCAAATGGCGGTAACAGTGATATAATAATCAAGTTAGCGTGAAAAGAAAGGATTTGTAAGAAATGGGTACGAGAGAAGATTTGAGAAATGTGGCCATCATTGCTCACGTAGATCACGGCAAGACCACATTGGTAGACCAGCTGCTGCGGCAGAGCGGCGTTTTCCGCCAGAACGAGGCGGTGGCGGAGCGGGTCATGGATTCCGGCGATCTGGAGCGGGAGCGTGGCATTACCATTTTGTCCAAGAATACCGCTATCATGTATGAGGGCACGAAAATCAATATTGTGGATACTCCCGGCCACGCCGATTTTGGCGGCGAGGTGGAACGGGTGCTGATGATGGTAGACGGCGTGCTCCTGCTGGTGGACGCCTTTGAAGGCTGCATGCCCCAAACCCGGTTTGTATTGAAAAAAGCCCTGGGTCTGGGGAAAAAGCCCGTGGTGGTGATCAACAAGATCGATCGCCCCGGCGCGCGTCCCGCCGAAGTAGTGGACGAGGTGCTGGACCTGTTCATCGAGCTGGGCGCCAACGACGATCAGTTGGATTTCCCGGTGGTGTACGCTTCCGCTCGGGACGGCTACGCCACGCCGGATCCGGAAAAGCCCGGTACGGATATGAAGCCCCTGTTTGAGATGATTCTCCAGCAGGTTCCCGCACCCCAGGGGGACTTGGACGGCCCTACTCAGGTGCTGTTTTCCAACATCGATTATGACGATTACGTAGGCCGTATCGGCATTGGACGGGTGGAGCGCGGTTCTATCCAAGTTGGGGAGACTGTCACCATCTGCGGCGGCGGTTCCGACCAGCAGAAAAACGCCAAAGTCGCCAAGCTATACCAATTTGAGGGCTTGAAGCGGGTGGAAGCTCAGTCCGCCCGATTGGGGGATATTGTAGCGGTGTCCGGCATTACCGACTTGAACATCGGCCAGACCGCCTGCGCGGTGGACTGCGTAGAGCCGCTGCCCTTTGTGAAGATCGACGAGCCTACCGTTTCCATGATGTTCCTGGTGAACAATTCTCCTTTTGCCGGCCGGGAAGGAAAATATGTGACCTCCCGAAACCTGCGGGACCGGCTGTTTAAAGAAGTGGAAACAAACGTGGCCATGCGGGTGGAGGAAACCGACTCTACCGACTGCTTCAAGGTCTCCGGCCGAGGCGAGCTGCACCTCTCCATCCTTATCGAGCAGATGCGCCGCCAGGGCTATGAATTCCAAGTGTCTCCGCCCACGGTAATCTACAAGGAAAAGGACGGAAAAAAGCTGGAACCGATGGAGCTTTTGATGATCGAAGTCCCCGACAGCTATGTGGGAGTGGTCATGGAGAAAATCGGCGCCAGAAAAGCGGAGCTTTTAAATATGGGGAGCCGGGAATCCGGGACTACCCATTTGGAGTTTAAAATCCCCGCCCGGGGCCTGATGGGATACCGGTCCGAGTTTTTGACAGATACCAACGGCAACGGCATTATGAACCATGTGTTTGACAGCTACGAGCCGTACAAGGGCGATATTCAGCAAAGGACCCAGGGATCCATCATCGCCCACGAAGCCGGGGAATCCACCGCGTACGGCCTATTTTACGCCCAGGACCGGGGTCGGATGTTCATTGGACCTGGAGTAGAGGTGTACGAGGGGATGATCGTAGGCTCCAATCCAAAAAACGAGGACATTGTGGTGAATGTCTGCAAGAAGAAGCACGCCACCAATACCCGATCCTCCGGAGCCGACGAAGCCTTAAAGCTGGTCCCCCATTCCGTGCTGAGCTTAGAGCAATGCCTGGAATTTATCGCCGACGATGAGTTGGTAGAGATCACCCCCAAGTCTGTGCGCATGCGTAAAACCATCCTGTCCAAAGAGCTGCGGATGAAGCAGGCAAGCAAAAAGAAGTAATGGCGCGTCAGTATATGAAAGGAGACTGCCGGTGGATATCGTAATCCTGGATCTGGAGTGGAATGCGGCGTACAGCCGGCGGCTCCGGGGCTATATCAATGAGATCATCGAGTTCGGCGCGGTAAAATGCGGGCCGAACCTGGAAGAGAAATCCACATTCACCTGTTTTGTAAAGCCCCAGGTGGGTAAGCGGCTCAACGCCATTACCGCCAGTTTGACAAACCTTACGGTGGAAAGCCTGACCGAGGGCTTGAGCTTTATGGGGGCCGTCAGCAAGTTTCGGAAATGGGCCGGGGACTGCGTGCTTATGACCTGGGGTACTTCGGACGTGCTGACGCTGATCGAAAACTGCCGGTATTTCAGCGGCCGGGAAGAAGTGCCCTTCCTCACCCAGTACTGTGACCTGCAGCGTTTCGCCCAGAAGCGTCTGGACAGCGGCTCTCGGGAGCAGCTGGGCCTATCCGCTGCCGCGGAAATGCTCCGGCTGGATGTTTCCAGTATGGAACACCATCGGGCTTTGGATGACAGCCTGATGACACTGGAAATTTTAAAACAGATTTACGACCCGGAAATTCTCCGGCCTTTTGTCGAGGTATGTGACCGGGAATTTTACCGCAGGATCACCTTTAAGACCGTGTATGTCTGCGACCTGCACAATCCGTTGATCCAAAAAAGCCACCTGCGGTTTGCCTGCCCAAAATGCGGGGAAAACGGAAAGCGTACCTCAGGCTGGGTGTTGAAAAACAAAGGTTTCCGGGCAGAATTCCGCTGCACTGCCTGCGGCTACCCCTTTGCAGGGCGGCTGGTGGTCAAACAGAAATACGAGGGGCTTGCCGTGCATAAAAAAACTTATCCTGTAGCTGTGATCGAACCACCCAGGGAAACCGTTCCCGGCCCGCTGGGAAATATGAGATTGGACATTTCCGGCCAGGTGGGAGTTCTGCGTTTCCCCGCCCTGGAGGCCTGTAAAACGGTAAACGCTGCCTTTACTACCCGGCTGGGCGGAGTTAGCCAGCGGGAATTTGCCGCCATGAACCTGGGCTTCGGCCGGGGAGACATCGATGAAAACGTAGCGGAAAATTACCGCCGGTTCTGTGCCGCCGCTGGGTATGATGTCCAGTCCTTAACCGCGGGGGCCCAGGATCATCATGTGAATGTCCGCCGGGTGGGTACCGAGCAGCGGGGAATCTGCATTTGGAGAGAAAAGGATATGGAAAGCATAGACGGCCTGTGCACCAACCAGCCCGGGGTGACTTTGACGATCTACTGCGCGGACTGCGTGCCCTTGTACTTTGTGGATGAAAAACACCATGCCATTGGCCTGGCCCATGCCGGCTGGCGGGGTACCGCGGCGGGGATGGCAAAGGTGATGGTGGAGCGGATGGCGATAGAATTCGGTACCGAGCCGACGGATCTGGCCGCTGCCATAGGGCCTTCCATCTGCCGGGACTGCTTTGAAGTGGATGAACCGGTGGCGCAGGAGTTTCTAAAGCTCCAGGAGAGGTTTTCCTTGTCCGGCGCGGACTGTTTTGTCACCGGGCCGGTGACGGTGCACCTTCAAAACGGTGAGCCGGATCAGGAGAAATACCACGTGGATTTGTGGGAATGCAACCGTCGGTACCTGTTGGAAGCGGGTGTCCCGCCGGAGCGCATCATTGTGGGGAACGTCTGCACCATGTGCGAAAGCGACCTGCTGTTTTCCCATCGGAAAACCAGGGGAAAACGGGGCAGCAACTGCGCCTTTTTGGCGCTGAGGGGATAGTGCTTTATGGAAAGGGAACATCCCGCGCCTTTAACAGCCTGCCGGATCTGCCCCCGTGGCTGTGGGGTCAACAGGGAAAAGTCTGGGGAGGGATTTTGCAGGAGCGGTGGGAAAATGCGCGTTGCCAGGGCCGCCCTGCATTTCTGGGAGGAGCCGCCCCTCAGCGGGGACAAAGGCTCCGGCGCAGTGTTTTTTACCGGCTGTTCCCTAGGGTGCATTTATTGCCAAAATTGGGAGATCAGCGGTCCTGAGAAAGACGCCCCGCCCCAAAACCTTGGAAAAACCGTTTCCCCCGAGGAGCTGAGCGAAATCTTTTTCGATCTGATCCACCAAGGCGCACACAACATCAACCTGGTCACGCCCACCCATTTCGCGCCCTTGGTTCGGGAAGCCCTGCTGCTTAAAAAGCTGCCCGTCCCGGTGGTATACAATTCCTCAGGCTACGAGTCCCCGGAAACGCTCCGCTCGCTGGAAGGCCTGGTCGACATTTACCTGCCGGACTTCAAATATGCGGATCAGCAGCTGGCGGCGGCGCTTTCCCAGGCGCCGGATTACCCCGAGACAGCCCTGGCCGCTATCCGGGAAATGGTGCGGCAGGCCGGCCCCGCCCAGTACAACGCTCACGGTTTGATGGTCCGCGGGGTGTTAATCCGCCATCTGATCCTGCCGGGGCATACTCGAAATTCCATTGCGGTGCTGGAACAGATTGCCCGGGAGTTTCCCGGCGTCCCTGTCAGCTTGATGGCCCAGTATACGCCCCGGCCGCATTTTCCGGCGGGGAAAAACTTTCCGGAGCTTCTGCGGCATGTCACCAAGCGGGAGCTGCGGAAGGTGCAGGAAAAGCTGTTTGCCCTGGGACTGGACGGCTTCGTGCAGGAGCGGGCCGCCGCATCCCATGCGTATGTGCCGGATTTCAACCAGTTTTCCGAAACAGAAGCTCCAGACCCAAAATGACCTGAAAGGAAGACGTGAAAGCTATGAAATACACCCTGTCCGTTTTGGTAGAAAACCAGCCCGGTGTGCTGAGCCGGGTGGTTTCCTTGTTTTCCCGGCGCGGGTACAACATCGACAGCCTGGTAGTGGCCGCCGCCGAGGATCCGGGCCTGTCCCGCATCACCATTGTGGGCCAGGGGGACAACTATATTTTAGAGCAGATGGAAAAGCAGCTGAACAAGATCATTCCCGTGATCAAGGTGCGATCCCTAGGGCAGGATTCCGTGCAGGCCGAGCTGATGCTGATCAAGATCAGCTGCGACACCCAGAGCTTTGGAGAGATCAACCAGATCGCCGCGTTGATGAAGGCGGAGGTAGCAGATGTGGGCAAAGGAACGGTTACCTTGAAATACGCCGGCGCATCTGAGAAATGCGACACCCTTTTCGACCTGGTTCGTCCCTTTGGCGTGAAAGAGGTTTCCCGCACCGGCCCGATCGCTTTGGAGAAATAGGAACATTGCGGCTTGATATGTATTTACGCGCATCTTACACCGGCTCGGCCGGTGTTTTTTGTTTGGCATATTGGTATAACAAAGCGGGGCGAAATTTCGTCCCGCTTAAAAATTTTTATTGTGGAAAGGAGGATGTGAGTTCCCCCTGCTCGGTAAGGTAAGCGATTACCTTTTCTCCGGCAGCGCTGTCGTGGTCCAGGACGTACAGCAGATCGTCAAAGCCGTAGTTACCGCCCGACAGGATCCGCTGGGAAATTTCTTCCACTTTAGCCTGGACTTCCTCGTTTTCCGGCGTTTTCCACTCGGATGCGTTTTCCGGTATCTCCCGGTATACGGCGCCCCAGTTGGTCATCACCAGGGAAACAATCAGGGTGAGCACCCCCGCGGCCAGAGCAATGAAAAATATCTTTAAAAGCTTTTTCCTTTTTTCTGACATTCCCATTCCCTTCTTATATCGAACCGGCTTTTTCGGTTTTCTAAACTCATACATCGGCTGTGCAAAGACAAAGGCATAGCCTTTTTAGCTCTTCTACCGTGGAAACGATTTTAGATGCTCCTGCGGCTTCCAGTTCTCCTGGCTCGCCATAACCGTACCCCGCGCCGATGCTTTCCAAGCCCTGCGTGTGAGCGCCTAAAATGTCCTGCCGGCGGTCACCGACCATGACGACCTTTTCCTTTGGCGGATTTCCCAGCTGTCGGAGAGCTTCTCCAATCACCTGGGCCTTGTCAGTCATGGTGCCGTCCATATTTGCCCCCGTGATTACTGAAAAATACTGCTCCACATTTCGCAGCTTTAAAATCTGTCTCGCAAAATACAGCGGTTTGGACGTGGCAAGGCAAACGTTGCCGCCCTGGACTGCCGTCGATTGAGACAGTTCCCGAAGCAGTTCCAGCATGCCCGGATATAACGGGCTTTCAAATATGCCCTCTGCCCGGTAGCGCTCCCGGTATTTTTCTATGGCGCCCAAGGCCTGCGTTTCCGTCATGCCGTAAAATTCCCGGAAGGAGACATCTAAAGGAGGGCCGATAAACCGCCGCAGAGCTGCTTCCGGCTCGTTGTGGATTCCAAAGGCGTCCAGGGCGTACTGAGCGCTATTCATAATGCCCTCGCCAGTGTCGGTGACAGTCCCGTCTAAATCAAACAGGAAATAATTTTTCCGTTCCAAGGCGGCCACCCGCCAGCTATCTTCGGCCGGCCCCGCCGCCGCGGGACCCTCCGCCGCCGTGGAAGCTGCCGCTCCCTCTGGAAGCCCCGCCGCCACTGTGGAAACCGCCGGAATGTCCGCCGGCCCCGCCGCCAGAACCGTTTCTGGGAGGATGGGACCCGCCAAAACCGCCGGGAGGCGGAGGGGGAGCGCTCCGATGCCTGTGACGGCTGTTCCCGAGCATGTTTCCCAAGAACATGCCTGCCCAGAAGCCGCCACCGCCGCCGCTTCCACCACGGGGGCCACCCCCGCCCCGGGTGATGGCCCGAACCACGCAGAGGATTAGCACCACCACGACGACGGCAATCACGATCCGGATCACAACCCAAAACAGCGAGGACGCCAAAGCGGCAGGACCGGACCAGCCATCCTCATTGTAATCGTCATAATTCTCATAATTTCCTCCCTGGTCAAAGTCCTCGGCTTCGCCATAGCCGTCGTTGTAATCGAAGTCCCGCAGTTCGGCGTAAGCTGCGTTGAAAAACTCCAGGGCAGCTTTGTCGTAGTCCCCCTGCGCGAAGGAAGGTTCCACATATTGGTCCAAAATATCCTGCAAATGGGAACCGCTGAAAAAGTCCTCCACTCCATAGCCGGGCAGGGCATAGTAATCGTCCTCCGCAACTGCCATGACCAGCAGCAGACCGTTATTCCGTTCGGCGGATCCAATGCCCCAGGCGCTGAACAAATCATAGGCGTAATCGTCAATGGACTCGCCGTTCAGAAAGTCCACGGCGGCAACCACGATCTCCGCCCCTGTTTCCTGAAACAGTGTTTTATTTTTGGAAACGATCTCATCCTCTGTGGTACTGGAAATCACCGAAGCGCTGTCCAGCACATATTGATTGGAGGGCCGGTCCGGTACGGCGGCCAGCACCGTACGGGGAAGGAAAGAGACCGCCAGGATGACAGTCATAAAGAGGGCAAGCGGTTTAGGAAAACGTTTTTTCATATGCGGTTCCTTTCAAAAAACACAAATTGCCGCGGTATTTATTCCTCATCAGAAATGGCTGTTTCGGAACTTCTGCCGGAACCCGCCCCAAAGGGGACAATCTCTTTCACACCGGAAAGGGGAGCTAAAACGCTGGCGGGAAATTTTTCCCGCTTTTGGTTGTATTCCAGCACCGCGTCGTTAAAGCTGCTTCGTTCGATCTTATCCTGTTCGGCATCCAGATCCGCCATCAGCTGACGGGGGTATTTGGCATCCTTCTCTGAAAGATCCAGCGTTTCCAGCCGATCGGCGAGCTTCTGAGCTTCCTCGCCCATGTGGGAATTGTACCGCACAGTTTCACCGACATCCTCAATGTCATAAAAATAGGTATTCTCGCACTGTGTAATCGCCCTTTCCAGACTATCCATGTATACGTCAAGCTCCGGGTCCTGCTCCGTATACTTTTCCGCCACGGTAAGCAGATTCTTCGCCGCGTCCATCCGTTTGTCGATGCCCTCCCAGATAGCGTAACCGGTCAGGTCAAAGTAATACTGGCCCTCCACCTCTTCCCGCATTCGCGCAAAGGAACGGTTTACGCCCAAAGGTACGGAAACCAGGATAGCCGCCGCCATAAACAGCGCGCCAATGGCACTTTTTTTCTTCATAAGAAACTCCTTCGTTCCTTTTTGAAAAAAGGAACCGCAAAACTTTTACTTGGCTCTCCGCAGAATCAGTCTCACTTCGCGACTGCATGGACAGCTTCTATTTTCAACGAACGAGAGGACCAAGCGACCCCGCGACTTGCCCTCCGCTAGGAGTGGATGTCTAAGAGCTTCTGCTTCAGCTCGCCTTCCAGCTTGCCAATCTCCTGCTCAGCGGCCTGACGCTTGGCGCGGCCCTCGTCTTGAATCTTGACCACCTCGTCCAGGGTTTGAATCAAGGACTGGTTGGTCATCCGCAGGGTTTCCATATCTACCACGCCGCGCTCGGATTCCCGCGCGGTTTCGATGGTGCTCATCTTCAGCTTTTCCGCATTCTTTCGCAGCAGCTCGTTGGTCATATCGGACACTTCCCGTTGCGCCTTGACCGCCTGGGCGGAATGGGCCACGCCCAGAGCCAGCACCATCTGGCTTTTCCACAGGGGGATGGTATTCACCAGGGTGGACTGTATCTTCTCCGTCATCAGCTTGTCGTTGTTTTGCACCAACCGTATCTGGGGAGACATCTGCACACTGACCATACGGGTCAGCTCCAGGTCGTGAAGCTTCTTTTCAAAGTTGTCGCAGAGCTGAGCGAAATCGTTGGCCGCCTGGGCATCCTCTGCCAAACCGGACTGCTTGGCTTTGTTCTGCATTTCCACCAGCGTGGTGACGCGCTCCTGCTGAAGCTTCTTTTTGCCGGCAATGATGTACATGGAAAGCTCTTTGTGATAGTTCAAGTTCATTTCGTACAGCTTATCCAGCATTACCACGTCTTTCATCAGCTGAACCTGGTGGCTTTCCAGAGCGGCGGCAATTTTATCCACGTTGGCTTCGGCGCTGTCGTACCGGGCTTTCATGCCGGCAATCTTATTGCCGGTGTTTTTAAACCAGCCGAAAATGCCTTTCTTTTCTTCCTCGTCGATGTCAAAGCCCTTCAGCTCTACCACCAGGCTGGAAATTTCGTCGCCGATCTCCCCCAGGTCCTTGGTGCGTACTTTGTCCAGGGCTGTGTCGGAAAAAGCAGCGATTTTCTTCTGCGCGGCGGCGCCGTATTGCAGCACCATGCTGGAATTGGTGATATCGATCTTCTCGGCAAAATCGTCCACGACCTTCTGTTCCTCTGGGGTCAGGCTGGATTCATCCAACACCACAGAATCCGCCGTCTGTTCCTGGGGCTGGGCCTCAGAATTCAGGGTCAGATCGGGGACGCCCTCTAAGGTAAGGGCCGGAGCTTTCGGTTCCTCCGCTTCCAACGTCAGCTTGATCTCTTCGTTTTCCATATCCGGTTCCTCCTGCAGAATAGTATTGACGTACGATGTACAATTATAAAAGCCAACGGCGCTTTTGGAAAGGCGTTAAAGCTTTTCGCCTTTCTCCTCGACAAAACCTTCCTGCTTTAACAGGGTTTCAAACACGGAAATATCCGCAGAAACATCCATTGCTTCATCGGTAAACAGGGCATCCAGCTGTTTCTCAAAGGCGTCTGCCACTGTGTGCATCATGCCGGCAATATTGAACATGGTAGAGGTAATGTTTTCCCCCTTGGCCGACTGACTGGCAAGCCGCTGATAACTATTTAAAAGCTTTAGGGTGGTGGGCAGGTAATAATTCATGAATTTCCGGATCTGCGAAGCCTTTTCCGGATGGTCCGCGATAAAGCGGAAAATATCAGCGGCGGCTTTTTCCATTCTGTCAATGTCCTCGGACAGCGTCTCGTCGGGAATGGCGTCGTTTGCCGCCCGCAGCTTCTTTAGGGATTCCCGGCCCTCGTCGATGAGCTTATCCACCTCCGGGTTGCCGGTGTCGGAGGGCTTCTCCACTTCGGGCTTGGGTTTTTCCTTGGGCTTTTCCGGCTGGACGGGCACAAACTCCTTTTTTCCCCGGAACAGCTGCCCGGAAAGGAGAAACACCCCGCAAAGCAACAGGATAAATACAATGAAATGGGAAACTTCGTACAATGGGAAAAACAGGGCGTAAATGATGGCGACGGCACCGGTAAGGTAGAACTTGACCGAGCTGCCTTTGCGCACCAGCTTCATTTGGGGCATCTGCGGCGCGGGCGCGGGGGTTACGCCCTGAGGACGTTGTCCCGCCTGGGTGGGCCGCTGAGAGACCGGTTGAGGGGGCTGCGGTGCGGTGTTCTGCTGGGAGTAGGAATATTGGTATTGGTAGGAATATTTCCCCTCTATGTCCGTCTGCACCTGGCCTGTCCCTTGGGCCGGCACTGTCTGGGTAGTCCGGGTTCCGGCAGGCTGTTCGGTGGCCTGCTGATAATTTCCCACCTGATTTACGCCGCGCTTCACCACCGGGGCCACGGTTTCCAGAGCGCTGTCCAGCCCCTGGGCCGCTTTTCCCAGTCCTTGCGCAATCTTATCCGCCACCGAAATTCCAGAGCCGGTAAGCGTTTTGTATAGCTGAGAGGAACGGTATTCCTCTTCTACGGGCTTTTCGCCGTTAGTATTCATGGCAATTCCTTCCTACACTTTCGTCTGCGGCTTTTCCTGCCCTGTCAAATAACTACTGTCTATTTTACGAGGAAACCGCTTCGGTGTCAAGCCGAATCAGTTGAACCGGAGCAGAAATCTACAGCGGCTGAGGCGTCCCCACCTGGGGCCAGAGACTTTTTACCTGTTCCCCGGCAGCAATCCCCTGGGAAAACGCAGTGGCGGACCCGGCGGCTACACCCCAGCGCAAAGCGCCCTCCAGTGTGCCGTGAAGCTGCCACCCATACAGGAATCCGGCCACCAGGGAATCTCCCGCGCCCACGGTGGAGACCGAGATTCCTTTTGGGGCGCGGCAGAACAGTGCCTTTCCATTCTCTTCCACCAGCAAAGCGCCTTTTTCTCCCATGGAGACAGCCACATTCCTGGCACCCCGGTCTTGCAGTTCCCGCGCGCACTCCTTTGCAGTCATGACATCGTGTACCTCAATGCCGCAAGCCTGCCCCAGCTCTTCCAAATTCGGCTTGATCAAAAACGGGCGGCAGGACAGCGCGGCGAGCAGGGCATCCCCCGACGTATCCACCACGGTGAGCAGATCCTTCCCCTCTACCCGACGAAGCAGGCGGGCGTAAGTATCCGCCGGAAGGGATGGCGGCACGCTGCCCGCCAGCACCAGTCCCCCGCCGGCGGGCAGGGCGGAAAGCTTTCCCACCAGCTGCTCCAGAGTTTCCGGCGGCACGGCGGGGCCGGCAGGGTTTAGGTCGGTTTCCTTGCCGTCTGGCGTGCGGATCTTCACATTGATGCGGGAATCCCCCCGGGGCAGGTACAGAAAATCCGTTTGGCACCCGGCTTCTTTCATCAGGCGGGCAATCTCCCGTCCTGTAAAGCCGCCTGCCACGGCCAGGGCAGTGTTTTGCACCCCCAAGGAGGTCAGTAGCAGGGAAACATTGATCCCTTTCCCGCCCGGAAGGCGGACACATTCCTCGCAACGGCAGACGTCTCCGATGGAAAAACGCTCTGGGTAAAGAGTGTAATCTATGGCAGGATTCAGCGTTACGGTGGTTATCATCATACAGTCACGACCTTACAATTTTCTTACGATATTCTATCATTTTGAAAAATGTTTTGCAATGTGGAAATCTCATGGATTTCGCCCAGTTTGCCGACAAATCCTCGTTCCTGCATTTCACTCGTGGTTTATGTGGTTCGAAAACGTAAATTTTCCGGCTGGCGTATGTTCCAGCCGGAATGGGACAGGATATCTATCAGTCATAAAAATTCGCGTTTCTGGCAATTCCGGCCGGAAGCGGAAAGAAAGGAAGCTTTTGCAATGATAAAAAAGAGATTTTCCCTGCTGATTTTGTGCACGGCCCTTTCCCTGCTGCTGGCCGGCTGTTCCGGGAATAGCGGAAACACGGTTTCCAACACCGCTTCCAAAGTGGGAGATGTGGTTTCTAAGGCGGGCGAGGATGTCAGCGGTGCCGTAAGCCGGGTGGAATCCTTCCTGGAAGGGGACGATGACAGCCAGGGCACTGCCAGTACCTTGATGGGGGACGACGGTGTGTCCGACCTGATGGACGACAACGCTTCCAGAACATCCTCTTTGGGCGGGAATGTGTCCTTCGGCGCTAGCGATGCAGAGACATCTTCCGACCAGTCCCGGCCGTAAATGGCTGGACGCAGTGTGAATATGGGTTCACAAAAAAGCTACCATGTCACTTTGTGAGCTGCACTATCAGCTTTTTCGGCGGATTGATAGAGAGATTGAACAGCCTTTTTTGAAGCGGTTCTGCTTTTTCGAATATTTTTATCGAAAAGCAGAGCTGCTTTCTGTTTGCAAGCCTTGCGAAAGCTTGTATTTTCATCTTGTTGATAGTGATGTTTTCTTAAGAAAAACACAAAAAATTAAAAAGAAATATTAATTGAGATTATCTTTTTAGCCACAAGAAAAATCGTCAGGAGATCGTGATTGCAGTGGTGAACATATTCATGCTTCAGTATGCAGTATAAAACCAAGAACGATTTTCACCTTGGAGAAAGGCTCTGTTTTGTTAGACTTACTGGATGAAAGCTCACGGACAGGACTCCGTGACAAGATTTTGCCGAATGTCATGTATGCAAGGTGGTGCAAGAGCGCAGGAAATCCGCGACCTGTGTGTGCGTGACGTGCAGGTACAGAACGACAGTGTATGGCTGATCGTTACAGGTAAAGGCAACAAAACAAGGAGAATGCTGATTGCCAGTCCATGTGGACAAATGATACGAAAATATATCGCTTACAGCAACATTGAAACTATGCCCGATGTGCATATCTTTTCCAGCTTGACCCACGAAAAGACGGTATCCTGTATTGAGGAAATTTACAAAAAATATATCCCATTGGCGCAGAAGCAACACTCGACCCTATTCAAAGAGGAACATTATTCTCCGCACATGATGCGGCATACAACGGCTACGTATATGCTGGAGGTTAAGCTCCATCTCTGCAACCGCACATAGAATATCCTCTTGTACGGCATAGCGATAGGCGTGATTGAGGATCTCCTCCGGCGGTTGGGTTAGAAGCCAATCCTTAAATCTGCTCTGTTCCTCCGCCATTTTGTCATAAAGTTCATCTGCGTAATCTCTTTTCTGCATAG
>CAYSQF010000053.1:0-13776 GCA_964433105.1 uncultured Acutalibacter sp.
CGGGATTTTGGAAAATCCTTTGACACCTTTACGCTGGAACAAAAAAGAGCCGCCCTGCGGGTACTCATCCGCAAGGTGGTGTGGGACGGGGAAAACGTCCACGTCTATCTGTTCGGCAGCGACGAGGGGGACCTTGACTTGGCAAACATTCCTGCCGGAGAAAAAGTGCCGATAGGTACGGATAGCAAATGAAATCCTCATGTTTTTTCGAGCGGGGAAAAAGACCGCACAGGATGTTTCTATCAATGAGCCGATCGACACGGATAAGGACGGCAATGCGCTGACGCTGATGGATACCCTGGCGACGGACGACACCATTTTGGAGAGCATCGACCTGAAAATGAAAAGCGAGCGGCTGTACCGTTTTTTGGACAGCACACTCACCCAGCGGGAGCGGGATATTATCTGTATGCGGTATGGCCTGCGAGGGTATCGCCCGCAGCCACAGCGGGTGGTGGCAAAGCGGCTGGGAATTTCTCGAAGCTACATCTCCCGGATCGAAAAAAAGGCCCTGGAAAAGCTTCGGGCGGAGTTTGAATCGGCGGAAAAAAGATAAGGGCTGAATCAACAAATAGGAGGGTTTCCGTTGCTGAACGGAGACCCTCCTATTTTTGTACGGTTTAAAGGCACCCATCTTGGAAACGTGGCTTGCTCGGCTTCACGGCTGTGGGAGTGGGTCAGATTTTGCATCATCCAATTCTCCAAAGCAGAAGCCGCTGCCGGCGGAAAGGAGACGCACCGGCAGAAGCTGCCCGTGCAAAGGGCGTCCGGAAGCAATCCGGACCTGGGTGTAGTTCCGGGTGTAGCCCTCATACACGTTTTTCGCTACAGCCTGCTCGAACAGGACTTCCTCCGTCCGGCTAAGCTGGGATTCCAAAAAAGCCTGCTGGGAAGCTTGAACGGCCTGGAGCATCCGGCGGCTGCGCGCTTCCTTGACCTTGTTTGGCACTTGGTCCGGGGCGTTGAACGCTTTGGTGCCGGGGCGCCGGGAATAGGAAAACACGTGAACCCTTGCAAAGGCAATCTCTTTCACAAAGCGGAGAGACGCTTCAAATTCTTTCTCCGTTTCCCCGGCAAAGCCCACCATCACATCGGTGGTAATGCCACAATTTGGAAAAGCCCGGCGCAGATCCTCCACGATTTTCCGATACTCCGCACCGGTGTAATGGCGGTTCATCCTGCGCAGAGTCTCGTCGCACCCGCTTTGCAGAGATAAGTGAAATTGCGGACACAGCTTTTCCTGACGCTGCAGACGGGCAATCACATCCGGCGTCAGCTGTTCCGGCTCCAAAGAGCCAAGCCGTACCCGGCGGATCCCCGGCGCTTCACAGGCGGCTTCCACCGCGTCGCAAAGGTGAAGGCCCAGATCCTGGCCATAGGCTGGGAGATTGATGCCGGTGAGCACCACCTCCTGGTAGCCGCCCAAGGAAAGATCTTCCGTTTCCCGGCGGATGTCCTCCAAAGGTTTGGATCGTACCCTCCCTCGGGCGTAGGGGATGATGCAGTAAGAGCAAAAGCGGTTGCAGCCGTCCTCAATTTTCAGAAACGCCCGGGTCCTGCCGTGGAACGAGGAAACCCGCAGCGCTTCAAAGGGCTCCCCTGTCTCATGGGGGACAATGTCCACAATCCGCTGCTTCGAGGAAAGGTATTCCAAAATGTGGGCAAGCAGGGAAGCCCGGCGGGTAGTACCCAACACAATATCGGCGTCCAGGAAACGCTCCGCCGCTTCGGGGAAAGCCTGGGGCCAGCAGCCGGTAAGCACCGTTACCGCCCCGGGGTTTTGCTTTTTTGCCCGGCGCAGCGCCTGGCGGGCTTTTTGGTCGCTGGTGGCTGTAACGGTGCAGGAATTTATCACCACCACGTCCGCTTCCTCGGTTTCTTCAGCGTTCTGAAAGCCCTCTTCCAGCAGGGACTCCAGCATAGCTTCGGATTCATATTGATTCACCTTGCATCCCAAGGTGATAAATTTGACTTTCATAAAAATTTCCTCCCGGCCCGAGCGGGGCTGAAGTCTGTTGGCAAATCCAAATTTCCGCATTTCACGCATGAGAATTGAGTGCGTCCAATGAAACGATTCCGTGCGCGCATCCCGCAAAGGATCGGCTTTCCAGAGTCACTGCACGGTTTCGCTTTCCATTTCATCCAGCTCTTTGGAAAGCTGGGTCCAGGCAAGTAGCAGGGAGTCGGAATTTTGGTGGAGGGAAGCCAGCCTTTCCGTGGCTTCGGAAATGGCTTCGTAATCCGTGGCGATCTCCGGATCCTGCAGCTTTTCCTCCCACCGGCGGATAGCGCTGTCGCTTTCCTCAATTTCCCGCTCTACTCGGGCCAGAGCGGCCTTTTTCTTCCGAAGGTCCGCTTCCCGCTCTTTCCGAAGCTTGTAAAGGTTTACCTTCGGTTCCGCTTTTTTTTCTTCAGTTTCTCGTTCCGCTTCCCGCTTTTCCAAATAGTAATCGTAATTGCCCAGATAGAGCCTGGTTCCGGTTTTGTCCAGCGTATAAACCTTGTCGGCCAGCTTGTTGATGAGATACCGGTCGTGGGAAACCACGAACAGAGTGCCGTCATAGCCGGAAAGGGCATCCTCCAGCGCTTCACAGGAGCCGATGTCCAAATGGTTTGTAGGCTCGTCCAACAAAAGAAAATTGGCCTTGCTCAACATGAGCTTCAGCAACAGGATCCTGGCCCGTTCCCCGCCGGAAAGGCCGCCGATGGGTTTGAACACGTCCTCTCCCTTAAACAGGAACACTGCCAGCGCACTGCGGACTTCGGTCTGAGTCATGCGGGGATGCAGATCCCAAATTTCGTCGATCACAGTTTTTTCATCATGCAGGCTCAACTGGGATTGCTCATAATAACCTATATCCACTCCGGTCCCCAGGCGCACCAGACCATCGTCCTGCCGGTACTGGCCCAGCAGTATTTTAAACAGCGAGGTTTTTCCGCACCCGTTTGGCCCGATGAGGAAAATCTTTTCTCCGCGCTTGATCTCTATGTTTACGTTTTGGAACAGCTTTTCTCCACCGTCAAAGGACAGGGAAAGATCCTGGGCGAAAAGCACGTCGTCGCCGCTGCGTCGGCTGGCGTGAAATTGGAACCGGATGGCTTCCGGGTCCTGCTCCGGCTTTTCCAGGGTGGCGGCCAGACGGTCTATGGCTTTTTGCTTGCTTTGGATGGTGACGTAGTTGCGTTCCTGGTTCCAGCGCCGCTGTTGCTCAATAATGCTTTCGATGCGGCTGATTTCCTTCTGAGTGTTTTCGTACACTCTCTGCATGGCCAACTGCTTTTCTTCCTTCAGAGCCAGGTAGCGGGTGTAGCCGCCCTTGTAGGAAGCCAGGGTTTTCCCCTGCAGCTCCAGCGTGCGTGAGGTCACCTTGTCCAGAAAATACCTGTCATGGGAAATGACGATATAGGAGCCGCTATAGTTTTTTAGAAAATCCTCCAGCCATTCCACGGAATTGATGTCCAGGTGATTGGTAGGCTCGTCCAGCAATAAGAGATTGGCTCCGCCCAACAGCATTTTTGCCAGCTGCAGCTTGGCCTTTTGCCCACCGCTTAAAACGCCCACCCGATTGTAGAGCTGTTCCTCGGAAAAGCCCAGGCCCTTTAAAGCGCTGCGCGCCCGGGATCGGCAGGTAAGCCCTCCATCGGCCACAAAGCGGTCGTTCAACTCGGTTTGACGCAAGATCAGCCGTTCCAGCTCGGTCTTCGAGGGATTTTGCGACAGCAGGGCGGCCAGGTCCTCCAGCTCCCGCTCCATTTGGAGCAGGGGAGCAAATACGGTGAGAACCTCTTCCAGGGCTGTTTTTTGAAAATCACGGCACACATGCTGCTCCATATAGCCCAGTACGGTTTCTTTGGAAAACACCACCGTGCCACTATCGGGCGTGTACTCCCCGGTGAGGACCTTGAACAGCGTGGTTTTTCCGCTGCCGTTGACCCCCACCAAGCCGATGCGTTCCCCCTTCTGCATTTCGAAGGTAACATCCTCTAAAATGGTGGTCTCCCCAAAGCTTTGGGTGATGTTGTTTACAGTTAAAATTGCCATTTTAATTACCTGATCTAAAAAAATCTGCACGGGGGACAGGCGAACCCATCGCCGCATGCCAACACAGCCTATATTATAGCGAAGTTTTCCCTGTTTCGCAAGGCCAGCGGAAAAAAGTGAGAGAATTCACATATCCCGGGAAACAGCAGCGCCGTATTCGCTTGACCTATTTCAGCTTTGAATATTGTGCAGCGGTACCTGAGATTTTTTGCTTATTTCCTGTTTCGGTTGGCCAAAAAGGTAAGGCCGATAAAGATCAACAGCAGAAGGATCAGCAGCGCGTATCCCAACAGAAACAGGGGTGTCCACTGGAAGGGGGTGCGGTGCAGGGCGTCAATTCCCCAGCGAAAAGGGGCCGAAAATAGGCTTGCCAAGGTGGAAAGTACTGCCATCGTACCTTTGAAAAGCAAACTGAAGATGGAACCCGCCGCGCTGATCAGCCAGCCGAGAAAGCTAAAAATATTCAATTTCACAAGCGCCCCTCATTCCGCCGAAGCGGTTTCCACGATCTTGTAGTAGGTCCTGGCGGTAACAGCGTAAATTGCGGCGTAAACCAGGCCGAACACCAGCACGCAGCCCGCGCAGGAAGCGAAGATCCGCCAGAAGTCGGTCATATTTAGCATTATTAAAATCTGCCGGAGCATGGGAAAGGCAAAGCCAAGGTGTAGTACCGCTGTCAGCAGGGGAAGAAAGAACACCAGGATGATCTGGCTGTGGATGCTTTGCTTTACTTCCCTGCGGCTCATGCCGACCTGCTGCATAATGCCGAACCGACGTGTGTCCTCATAGCCCTCGGAAACCTGCTTGTAATAGATGATCAGCGCTGTGCCGAGCAGGAACAGGATCCCCAGGAACATTCCCAGGAAGAACAGGCCTCCGTATAGGGAGAGATAGCTTTCGTAGCCGGAACTCATATCCTCTACGAGAAGGCTTTTAAAGCTGGCATCCTCGGTAGAAAAATCCGTTCCAAACCTCTGCTCAATGGCCTTTACGACCTGAGAAACCAGCTCCCGGTCCCCGGAAATATCGAAGCCGTAGTAGTAATGGGGGATCATGACCTCCTTTGCGCTGTCCGGCGAAGCGTCCAGCACCCGGCGGACCGTTTCCTCATCGGGGAACACTAGAAAATAGGTTTCATAGATCATTGCGGCGGAGTCGCCGTCGGAAAGGTCAAAATCCGTCTTGCGCACCCGGAAGCTTTCCCCGTTTAGGAGGATGGTGTCCCCGCCCGGGAAGGTCCCTCTGGGGTCGCAGAGGAAAACCTCGTCTGCTGCCAGAGTTTCCTGACGGCTTGAAAAGCTGTTAAATTCCCCCAGCACGAAAAATTGCAGGACCGAGTAGGTGCTGCTGAACACATCGTTACCCAGCATAAAGGCATTGTCCTGACGGGAAGCCACAAAGCTGCCCAGGCTGGTGCGTTCCAGTACGTTTTCAGGGGCGATTCCCGCCTTTTCGCACTCATCTGCCGTGATTTCCCGGATCATCGCTTCGGCTTTTTCATTGGCACCGAGAGATTGGATCATCACGTTCCTGGGATACCGTTCCCGGATGATGTCCTCCATACCGGTATAGAGAGAAAAAGTGGTGGAGACCGTTACCAGCAGGCAGGTGAACAAAATGCAGATGGACGCAAGTCCCGCTGCGTTCTGCTTCATGCGGTACAACATGCCGGATAAGGCGGTAAAATGATTGGCCTTGTAGTAGAAGTCCTTATTCTTTTTCAACAGCTTCAGCAGGGCCGTAATGCCAGTTACAAACAACAGGTAAGTACCCACGATGACCAAAATTACCGCCACGAAGAACCACATCAGCGCGGAGAATGGGTCATTGATAACGACGGCAAGATAATAACCGCCGCCCAGCAGCAGGACGCCCAGCAGCGCCAGCAGCCAGTGGGCTTTTGGCTCCTTTTCGCCGATTTCCCCGCCGTGCAGCAGTTCAATGGGTTTTGTGAGCCGTACCTGCAAAATGTTCCAGAGCATGGTGGCAAAGAAAATGCAGAGGAACAGCACCGCCGTGTACAATACGGCTTCTCCTGGCACCACGAAGGCAATGGGAATGGCAACATCCAGCACCTTGCCCAGGGCCAGGAACATCAGCTTGGAAAAGAGGATGCCGAAGCCCAGGCCCAGCAAAATGGTGGAAGCGGCGACGATCAGGGTTTCACGGAAGATCATTTTGGCAATGTGGAATTTCTCCATTCCCAAAATGTTGTATAGACCAAGCTCCTTTTTCCGCCGCTTCATGAGGAAGGAATTGGTGTAAAACAGGAACAGTACGGCAAACAGGCCAATCACATAGGAACCCAGCTCCATCATGGTGCCGACGGTGGTGCCGCCGTACATTTCGTCCTCCCGGATGCTGGGCCCCAAGGCCGACAGGATGTAAAACATCATGGCAATTCCAATGGAGGACAGCAGATAGGGAATATAGATCCGGCGGTGGTTTTTGATGTTCGTTACCGCCAGCCTCCAATAAAAACCTGTTTTCATGGTTGCACCTCCTCGCCTATACCAGCGGCGTCCGAAGAGGTGCTGCCTCCGGCGGCGATCACAGTCAGGGTGTCGGAAATCTTTTGGTAAAGCTGCTCGTTAGTCATGCCGCCCCGGTACAGCTGGTGGAACACCTGACCGTCCTTGATGAACAGCACGCGTCCCGCGCAGCTGGCGGCCCGGACAGAGTGGGTGACCATTAAAATGGTCTGGCTTTCCCGGTTGATCCCGGTAAAGATATCCATGATCTGCCCGGCGGACCGGGAATCCAGAGCGCCGGTGGGTTCGTCCGCAAGGATCAGCTGGGGGTGGGTTATAATGGCCCGTGCAATGGCGGTCCGCTGCTTCTGGCCTCCGGAAATTTCATAGGGGAACTTCTGTAAAATCTCCATGATTCCCAGCTTTACGGAGATGGGGTCCAGCCGGCTTTTCATCTCGTCATATTTCCGTCCCGCCAGTACCAGGGGCAGGAAGATGTTATCCTGTACGGAAAAAGTATCCAAGAGGTTAAAATCCTGGAACACAAAGCCCAGATTGTCCCGCCGGAACGCAGAAATTTCCCGTTCCGCCAGACTGGTGATGTTCCGCATGTTCAAGAATACTTCGCCGCTGGTAGGCTTATCCAAGCCCGCCAGGATATTCAAGAGGGTGGTTTTGCCAGAGCCGGATTCGCCCATGATGGCCACGAATTCTCCCTGCTCCACGGTGAAACTCACGCTTTGCAGGGCTTGGACCTGCGCCCCACCCAGCCGGGTGGCGTACACCTTTTTTAAATTGTTTACGTTTAATAGTGACATAGCTTTTTCTCCTTTTGCTCACTTTGCTTTACGAGAAAAAGTATACTGTCCATTTCTTACAAAATCCATAACTTGAGCTTACAAAACGGCTGGCTGCCCTTACATTTCTGTAAGGTTCAGAAGGCTTCCCAGCGGCTCCGGTGAAGGTAGAGCCGCACCTCCGTGCCCTGACCAGGCTGGGAAATGATCTCAATGCGGTTTTGCAGGCGGTCCAAGACCTGTTTGACTAGATACAAGCCCAGGCCGGTCGAGTGATTTTCCGTGTCGATCCTCCCGTTGCAGCCGGTAAATCCCCGTTCGAAAATCCGGGGAAGATCCTCTGGGGAAATCCCCGCGCCAGTGTCGCGGATTACCAGCATGTCGCTACTGTCCGCAAAAATGGACACGCCGCCGTCCCGGGTATATTTCAAGGCGTTGGAGAGAAGCTGCTCGATCACAAACTCCAACCATTTCCGGTCTGTGAGCACCTGGTTGTCAAAGCTTTGCAGGTCCAGGGAAAGCTTTTGATAAATGAACTGGGGCGCGAATTTTTTTACGGACCTGGTTACAATGTCATGCAGATCGCAGCACTCCAGCTGCAAGTCTGAACTGATGGAATCCAGCCGTAGATAGCCCAGCACCATTTCCACATACCGCTCCACCTTGAACAGCTCCTGCAGCAGCGCGTCGGCGGTTTCCCGGGGAGAAGTTTCCCAATCAGGGGAACGCAGGATCAGCCGCATGGCGGAAAGGGGTGTTTTGACCTGATGGACCCACAGGGTATAGTAGTCCATCATTTCCTTTTGCTTCCCGGCGGAAAGGGTCTCCAGCTCCTGTATCTTTTCGCATAGGCTCGCGGAGAGCTTCATCAGCTCCTGCTCCGGTAAGGTGCCGGGAAGGGCGGGAAAGTCCAACAGATCCAAAATGGAACGCCGCAGCTCCCGGAGGGTTTTCACCTGCCGGACATAGGAAAGAAAGTCCGGCAGAATAAAAAACACCAGCAGGACAATGGACAGGAGACATGCCGTGTAAAGTACCGCTTCCAAGGGCAAGTTGTACAGATAAAAAATAAAAGCCGACACCGCCGTGGACACCAGCACGGCAGCAATCAGCTTTCTGTGATCCTTCAGATACTTCTTAAAAAAGTCCATAATTTTCCCCAAGCGATCCTGTCAAGGTATCAAATAACCTACCCCTTTTTTAGTGACCACAAAATCGGGCAGTCCCATTTCTTCCAGCTTTTTTCGCAGCCTGGCAACGTTCACCGTCAGGGTGTTGTCGTCAATAAAGCTGTCGCTTTCCCACAGCCGGTTCATCAAATCGCTGCGGCTGACCACATGGCCCCCGTTTTCCATCAGAACCTCCAAAATGCGGAACTCATTTTTTGTCAGATCCAATTTCCCGCCGGGGCAGGAAAGGGATGCAGCGGAAAGGTCCAGCGCAGCCCCGCCCCGCTCCAAAATATTCACAGCGCCCTGAAAGGAGTAAGTCCTGCGCAGGATTGCCTGTACCTTCGCGGTGAGAACAGAAAGGTCAAAGGGTTTGGGGATGAAATCGTCACCTCCGAGATTCATAGCCGTAACGATGTTCATGTTGTCGGAAGCTGAAGAGAGGAACACAATGGGCGCTTTGGAGCGCTTCCGGATCTCCCCGCACCAGTAATACCCGTTGCGGTGAGGCAGGCCGATGTCCAGCAGAACCAGGTGAGGGGCAAATTCCATAAACTCCTCCAGCACAGCGCCAAAATCCATAACGGTTCGCACCTCGAAGCCCCACATGGTTAGATGGGCGCTTACCGTTTTAGCGATTACCGGATCGTCCTCCACCAAAAAAATCTTATAATTCGTCATGGGTCATGATCTCCCAAATTTTTTCGAAGCTGTCGGCCTGATAGGTGTAAGGAGCTTCCTTGCCTTCTTCCCACGAACGGCCGGGGGGATGGAACCAAAGGCTGTCAAGCTCGGCGTTAACCGCCCCCTGGATATCAGTGAGAAGAGAATCGCCGATGACCAGGGCAGCCCGCTTGTCGAATCCGGGAATATGCTCCGCGACATACACGAAATACCGTGGATCGGGCTTTGCGTACCCAACGGCTTCCGAGACAAAGTAATCCTGAATATAGCGGCCCACGCCGGAATGTTCGATCCTGGTCCGAGCTGTGGGGGCGTACCCATTGGTGATGACATAGAGCGCGTGATTCCGGGACAGCAGCTCCAGCAGTTCTAAAGCGCCCGGGTATGCCACACCGCCCTGGCCTAAAAAGTCGAAGTATAGGTCATTGAGCTGGCCGGGATCTCCGGAAAGGCCGGTTTCCGCGAGAAAATCCGTAAATCGTTCCCGGAACAGCTCCGCCTTGCCGCATTCACCATTTTCAAATTTCCGCCACCAGGCATTGTTATGCCGTTCATATCGATCCAGCATGGCAGGGGAGTACGGCACGCGTTGATTCCAGCCCTGGCTGTAGTATAGCCTTTCAAAGGCCATGACCATGTCGGCATCGAAGTCCAGCAGGGTGTAATCCAGGTCAAAGAGCAGAAATCTGTATTTTTTCACAGAGCAACCTCCTGTCATGCCCCCATCGGGTCAAGCATAGTAATGGAATGGTTCGGCAGCCCGTTTGCTCAGCGGCCATAGAAAGCTATGTCCAATATCATACTTCAAAACCCTGAGGGTGTCAAATGAAAGAAGGTCGGGAAAGGTGAAACGATTTAATCTGCGAAAACACAGTTATGTGGTTCTTTGGCTTGCCCTGGCCTTCAGCGTGGGAGTTGTTTGGTCCTTTAGCGGCTTAAAACAGAAACAGCAGGAGGATACCGGTTCCAGCGGGTCAGTTGCCCCCTCGCCTGTCCCCGCGGAGGATGTTCTGGCCCTGCCCAGCGGGACTGAGCCTGAGGAAAAAGAGCTTGCCGGCGTGTGGGTTCCCTATATGGCTTTGACCACAGAGGAGCACACCCAAAAAGCATTTGAGGAAAACTTCCGAAAAATTGCGGACTTAGCAAAGGACAAGGGGCTGAACGCCCTGTTTGTCCACGTCCGCCCTTTCTGTGATGCCCTGTATCCTTCGGAAACCTTCCCCTGGTCTCACATTCTTACAGGGGAGCAAGGGAAAGCCCCCGGGTTTGACCCGCTGTCCTGCATGGTGGAATACACCCACAGCCTTGGAATGGAGTTTCATGCCTGGATCAATCCCCTGCGGGTAAAGACGGCGGAGACCCCCGGAGAGCTTGCGGCAAATAACCCATATGTAGTGCTGGGCGAGGACTGCCCATATTACTTTATGGAATACGAAGGCGGCATGTACTTGGATCCCGCCTATCCTTACGTACGGACAATGATTGCCGATGGAGCCGCGGAAATCGTAAAAAATTACGAGGTGGACGGCATCCATTTTGATGATTACTTTTACCCATGCAAAGATAAAGAGCTTGACAGTGAAGCCTACAAACTTTATGCACAATCTGTAGAAACACCGCTCCCCTTGCTGGAATGGCGGCAGGCTAACATCAGCGCAATGGTCCAGGAAGTTTACGAAAAAGTAAAAGCAGCTGATCCTGATGCATCGTTTGGGATTGCTCCCCAGGGAAACATAAAAAATGACGAGGAGATGGGTGCAGACGTTCAGTCCTGGTGTGCGGCGGCGGGATATTTGGATTACATCTGCCCTCAACTCTATTATAGCTTTGAAAACCCCGCTTTAGGGTATGGCGATGCTCTGAAGCAGTGGACATCCATGACCCGCACGGAAGGGGTAAAATTATATGCGGGGTTGGCCCTGTATAAGGCAGGCTCCGATGCGGACCAGGGTACCTGGCAGCTGTCGGACGATACGATCCAGCGGCAGATCAAAGCCGCCCGCGCCGCCCAATGCGCGGGGGTGGTGCTCTACTCCTCCGACTATTTGGAAGGGGAGCAGACCCAGCGGGAAGTGGAAAACGCTGTGGCCGCTTTGCTGCCGTCCGATTCCTTTTCTTGACGAAAGGCAGCGCAAGGTGGTATACTATGCTTCACTATAAATTTTGTCAAGTCTAAGAAAGGAGTCGGGCGAAATGAGCGACATCAATGAGATTGGGGCGCGGCTGCGGGAACTGCGGGAAGCCAGCGACTGCACGGTAGAGCAGATCGCCGCTGGGCTGAACATCAGCCCGGATGTTTACCGCTCTTACGAGGAGAACGGGAAGGATATCCCCATCAGTGTGATCTACGCCGCTGCCAACAAGTTTGGGGTGGATTTTACCGAGATCGTCACCGGAACCCCTGCCCGCCTGAATACGTACCATATTGTAAAACGGGGCAAGGGGAAAGTGGTCAACCGGAACCCGGAGTACCATTTTGAGGACCTTGCCTACCGTTATGCGGACAAGATCATGCAGCCTCTGTTGGTGACTTTGGAGCCTACGGATGCCCCTGCCAAGCTGATTACCCATCCCGGCCAGGAGTTCAACATGGTACTGGAGGGCACGGTGGTGGTCTGCATCGGCGATAAGGAATTCCCACTTACCGCCGGGGATTCCATTTATTTCAATCCGACCATCCCCCACGGCCAGCGTTGCGGCGGCAAGGAGAAGGCCAGGTTTATCACGGTGATTGCAGAGTAATATAGGCTGTTGGTAAATAAGATCGATGTGCCGTCTGGAACGCGGAAGGCGCTCCTGGGCTTGTTTTGCGCTGTTATAGAAAGGATGAGGAAAATGGACATGCTCTTAAAGAAATTTCTCCCACGGATCAAATTTGATTCCTACGAGGATTTTAGGGAAAATTTCAAAATCAACGTGCCGGAGGATTTTAATTTTGGCTACGATGTGGTGGACGCCTGGGCCGACGCGGAACCAGAAAAGAAAGCACTTGTCTGGTGCAACGAGGACGGCGTGGAAAAGGCCTTTACATTTACCGATATCAAAAAGCTGTCTAACCAAACGGCAAATTTTCTCAAAAGCCTGGGGATCAAGAAGGGCTCGGTGGTCATGATGATCCTGCGCCGCCGATGGGAATACTGGGTGTGCGCCACGGCGCTGCACAAGCTGGGGGCCGTCCTGATTCCCGCCACGCTTCAGTTGACCAAAAAGGATATTGTATACCGGGGCAATGCCGCTAAGGTGGATGCGGTGATCTGCGTCAATGATGATTTTGTCATTTCCCAGATGGAGGCTTCCGCGCCGGAGATCCCTTCCCTAAAGCATAAGATCCTGGTGGCGGAGCCGCGGGCTGGCTGGCTACATTTCAATGAGGAGATCGCTAAATTTCCCGAAACCTTTCCTCGCCCCACAGGGGCGGAAGCGACCCGCTGGGACGATATTATGCTGGTGTACTTTACTTCCGGCACCACGGGCATGCCCAAAATGGTCCAGCACAATTTTGCCTACCCGCTTGGCCACATCATCACCGCCAAATATTGGCACCATGTGGAGGAAAACCGTCTGCACATGTCGGTTTCAGATTCCGGCTGGGCCAAGTTCGGCTGGGGGAAGATTTACGGCCAGTGGGTGTGTGGCGCGGTGATTTTCTGCTATGATATGCTGGGAAAATTCAATCCCCAGAACCTGCTTGCCCATCTGGAAAAATACCGGGTGACCACCTTCTGCGCACCACCCACCATGTTCCGCTTCATGCTCCAGGAGGATGTGGCAAAGTACGACCTTTCCTCTATCCATCACTGCTGCACAGCCGGGGAGCCGCTGAACCCCGAGGTGACCAAAAAGTGGAAGGAGCTGACCGGTCTGCAGATTTACGAGGGCTTCGGCCAGTCGGAAGGGCCGGTGCTTTTGGCCAATTTTGGCAGCGAGTGGTTTGAACCGATCCCCGGTTCTACGGGGAAGCCCTCCCCGCTTTACGATATCCAGCTGGTGGACAAGGATGGCAATCTTTGCGAGGATGGCGATGAAGGCACCATTGCCATTATGGACGTGAAACACAATCCGCCTACAGGTTTATTTACCGGTTACTATCTGAACCCGGAGATGACCGAGGAACGACTGGGCGGCAGATATTACGATACCGGCGATGTGGCCTGGCGGGATTCCAACGGTTATTTCTGGTTTGTAGGCCGCAACGACGATGTTATCAAGTGTTCCGGTTACCGCATTGGGCCATTCGAGGTGGAATCCGCCTTGGTGGCGCATCCCGCCGTGGTGGAATGCGCAATCACCGGTGCACCGGATCCCATCCGCGGCCAGGTGGTCAAGGCCACCATCGTGCTGGCAAAGGGATACAAGGGCACGCCGGAGCTGACAAAGGAGCTGCAGGCCTTTGTGAAAAAGGCCACCGCACCCTACAAGTACCCCAGGGTCGTTGAGTATGTGGACGAACTGCCGAAAACTGTGGGCGGTAAGATCAAACGGGCAGAGATCCGCAAGGCGGACGAAACGATGAACCGGTAAACAGCATCATAAAAAATCCAGCGCCTGCCGGGTCGCTCTGATATGATCCTCCCAAAGTAGACTACGGAAATATCCAAAATCCACTTTGGGAG
>CAYSQF010000054.1:0-13696 GCA_964433105.1 uncultured Acutalibacter sp.
ATCTGACCCTGTTTACCTGCACCGTAAGCGGCAAGGCAAGAATTACCGTGCGCTGTGCAAGAACAGATGAGTAACATTTGCAAAACTATTTGTATCTGAAGTAGGAAGCCCCCAACTATAAAAATGATATGCTACCCCCATAAGAGACAGTTTTTCTGTTTCACTGCCTCTTATGGGGGTAGCATATCACGTTGGCATGGGCGCGTGTTGTTACAATCCATATGCCGTCGTTCTATACCTGCAGTTTCACATTACCCAACAGGGCTGAAATTCCCAGTCAAAGAAGATCATGTCATCAAGGTGGGCAGATTTTACGGCTGGGATGAATCTGGTCAGCAGTTCAGTTCTTGCTGTTCCGGCAGTAGGGTAAAAGCGAAGTCAAATTCCTTTTCATCCAGCCGGTACTGGGGCAGCAGCTCGGGGCCACAGGAATTGGATCCCACACCGCTCATTTTATAATCCACACATAATACGGTGTCCCCGCATTTTTCCAGCTCAAATGCGTGCTTTTTCGCGGCCAGCTCCTCTTGGGTGTACTGGGATACATTGCAGGAGAAGGGCGTTTCCGAGGACGCCGTCAGGGAATAGACACCGTCGGTCAGGATGACATACCGGCAGCCCGTATGGGAGGAATTTTCCTGGGGCTTCAAATAGTTTTCGAACATTGCAGACACGTCCTGCCCGTACACGCCCAGCCGGGAAGCCCGGTGCTTATCCAAATAGCTCTCATAGGGTCCGTAACCAAAATATTCCACGCCTGAGAATGTTTCCGGCAGAAAAAGCCGCACGCCGAACCTGGGAAGATAGGGGAACCGCGTATTCCGCTGGCAGCGAATGGACATGTCCACCCTGCCTCTGGCATCTACGGCCCAAACCGCTTCCACATCCAGAAACTTCTGAATGGCCGCCGCCGCAATCCCCAGCCTGCAGGTGATCACCGCGCCGCCTTCACTGGCGGCCCCTTCCGCTTCGTAGACACGGACTGTACTCCTGTCATATCCGACCTCTTTCCATTTCCAGCCGATATACTGGTCGTTATCCGTGGGAGCACGGTAGATGTTCCATTCCATAGGCTTGGACAGCAGGTTCCTGTTTCGGAAGCACATTTCCGAGAACAGGCCTATCCGGGCGTCAAACACATAACGAAAATCCCCGCCGGATACCACAATGGTCCTGCCGCTCTCTTCAACCCGTACCACGCCAGGTGTGGGGGGATCCAGGAAAAACGGCTCCTCACTCAGCACAATCTCGTCGAATCCCAGGGGATAGCCCGGCTCGCCGAACCCGGCTTCGCAGAACCAGCTGCCTTCTTTGGCTTGGCAGAAGAATGTGACCGTGGCGATCCCCTCCTCCGGCAGGCCCTCCAGGGCGATCTCCGTTTCCCCATGCGGGGGCAGGTGGGGCAGTTCCACATTGCCGCCAAAGAGGATATCGCCATCCTGCATGACCTCATAGGACAGCGTCAAGGCATCCTCGGCGTTTGTAAAGTCCAGATAATTGTGCAGGATAAAGGCATTCCCAGTCTCCCCCCGCCGGATCCGGAGAGGACGAATCACGTTTTTATATTCCAGCAGGCCGGTATGGGGCGTACGGTCGGGGTACACCAGTCCGTCCATGCAGAAATTGCCATCGTGGATGGTTTCCCCGAAATCCCCGCCGTACCGGTAAATGGGCCGGTTGTCCGGAGTGGTCCCGCCATACACGGAGTGGTCGCACCATTCCCACACAAAGCCGCCGCAGAAGCCGGGGTATTTCATGATCAGCTGCTGGTAGTCTTCCGCGTCCCCCGGTCCGTTGCCCATAGCATGGATATACTCACACAGGACAAAGGGCAAACCCCTGGGCATCAAATCCGTGTAGTCCATGTCCAGCATCTGATTTTTGATATAGCCCTTTTCACAATAGTCCGTGATCTCATCCAGCGGGGCGTACATCTGGCTGTAAAAGTCCAGCATGGAGAAATCGGGTCGACGCTCCTTGTGAATCTCCTTAATGTTTTCATAGTGCAGCAGCCGAGAGGGGTCATACTCCTTCACCCAGCGGCCCGCGTTTTCAAAGTTCTCTCCCCAGCCGCTTTCGTTTCCCAGGGACCAGCTCACCACGGCGGCGGCATTTTTGTCCCGGATTACATTGCGCTGAACCCGGTCCAGGATTGCCTCCCGGAACTGGGGATCGTCAGCGGCATCGGGATAATTTTCCATGCTATACCGTCCCAGTTTGGTGGCGTTGCCGTGGGACTCGATATCCGATTCGGCGATCACGTAAAAGCCAAGATCGGAGCACATCTGCACAAACCAGGGGGCATTGGGGTAGTGGCTGGTACGGATGGCGTTGATATTGTGGCGCTTCATTAAAGTCAGGTCTAGGAGGGCCTGCTCCGGGCTGATGGTATAGCCTGTAACAGGGTCGCTGTCATGGCGGTTCACGCCCCGGAACTTGATGGCCGTGCCGTTCAGGTACACCACGCCGTCCCGCACCTCGATCTTCCGCAGGCCCACCGGCTGGGAAATGCCCTCACCGGGCGTTTCCAGCACCAGGTCGTACTGCTGGGGATCCTCCGCATTCCACAGGGTCGGAGAATCCAGGTGGAAAGAAAGGTTTTCCGCTGAAGGGCCTGCTTCGCCCACCAGCCTGCCGGCAGCATCGTACAGCTTACCGGTGACCTGGCAGTCTCCCTCCACACTCAGCTCCACTGTAAGGTCCGCCGCGGAGAAATCCTGGGAAAAGCTCTGCTTTACAAAGAAATCCCGCAAGAAGGACTGGGGCCGGGCAATGAGATACACATCCCGGAAAATGCCGCTCATCCGGAGCTTGTCCTGATCCTCCAGATAAGTGCCGTCGCACCACTGGAGCACCAAAACGGCCAGGGTGTTTTCCCCCTCCCTCAAAAGCTCCGTGATCTCAAACTCCGAGGTGGAGTGGGACACCTGGCTATAGCCGGCAAATTCCCCGTTTACCCACAGGTAAAGGCAGGAATCCACTCCCTCAAAATTCAAAAACCACCGCTGGGAAAGGCCGTCTTCCTCTATGTCAAAATGCCGGACATAAAGCCCGCAGGGATTTTCCTCCGGCACATAGGGCGGGTCGCAGGGAATGGCGTACCGGACATTGGTGTACTGATGGGCGCCATACCCGTGATTCTGCCAGCAGGACGGCACGGGAATGCTCCCCATTTCCTCCTCGTCGAAGAGAAGCCCTTCCTCCGGGTCTACAACGTCGTCGAAGGAATCAAAATACTGGAACTGCCACAGGCCGTTTAAATACAGAGTGCTGGCGGCGCCCTCCTCCGAGGGATCGAAGGGAATATAGTAACTGCGATTGGGAGCGGTCCCCACGTGGAGGACCTTGGGATCTTCATGGAAATGCAGGGCGTGCTGTTTCATAACGCTTTTCCTTTCCGAATATTTGACTTTTTCCCCAGAACTAAGGTATACTTTTTCCAGGGACTGTTTCCGTTACTGTTAAGATTACTCTGAATCGGAAAAATAGTCAATCGGATTTTGGAAAAAAGAAAGGGGGAATCTTCTGTGGCCGCTGAAATCCTCATTGCCGCCGGATTTGGCGTGATCGTTTTGCTTTTGTCCAATAAAAGCCTGCCGGGCCGCGGCTTCAGATCCTTTCCCTTGTGGGCGGGGCTTTTGTTTTTCTGCGGGCTGAGCCTGCGGCTCCTCCTGGGGGCCTGCTCCCAGGGCTTTGCTTCAGATTTGGATACTTTCAAGGCCTGGGGCTACGCTCTGAACCGCACCAGGCTTTCCGAAATCTACCGTCAGGAGGATCTGTTTCTGGACTATCCCCCAGGATACCTGTACATACTCCTGTTTCTGGAAAAGCTCCGAATGCTGCTGGGGATTCCGCTGGAATCCAGCTTATACACCCTGCTGTTGAAGCTTCCCTCTATCCTGACGGATCTGCTCTGCGCAGGCGGGCTGCTGTGGCTGGGGAAGAAAAAGCTGGGGGAAAGTCCCGCCCTGCTTTTGTGCGCCCTGTACTTGTTCTGCCCGGTAGTGCTGGTCAACTCCGCCCAATGGGGACAGGTTGATTCCTTCTGCACCGCCATCCTGTTTGGCTCTGTTCTTTTGTTATACCGGGAATGGTATATCCCTTCAGCACTTCTGTACGGCCTCTCTGTCGCCTGCAAGCCTCAGATGCTAATCTTCGCCCCCTTATATCTGTTTTTTGCCGTCAAGCAGCGGAAATGGATTCAGCTTCCCCTGGGGGTGCTCAGCGCTTTGGGGATGATCCTGCTGACCGCCGCTCCCTTTACCGAGGGCTTTCAGTTTTTGTGGCTTCTGGACCGTTACCGTTCCACTTTGGACTATTACCACTACTTTTCCATCAACGCCTATAACCTGTGGACAGCCATCGGCTGGAACTGGCGCTCCCTGCCTGAAGGGATTTCCCTCCGGCTTTTGACTGTGGCCGCGCCGATCCTGGCCACCGGGCTTTGCGGCATATTTCTGTTTTCTGCCAAGCGGAAGGACGCTTTGTTCGCCTGCCCGGTCCTGCTGATGACGATTATGTACCTTTTCGGCATAAAAATGCACGAGCGGTACCTATATCCCTTTTTCCTGTTCCTGCTGCTCTATTACCTGTTTACCCCTGACCGCCGACTTCTGCGGGCCTTTGGACTGGCTTCCGCCATCCATTATCTGAACGTAGCCCATGTGCTTTACCTGTTCCAGGAAAAGGGCAGCGCGTACGATCCTAACGCCCTAGAGACCCGGTGCATGGCCTGGGCGCAGATATTGGTGCTGTGCTATGCTCTGTATACTGTGGGTACCGTCGCCCTGCGGGGACCGCTGCCAGAGCGACCGGAAAAGCCTTCCCGGCTCTGGCGGTGTCCGGTGCCGGCGGATGCCCGGTTCACCCGGAACGACTGGCTGGCGCTTTCCACTGTCACCCTGCTATACGGCCTAACCGCCTTTTGGGCGCTGGGAGGGCACGACATGCCCCTCACCTGGTGGGCGCCCGATCAGGGAGAGAGTGTAGTGCTCCAGGCGGAGGAACCCTGCGATATGGTATATTACCTGCCGGGGCTGGCGCCGGACAGCGAACACCGGGCCGCCCGTACGGGAGTAAATTTCAAGGTGGAAACCAGCAGTGACGGAAAAACCTGGACAAACTGCGGCAATTTAAGCGACGGCGGCACATACGTGTTCACCTGGGCGAAGTATCGGCTGGAAACACCGGGGATTTATGTGCGGCTCACTGCGGAGGATGAATCCTCCGTACTGAACGAAGCCGCGCTCATGCTCCAGGGGAAATTTGTGCTCGCTTCTCTCAACGCCGACGGGCCGGGGGCATCCGCCCTTGTGGACGAGCAGGAAACGGTTCCGTATTACTTCACCTATGAAAACTCCGCTTACTTTGATGAGATCTACCACGCCCGAACGGCCTATGAAAATATTTTGGGGTTAGAGCCTTACGAAAACACCCATCCCCCGCTGGGAAAATACCTGATCTCCGTTGGGATCCGCCTGTTTGGCATGAATCCCTTTGGCTGGCGGTTTACCGGAACCCTGTTCGGTGTGATGATGCTCCCAGTGCTGTACCACCTGCTGAAGCAGCTGTTTGGAAAAACTTTCCTGTGCTGTGCGGGGACCCTGCTGTTTGCCTTTGATTTTATGCACTTTACCCAGACCCGTATTGCCACTATTGACACCTATGCTGTGTTTTTCCTGCTGTTGATGTATGACGCTATGACGGTGTTTCTCCGCCGGGACCTTCTCCATGACGGCTGGGAAAAGCTTTTGCCGCCGCTGCTTGCCTGCGGGATCTTTACCGGTCTGGGGATCGCTTCCAAATGGACCGCCGCTTACGGCGCGGTGGGGTTGGCCGCCCTGTTTTTCGGCAAGCTATACCTCACCTATCGGGACAAACGAAAGGCAGGCGGCTCACTAATCCTGTGGCGGAAAAGGGCGGTATGCCTGTGCCTTTGGTGCCTTCTCTTCTTTGTGGCAATCCCCTTCGGCCTGTATTTCGCGGCTTACCTGCCCCTGACCACTCTTCCCCATAACGTTTCCGATGTGTGGGGTTCCTTTTGGAATTACCAGGTCAATATGTTCCGCTATCATTCCCAGCTGGTAGCCGACCACTTCTTTGCCTCCCCTTGGTATGAATGGCCTTTTGATGTGCGGCCCATCTGGTATTTCTCCGGGGAAAACGTGGATGCTCAAGGGCATTACAGCACGATTTCCGCCCTTGGGAACCCCCTGCTCTGGTGGGCGGGGATCCCCGCTTTAGTGTGCGCCGCTCTGCTGTGGGTTCGGGAGCGGAAAACCGGCAGCGCCGTGGCGCTCTGCGGGTTCTTGTCCGTCTACCTGCCTTGGGTGCTGGTGCCCCGACTCACCTTTATCTATCACTATTTCACCGCGGTGCCGTTTTTGGTAATTGCTCTATGCGGCGTATTTGCCAAGCTGCCGGAAACCCACTTGGGCACCCGCTCTTTAAAAGTGTGGCGCTGGCGGCTCCCGCTGCCGAATCTGCTTTTGTCTGTATTTTCAGCGGGGTGCCTGCTTCTGTTCTGCATTTATTTTCCGGTGATTTCCGGCGCGCCCACGGAAAAGGCCTACACCGATGCCCTGCAGCTGTTCCCAAGCTGGTATTTCTAGGAAAGCACAAATCACTTGATAGACGTTTTCCTCCCCGTGGCGGCATGCTGCCACGAATTTAACCAACCAAAGAAAGGAAACTTGCAGCTATGAGAGAAAAACCGGAAAACCTGATGTTTCGCTGGAAGAAAGTACTGTTTATCATCCTCCCCCTGGTGGCAGAGCAATTCCTGGCCATGTTCGTAGGCATGGCGGATTCCATGATGGTTTCCCGGGTCGGGGGAGGTGCGGGCGGAGCAGGAGAAGCCGCCGTATCCGCTGTGTCTTTGGTAGATTCCATCAACATCCTGCTGATCATGTTGTTTACCGCCCTGGCCACCGGCGGCTCGGTGGTGGCGGGACAGTATCTGGGTGCGAAGGAAACTGAAAAGGCCCGGCGGGTCTCCGACCAGTTGGTCATTTTGATTCTGCTGATCGCCGTTGCCGTTACCGCTGTCCTGTTCGTCCTGCGGAATTGGCTGCTGCGCACAGTGTTTGGCGACATAGAGCAGCAGGTCATGGCCTACGCCCAAACCTATTTTACCATTACTCTGTTTTCCATCCCCTTCATTGCCCTATACAATGCAGGCGCCGCCATTTTCCGGACCATGGCGGATTCCCGCACTCCCATGTTGATCTCCTTCCTGATGAACGCTGTGAACATCAGCGGCAACGCCCTTTTGATCTTTGGTCTGGGCTGGGAGATCGAGGGCGCAGCGGTTCCTACCTTGGTTTCCCGGATGGTGGCCGCTTTTGTGGTGCTGGGCCTGCTGTTCCGAGAAAAATATTCCCTGCACTTTTCCCGGCCCTTCCGCTTCCGGTTGGAGGGCCGTACGGTCAAGCGTATTTTGGGGATCGGCATCCCCAACGGCGTGGAAAACGCCATGTTCCAGTTCGGCAAGATTATGGTGGTAAGCCTGATTGCTTCTTTTGGCACCATTGCCATTACCGCCAACGCCGTTGGCAACGCTATCGGCGTGTTCCAGATCCTGCCCGGCTCGGCTATCGGTACAGCTTCTGTACCCATCATCTCCAGGTGCTACGGCGCGGGGAAGGCAAAGCAGGTGAAATATTACGCCCTGCGCCTGTTAGGGCTGGCTTTCCTGTCCAACGTGATCATCAACCTGATCCTAGCCCTGGGTATTCCATTGATTTTGGAATTGTACCACCTGTCCCCGGAAACCGGCGAGCTGACCAGTTGGGTTCTGCTGTTCAGTGGGGTGGTAAGCTCCTGCCCCTGGCCTGCGGCGTTCATGTTCCCCAACGTGTTCCGGGCCACCGGGGACGTAAAATACACCATGATTGTCAGCGTGGTTTCCATGTGGGTGTTCCGGGTCGGGCTTAGCTATCTGCTGGGCGGCGGACTGGGCCTTGGCCTTCAGGGGGTCTGGTATGGCATGGCCGCCGACTGGACCTGCCGGGGAGTGTGCTTTCTGCTCCGTTACCGCAGTAAAGCCTGGCGGGATCGATTGACATTTTCCAAAACAGAAGGAAACCACTGAAGAAAGAAGCGATGACCCAATGATTTTTACCGTTTTAGGCAGCTGCTCCGGCACAGAGCCTATGCCCGGCCGGCACCACACCAGCGTGGCGTTGGAGCTTGGCGGGAAGCTTTACTTTCTGGACGCCGGTGAAAACTGCGCCTATGCTTCCTATCTGTCAGGCATTGATCAGCTGAACACGGACAGCATCTTTTTATCCCACACCCACATGGACCACATTGGCGGTCTGCCCCACCTGCTGTGGAATCTGCGGAAGCTTTGCACCCTGTCCCGGGAAAACGCGGCCCGCATGGCCGGAAGGACCGTCCGCGTTTTTACCCCGGACCTGACCGCTTTCGAGGGTGTTTGGAAGATGCTGGAATGTAGCGAGGGCAGCTATGAAACAGTTTTTTCCGTAAAACCCCAGCTGATTTCCGACGGCCCGCTGCTCACCGGGCCGCTGCGTCTACAGGCCTTTCATAATTTCCACCTGGGCGCACCCCAACCGGGACAGCCCTGGCGAAGCTTTTCCTTTGTCCTGGAAGCGGAAGGGAAAAAGGCGGTCTATTCGGGAGATTTTCGGGATCTCGCCGAGCTGCTCCCCCACTTGGAGCACGCGGATCTGATTTTTCTGGAGACCGGGCATCATCGGGCCTTCACCCTTTGTAAAGAGCTTTTGGATTTTCGGATCGATTTCGGCCGGGTGGTATTCTTTCACCACGGCGTGGAAATCCTGCGCGATTTTCAAGGCGAGTTTGCCCTGGCGGAGCAGCTGCTGGGGGATCGGGTCTCCTTTGCCGATGACGGCACGAAAATCGAACTGTAACGGTGCTTCCCATCCCGCACCTCCCGGATCTCCTTTAGGGGCAGGCGCAGGGCATGCAGGAGCTTGATACGCTCTAATATCTTCAGATCCTGCTCCGGTTTATTCCTCCAGCAGGGTCAAACTGCCAGTTTCCCGCGTCTTTTTCAAGTCGATCAGGCGCTGGTTTTCACTGCCCCGGAATTTCAGTTCCAGGTTTCGCTGGGCAAGTATAAAAGGTCCGTCCACCAGCAGGTCAGTTTCCCGCAGGAGCGCGTCCACATCCGGGTTGTGCTTTTCTACCAGCTGCTCATAGGTGTAGCCGGTGTACGTCATCACGTCCTTGCCGGCGGCATGGACCGATTTTCCAAGCTCAGCTAACGGGGCAGGCTGGCAGAACGGTTCCCCGCCGCTGAAAGTGATCCCCTTCAGAAAGGGGTGTTTTTGAAAGTCAGCAAACAGCGTTTCCGTATCGCTTTCCGTGCCGCCTTCAAAGGGATGAGTCTCCGGGTTATGGCACCCCGGACAGTGATGGGGACATCCCTGCACAAACACCGTGTAACGGATTCCCGGCCCGTCTACGATCGATTCCTTTACTACTCCGGCAAGCTTCAGTTTCATAGCGTTTCTCCTTTTTTATCACATAAAAACAGCGGGCGGAAAACCGTCCGCTGTTTGCACCTGCGGTGAGCATACGTGAAGTCAGAGATTTCTAACCACACCCAAGCCGCCCAACTATGGCTTTCTATGGTTAATTTAACATAAATTGCGTGTCCCGGAAGCCCTGGTCATCCGTCAACCGGAAGGATAGAGGCGTAAGGGCCACATAACCGTTCAACACCGCCGCCGAATCATCTGCGATCTCCTGGGAAACGGCGGTTTCCTCTCCATAAACATGGTACATATACCTGCCAGCTGTTGTTTTTTCGGCCCGGTAATGGTCCTCCCACTGGTGGTAAAGCCCCTGCGGTACCCATCGTACACCCTTGATTTTCTCCAAGGGCAGCGCGGGAATGTTGATGTTCAACAGGCGCTCTATATCCCGGGTCAGGTCCAACTGCTCCAGCAGACGGAGAAAAACGCGCACTACTTCTTTCTCCTCCGCTTGGGGCGGGGCAGACACGGCAATGGCCTTTTTCCCGTGCATGGCGGCTTCCAGTGCCGCGCCCACCGTACCGGAATACAGCACGTCAAAAGCCACGTTTAGGCCTTCGTTGGGGCCGGAGATTACCAGCTCAACATTGGGGCAGAGCACATCCAGCGCCAGACGGGTGCAATCGGCGGGAGTGCCGTCTACCGCCCATGCGGCGACAGCGCCGCCCAGTTTGACTTTCCTGACGGATAAATCCCGGTCAAAGGTCAGGCTATGGCTCGTCACGCTGCGCTGACCGTCGGGGGCGACCACCGTAACGGTGTGCCGCTCTGCCAAAGCACGGACTAAAAGCTTCAGGCCAGAAGACTGGATGCCATCGTCGTTTACCAGCAGAACGTGCATTTACAGGGAACTCATCGTGTGCTTTACCCGATCTTTCTCCTCAGCGCGCTTGGCGTTGTTCCAACGATCCATTGTGCCTACCAGATAACCGGTAATTCGGCGGATGCGGTCAAACCCGCGTCCCTCTCCAACCAAAATCTGTTCCTTCTTCGCGGTCTTTTTTGTTGCAGTCTTTGCCATATTGTTCTCCTTTCTGCTGACCGGGCACTGCCGTAAAAGCATTTCCGCCCGGAAACTATAAAAAATATTTGTGATTTATGGAAACCGTTTGACCAGGCCGGTCCGGCCGCGCCATAACGGAAACTTGCCTGTAAAGCTCCGGTAACGCCGAGCAATTGTTCTCGCGGCATTTCCGGCAGATTTTCCTGGAACGCGGCGTTGCCCTTAGTGGATCAGGCAGGAATAGTCCGGAACGTCGTGGTACTTTTTCCGAAGCTCTATCAGCTTTTCCACCGGGACGCCCTCACCCTCACGCCTGCCGCAGCGGGGACACACATCGTCTATAATACCATTATACCCGCAAACCGGATCGCGGTCAACAGGGTGATTGACGGAACCGTACCCAATTCCTGCCTCCTTCATATAGCGGATCACGCTTTCGAAGGCTTCCAGGTTCTTGCACACATCCCCATCCAATTCCACATAGCTGATGTGCCCTGCGTTGGTCAATGCGTGGAAGGGCGCTTCCTTTTTGATTTTTTCAAACACGCCGATGGGATAATACACCGGAATATGGAAGGAATTGGTATAGTAATCCCGATCCGTAACGCCGGGGATTTTCCCGTACCGTTTCTGGTCGATCCGGACAAAGGTGCCGGAAAGCCCTTCGGCGGGAGTGGCCAGCAGGGTAAAGTTCAGGCCGGTTTTTTTGGATTCGTCGTCCATCCGCTTGCGCATGTAGGTGATAATCTCCAAGCCCAGCTTGTAGCTTTCCTCGCTTTCACCGTGATGCTTTCCGGTTAAGGCCTTTAGGGTCTCGGCCAAGCCGATAAAGCCCACGGACAAGGTGCCGTGCTTGAGCACCTCCGCTACGGAATCCCCCCGGTCCAAGGTGTCGGAATCGATCCAGACGCCCTGCCCCATCAGGAAGGGGTAGTTGTAAGCCTTTTTGCTGCATTGGATCTTAAAGCGGTGCAGCAGCTGCTCGATGCACAGGTCGATTTTTTCGTCCAAAAGCTTGTAGAATTTCTTCACGTCGCCTTTGGCTTCAATGCCGATCCTGGGCAGGTTCACAGAGGTAAAGCTCAAATTTCCTCTGCCGCAGGTGGTTTCGCGCTTAGGGTCATGCACGTTCCCCATAACCCTGGTACGGCAGCCCATGTAGGCAACCTCCGTATCGTAATCTCCGGGCTTGTAGTACTGCAGGTTGAAGGGGGCATCGATAAAGCTGAAATTTGGGAACAGCCGCTTAGCGGACACCCGCATGGCCAGCTTGAACAAATCGTAGTTGGGGTCGCCCTCGTTGTAGTTGACACCTTCCTTGACCTTGAAGATCTGTACCGGGAAAATGGGGGTCTCACCATCGCCAAGACCGGCTTCCGTGGCCAGTAGCAAGTTGCGGATAACCATCCGCCCCTGCTCGGAGGTATCGGTGCCATAATTCAAGGATGAAAAGGGCACCTGAGCGCCCGCCCGGGAATTCATGGTGTTCAGGTTGTGCACCAACGCTTCCATCGCCTGCCAGGTGGCGCGATCTGTTTCCCGCCAGGCCGTTTCTTTGGCGTAGGCCGCAGCGTCGGAAGCATCCTCCCAGGTGATCTCCTGGAAGCCGTTTTCCCGCTGATGCCGGGGCAGGAACTCGGCAAACTTCTCACCGTACTCCCCGGCCTTGTCCATCGGCACCCAGCCTCCCAGCTCTTCCTTCGCCGCCTTGACCAAGGCGTCCGCGTCCTCATGGGACAGCCCCTTGTGAATCTGCAGGAAAGAGGAAAGCGCCTTAAAATATTCTTTGGAATGGGTCTTATCCACGCCTTGAGCCATAGCGTAATCGAAAATCGGCACGCTTTGGCCGCCGTGCATTTCGTTTTGATTGGCCTGGATGGCAATGCAGGCCAGGGCCGCGTAGCTCCGGATGTCGTTTGGCTCCCGCAGGTAACCGTGGCCGGTGGAAAACCCACCCTTAAACAGCTTGATCAAATCAATCTGGCAGCAAGTTTCCGTCAGAGTGTAAAAATCCTTGTCATGGATATGGATGTCCCCTTCCAGGTCGGCTTTGGCGATCTCCGGAGGAATCACGTATTTATCGTAAAAGCTTTTGGCACCCTCAGAGCCGTATTTCAGCATGGTACCCATCGCGGTGTCCGCATTGATGTTGGCGTTTTCACGCTTCATGTCTACGTCTTTTCCGGGGACAAAGGTCAAGGCGGAATAAATCTTCACCAGCTCGTCATCCATTTCCCGGATCTTCTGGTGTTCCGCCCGGTACAGAATATAGGCCTTTGCGGTTTTGGGGTAGTCCGCCGCGATCAGCTCTTCCTCCACCAGGTCCTGGATCTGCTCCACCGAGGGAATAGTCTTTTGCTTGTTCAGCTTTTCCACCACATTGTTGGTCAACCGGTCCAGCTCGGCATCGCTGAACTTTTCCGTGGCGTTCCGCACATTGGCCTTAAAAATGGCGTTCCGGATCTTAGACGAGTCAAAGGTTACCTTTTCTCCGCTTCTCTTGACAATGGATTTCAACATTCCCGAACCACAATCCTTCCGTTACTGAAACGATCTCCATCCGCTGGCCGCTGTTTTTCAACCCCGCGGACGGATGCGCTATTTGCCCTCACACTTTTCGTGAGTGACTTTTATTATATGCGCTGGAAAGGATTATGTCAATACAAGATATGGTGGTTTTTTGAAAAAAATCCCAATAAAACCCCCAAAATATTCCGTTTTGTAAAATGTTTCACAACAAGCTGCCAATCGTGAATACAGGCATTTTCTGACAATTTTCAGATTGCAAAAATGTTCCACAATCGGTGAAAAAATTTTTATTCCTGATCCTCTAAAATGTGCAGGTGCAGCTCATCCAGCTGGGCCTGTCCCACCGTAGACGGGGCGTCCATCATCAGATCCTGGGCGCTTTTGTTCATGGGGAAGGCGATAACCTCGCGGATGGAGCTTTCCCCGCACATCAGCATGACCATCCGGTCCACTCCGGGGGCGATGCCCGCATGAGGCGGCGCTCCGTAGCAGAAGGCATTGTACATGGCAGGAAATTTCGCCCGCACATCGTCCTCGCCAAGGCCCACCAGTTCGAAGGCTTTCACCATGATCTCCGGGTCGTGGTTCCGCACCGCGCCGGAGGAAAGCTCCACGCCGTTGCACACCAGGTCATACT
>CAYSQF010000055.1:0-4096 GCA_964433105.1 uncultured Acutalibacter sp.
AGGCGGCTTTGGCGTAATGGGCCAGCTTTTCGTGGTCATGGAACCGCAAATGCTCTGCCGGCAGGCCCAAATCCTCAAAATACTTTTTGCCGTACTCCTTAAAGTAGGCGTAAAGCTCCGCGTCCGTACCCTCTTTGCAGAAGGTCTGGAACTCCATCTGCTCAAATTCAATGGTTCGGAAGGTAAAGTTGCCGGGTGTAATCTCATTGCGGAAAGCCTTGCCAATCTGGCCGATGCTGAAGGGAAGCTTAGCCCGCATGGTCCGCTGCACGTTGAGAAAATTTACGTACTCGCCCTGGGCGTTTTCCGGGCGCAGGTAAATCACGCTTTTGCTGTCGGCGGTAACGCCCCGATAGGTCTGAAACATCAGGTTGAATTCCCGAATGTCCGTAAAATTGTGTTTGCCGCAGTTGGGGCAGGGGATGTGGTGATCCTTGATGTACTGGAACATCTCTTCCTTTGTCATGCCGTCGGCGTGAGCGTCCGGGTCGAAGTCGTCAATCAGATTATCGGCCCGATGGCGCGTTTTGCATTCCCGGCAGTCCAGCAGGGGATCGGAAAAAGAAGATACATGGCCGCTGGCTTCCCACACCCGGGGATGCATCAGGATATCCGCATCCACCTCGTAGCTGTTTTTGCGCTCCTGGATAAACCGCTTGCGCCAGGTGTCCTTTACATTATTTTTCAGCCGGGCGCCCAAGGGGCCGTAGTCCCAAGTGTTGGCAAGGCCGCCGTAAATATCGCTGCCCGGAAAAATGAAGCCCCTGTTTTTACAGAGGTTCACAATTTTGTCCATTGTTTTTTCAGCTGGATCCATACAAAAATAATCCTCCTTGCAAAACATTGCAAAAAAATAAAAGCATCCTGCTTTTTGCGCCTTCCGGCAGCTTAAGCCAAACGATCCTGGCGGCATGATTTGCGTAAAGCGCCGGAACAGCGAAGCTGCGCGGCTTCTCCAAAACCGCAATCATGGTTCACCGTTCTCCGAAATTCTCGGAATCCTTAATTCCGTCAGAATTCCGCGAGGTAATTATATCATCCTTAAGGCCGCAATGCAATGCAAAAAACAAAAAAATCCCCGCGACGCCGGAAACCGGCAGCACGGGGATCAACGTTTTTACGAGATTACTTAACCAGACCAGCGGCCCGGAGAATGAAGGGATAGCACCAAGAGGATGCTTCCACATCGGTGAAGGGGTTTTCCGCATCCAGTATAGCGGATTCTGCTTCCTCCGTGGTGGGATCAAATCCGGCGGCAACAGCCACAACCGTGACGGCTTCGCTGCGGATAATGGGATCATCGGGACGGAAGGTGCCGTCTCCGTCACCGGCCAGGAGCTTGCGGGAAGCAAGGGCCTCAACGTGGGGGACCGCCCAGCCGGATACATCGGTAAAGGAGGATTCCGTAGCGGTCAGATCCAGCTTAAGGGCAGCTGCCGCCATTGCGGCGGCCTCCGCTCTGGTGATGCTGGCGTCGGGCCGGAAAGTGTTGTCCTTATAGCCTTCCACCAAACCGGTCTGCTGCGCGTAAGCAACAAAGGGGGCGTACCACGTGTCGGCAGACACATCCGTAAAGGTGCTTGTGCCGTAATCCGTATCGGCGTCAAAGCCGCCTATGGCGTTGACCAGCATGGAGAGGAATTCCGCCCTGGTGGTCTGTTCGTTGGGCCGGAAGGTACCGTCGGAATAGCCGCTGACAAAGGCAGCGGATCCGGTTTCCTCCTCGTCGGGAGTTTCGTCCGTGGAGTCACTGGAGTCGGATGTATTGGGCGTATCGGTGCTGCTCTCACCGTCGTCCGTGTCCTCTATGCCAGGGGCAGAGAAAGTCCACTCCCGATTGGAATCCAAGATTTCAATGGGGCTTTTGGCGTCGTTGCCGCTGGCACGTCCCAAAAGCAGGTTCATATTGCTGCCCCAGGACCACAGAGCGCCGGAAGCGTCAACGCCGAAGGTGCTGTCCCCGCAGGCGTATATCTGTACAAAATCCATTTCCATAAGCGTAGGAGAGGAATACGTGTTATTGGTACCGTCGCCCAGCTGACCGGACAAGCCCAGGCCCCAGGCGTAAATTGTGCCGTCGCGGCAAATGGCGAAGGCATGGGAATCGCCGGCGGAAACGCTGCATACATTGTCCAAAATTTTATGCGGGCCCAGGTAGTCATCGAGGGAGCCAACACCCAACTGGCACAGATCGTTCCGGCCGCAGGTCCACAGGCTGCCGTCGGTTTTCAAAATGCACGCGTAGGACGAACCCAGGGAAATATCCTGCACGCCTGTTTCCATCAGCAGGGTGGGAGTGGCCAGGGACTGCGGGACGGAACCGTCGGACGCTGTATAGCCCAGCTGCAGGCTGCCGTTCAGGCCCCAGCCATACAGGGCGCCGTCCTCTGTCAGCGCCATGGCGAAGCCGTCTCCCGAGCAGACCTTTTCCACGCCGCTATCCATGATCTGTATGGGCGTGGACCTGTCCCCGCCGCCTTCAATTCCAAGCTGGCCGTCCAGATCGACGCCCCAGGCCATCACGGCGCCATTTTGTTTAACCAGCAAAGCAAAGTCGTCAGAACAGCTCATCTGCTTGACACCGGCGGCGATAAAATCTTTCCGATTGGATACCCCGGTGAGGGGATCTTTGCCGAAGGAGTACAGTCTGCCGCTTTCATACAACACCAGCGTGCGGTTTTCGGAAACAGCAACGTCCTTCACGCTGGAAGCCACCTTGACCGGCTGTACGGAATAAGTCAGGTCGCTGTTGGGGAACTGGCCGCAGCTGTTAAGGCCCCAAACGTACAGATCGCCTTCCGCTACTGCCGCAGTGTGGGTGAGACAGCTGTCCACCTTTACGGTGCAGGATGACGGATCCGCCACGGCGGCAAAGCTGTCGAGCGCCAACATGCCGACGAGAAGAACCGCGGTCAGCGCCAGGCAGAAGACAACGCGCGTGCGATCGAGCAATTTGCCTTCTTTTTTCGATTTCAAAGCGATTACCTCCCCCGAAAATAATATTTAAGATAATCATTTTAATTTGCCATACGGCACACAGGAAAAACCACGCCGTATTTTTAGAAAGGATTTATACGAATGGCATTAAACCAGCTTCATTATAGTAGATAAATTTTCCGCTGTCAACGGAGGAACGAAAACTTTTTCTCAAAAAATATCTTCCGGGGCGGCTCCGAAGGGCGGTTTCCAGGCAGTAAAGAAAAATACCGGAAATATATCAAGGAAGAACAAACACAAAATATGTTAATTTATATCGCAGTGTTACACAAGGGATAGACAGATACAAAAAATCGAAAAGCAAAATTGAGTAAAAAGCTGAAAACAGCAGAGGAAATTTTCGTTTTTCAGGACAGAAAAAAATTTGAAAAAGGGTTGACGATTTGTATATTTGGGTTATAATATACATGTAAAGTGAGAAATTGGGGTTGTATGCCATTATGCACTGGCAGGCGCAATTTTTTGAAACCCTTTTAAGGGCATGCGTATTGATGGAAAAACATATGTCACAACCATTGTGATTTGCGGCTGCGGAGGAGGACAAATATGATGAGAAAAGGTGGAAAGGTGCTGGCGGTTCTGCTGGCGGTGATTATTGCCATAGCGAACCTGCCATTGACGGCTTTCGCGGACGATCCTACCGTTGAAACCGCGGAACCGGATATGCGCTTTGTGCAGACCGGCTTTGATTCCGAAACCGGCATTCTCACCATGTCCCTGCAGATTAAGCCGAGCGTGGCCGGCTCCAAGACACAGAGCGCGGATGGTGCTATCAGCCTGAGTGGGAGATTTGTATATGATGGCTACCTGCTGTTCCAGACGGATATGCTTTCCTTGGTGCCCGTTGTGCCGGACTCAGAAACGGGTGAAGAGATTCCTTTGGTAGCTCCCTATGGCTGGCTGGCCTTTGTGAGCGGTTCCAGTACCCTTACGGCTCTGGATGAAGCGGACCGCGGATTTTCCTTTGGCACGGATTTTAGCGCTGCGGTTGGCGCAGCATCTAATCTTTTTAGCAGCGCTAATTCCGCGTACATCACTTCCCAGGACTCTGAGGACGCCGAAAGCAGCGTTTTGAACTGCTATGTGCATTTTCAGTCCT
>CAYSQF010000055.1:4196-13322 GCA_964433105.1 uncultured Acutalibacter sp.
TGGGGTGAAACTGTTTTGTTGAGCAATACCACCCCGGGGCTGACATATGACAACCAGGATAAGAACTATGTTTTAACCGGGTTTACTGCCGGCATTGCCAACACGATCTCCTATAACGATGGCACTGAAGACACGGTGGTGGACATTTACCGCGGTGAGGAAGTAGGGGATGAAACAGTGGCGGATTTCTCGGTGCCCGCCAATGAAGTGCAGACGCTGTGGTATCCCCGCTACGATGTGCCCACGGAAGCGGAAATGGCAGATGTGCAGGCAAATGCGGAGACAAATGGCGCCTGGGCGGCCGAGTCGCACGGAATGGACCAATATGTAAAGCTGTCTTACTATTTATATACCACCGTTTCCGAAAACTCTGAAATGTGGCCCGAAACCGATGAATCGATGGGCGGGGTGGATGGCTTTCTGAAAAGCATTACCTGGCAGGCGTATCTTTATCAGGGCGCCGGAAAAACAGCGGTGGCGCTGGACGACCTGCTTCCGGATCTTGAACGGGTAGAAGGTACGGAAAAAGAGATTACAACCGTAAACGGACAGACCTATTCCGTGCAGGAAGCGGTAATCAATACCGAGGGCAACAGTTACAATGGCTATCGGGTGTGGATTGTAAAGGACGTCACGGTTTCCGTGGAAACCGCCGTTTTAAACGCCGCGGCAGCGGGGAGTGCTGCCGCCTATTCGGATGGAGAAGATATCACAGAAGACGCCGCGGAAAATGCCGCGGAGGACACCGTTGACCGGAGCGAGCACGTGATGCCGATTGGCATCCTGTTCGATTTTAACGAAAGCACGACTGTAATCTATTCCGGAGATGAAGGGTACGCAACTACTACGGAGGGATACGCGCCCCAGCTGATGATTACCAGCGATGCCGCCAACCCGGACAGCTATCTGTGGGCCACGACGAATATCGACGGAACATCAAACTCCTCCCACCTGAACGTGGCGGGCAGCCTGTGCATTCAGCCCATCTATGTGGACAGCGCCGGCGGCCAGCACGCAGGAGGATACCTGCCGATTAAGCTTTATAAAGAAAGCTCGAATCCTACATATACAACCGTGGAGTTGGACGATACGCTGGAGATGACAGAGCCGGAGGACGACAGCGATCCCATGCCCACCATTGACGCCGCGGAGTTGAGCAGCGTGGAAGTGGAGGCTTATGTGTACGATCAGTACGGGTTTCAGATAAAGACAAAGGTACCCGAGGTCACCGTTTCTCCTAATGAAAGCACAAGTAATGAAATGATAAAGGCCGGCAAATCCAACGCCTTTACCGTCACGGGAAGCGAGAACCCGTTCTATTTGACATACGCTTCCGAGCAAACCGTTAACAACGCTTTCCCGGGCGTTTATACGATTACCGCAAATTACAACGGCGCGGAATCCGGCACGGCTTCTCTGCAAATTACCAAGGCGGATGACTACCTGGCCTTCATGGCAAGCTCCGCTTACCCTGAGAGCAGCTACTGGAGCGCGCGGGTTGGCGAAACTTACAGTGATCAAACGATTTACCTGACAATTCCCAAAAAGAACAGTGAAAGCTGGCCCCAGAAAAACACCACCGCAGAGGTGGGCATCTGCGTTACGGAGCTTGCGAACCAGTGGAGAGATCCGACGATGAACTGGCAGAGCGGGCGGACAACGGAGTATAGCGTTGTCTCGGATTCGCTGATGACGGAAGCGTACGGCGTTTCATGCGTGAATCTGACCGGGCTGCTAACAAGTGGGTTTGAAGTGGATTTTGAGTACGCACTGGATGAAAATTTTACCAATAAGAGCAGCCTGAAGGGCGTGGATTTTTCGACCATTCCCAGCGGGATTGTTACCTATACCTCCGAGGTCGCGGAAGGCAGCGAGCTTTACGTGCGGCTTACCATTACGCCTCCGAAGGATTTGAAGAACCCCGATGATGCGGAGGGGGACGGCTCGCTCGTGCAGACTTACCATTTCGTGTTCCATCAGGAAACCAAAAAGGAAATCGTGCTCCTGCGGGCAAGCCACAACAACAACGGACAGACGGAAGACGGCGAGACCGGAACCCTGAACCTGAGCCTGCCGGAAGAAAATGCCACCACAGTGGGAACGATCAAGGTGAACGCCTACGATCAGTATGGCGGGGTGTGGCTGTGGTCCAACGTCATGAGCGATAGCACCTATGGAAAGTTGGGCAACTGGAGCTTAAGCCTTGTGCCGAACTCTGTTGAAGTTACTACGGTTGATGGTAAGACAACAAAAAAAGACGACAGCATATTGACCGGCGTGACCATTCAGACCGGCGGCGCTACATCCAACGAGGGCATTATCACCGTGTCCCCGCGGCTTACTTCCGATACAACGCTTAACAAAAACATGAAGTACTGCGAGTTTAAGGTCCGCGCCTCGTTTGGCATGGCAATGACGTCCAACACCCTTACGATCAGGATTACCCGCGCCGCTTCCTATCCGAAAAAGCTGGTGCAGTACAGCGACGGCTTGTACGCTTACTGCGAAAATCCCACGGTAGATGTGCCGACAGTCGATGAACCGGACCAGATCAATTCAACACAGGTCAAGCTGCAGGTAATCGATCAGTACGGCGAGGAAATGAGCGACGGCGATTATATTGTCGAGTGGGTGGTGGTAACTTCTGAAACCCCCAACCCGGACGACACAAAGCTGATTTTCAACAAGTCCACCGGCGAGCTGCAGGTGAAATCCTGCGCGCCGGCCTGGTCGGAAATCCATTTGACGTTTACCGTTTGGGGCAAAAACGAAACGGGAGGGAAAGACTCCAACCATGTTTTAAGCAAGGTTCCCGGCACGGACAGCAAGTATAGCTATAACAAGCTGGTGGTGCAGCGCACTCAGTCAGGGGCATCGGCGTTGGAAATCAACACGGATACAATTAGTTTGACAGAGTACGCGGATCTCGGCAAAAGCAATGCGCTGTCAGCTTCCGCCACAACCCAATATGGCGAAAATGAAACGCCTGACAGCGGCGCGAGCTGGACGCTGCTGGAGGTAGGCTATCGGGACGGAACGAACGTTACGATGTACACATCGTACGAATATGATGATACAAAAAAAGAATGGACGTTTGGCGCTCTGACCGGTAAAATTACGCAGGACACTGGAAATTCTTCCTATGTGGATGCAAGCAATAAATCTGTGCGCCTGTATGAAAGAACCGGCGAGGTGCAGATCAATTTTAAAGAAGACGAAAGGAAAACCGCCGATTATATTGTGGTGGGCCTGACCTATGGCGGCATGACCGCTATTAAGCAAATCGACATCGACTGGGCGGATTCCTATCCCGATTCCATTGAAATCCGCACCGACTTGGAAGACGAAAAAAAGCTGGGCGCCATTATAAAGGTACCCAACGAGGGAGAAATCGCCACCAAGCAGCTTACCGGCACCGTGAATGTAAGGGATCAGTTCCGGTTTATCATCCGCCAGGAAAACCGCGAAAGCGTCCCCTGCGAATGGACCATTGTGGGCGATGCGCCCACAGGCGTAACCTTGCGGTACGACGAAGAAACAGGGGTATATTCCCTGCAGGTAGATAACACCGCAGAGAACGGCTCTGTTACCGTAAAAGCTTCTTATACTGACAGTAGTAGTGGTGAACCGGCTGTTCTGGTGACAGATATCGGCATTGGCCGTGATCCGGGAACGCCTACTGATATCGCGGTCAGCCGTATCCAGGGCCAAGATGATTTTGACCTGTATCTGCCCGGCCTGACCGAAAACGCGGAAACTTATTATATTGACGCGCAGGTAAAGGACAACTTTGGCGTAGTTTTAAGCAGCCAGGCCGTTACATGGTCGGTTTCCGATGTGGACGATGAAGGGAATTCTGTGAGCGGGGATCCTTACGGTCTGCTTACGGTCGAAAGCGTCGGGACCCAGGGCAAGCTGACTATTGCCGCCACAGAGGCATGGCACACCAGTTGCAATGAAAATACGGAGGTTTGGATTAAGGCAACCATTCCCGGCACGGATATATCTGCCGTGCAAAAAATCACGGTAAAAATGGCTGAAGAATACAGCGCGTACGCGCAGAATCTGCATCTGGTAGCTGACGAAACAGACTTTTCCCAACGCACCGGGCGTGAATCGTTTGTGGCAATCCCTACGAAAAGCAGCGGGAAGACAAACAAGGCGACCCTGGAGGTGGAGGTGTATTCCCAATACGGAAACCTTATGCCCGATGCGGCCGTTAAGATTTCGCTTGACAGCGAGCTTACCGGCGTGAAGCTGGGTGAAACAGTGGGCCATAAAGCGGTGATGGAAGTACAATCCAACGCGGACTTTACCCGCCTTGCCTACCTGAGCGCTGTACCGACCGACGTAACCGAGGGAAAAACCGCAAAGAGCTGCTCGCTTACAGTGGGCTTTGACCGCGCGGCGGCCGAGGAAACGGAAATCGCTTTCGGCACCGGCGCGGAGGTTGGCGTAGATGACAACACCCAGGAAGACAGCCTGGTCGAGTGGGATCTGTCAGACGAGGAAGCACTGGCTTTTCAGCCAACCGACGAAGAAAATTACCGCGTGTATGACCTGTACGCCTTTGTGTCGGACCAGTACGGCGCGGATTATTCCAAGGCCACCACAGACCCCGCCAACTGGTACCCCTACTGGCAGTTTGACGCCGGCTGCGAGGGTGTTACCTATGGAGATGACATGTCGCCGGATGAAAACGGCGTGGTACAGGGGCAGCATGTCACTATCAAAATGAGCAACAAGACGATGGGGATGGAAGAAGTAAAGCGCACCGTCACCATGAAGGTCTGGATGAAGGGATACGCCCCCACGGAAGATAATCCCAACCCCAGCGAGGTTTTCTGCAAAACGCTCACAATCGTTATTACCAAAAAAACCCGGGAGGCTGCGTACCTGTATTTTGAGAATATAGATGAAAATGGTAAAGGCGATGCCCTTGAACGGCCTTTGGCGGGTGAAACCTCCCAGGGAAAAATCGCCGTACAGGTGTACGACCAGTATGGCTACATTATGGAAGGTGAAAGCGCTGCGCTTTCTCTGCTGAGCAGTTCCGTCACCAACCAGGATTCCACGGCGGAGGTGAAGGTGCTTTACGCCTCTGAGGATCCGGAAGCGGATCCGGAGGGGGAGCCGGTCAGCTATGTGGTTATGCGCGATGAAACTGAGCTGGCCCGGTTCGACCCGGCCACGGGAATCATCGAGCTGCAGCCAACCTTTGATTTAAACTATCTCAGCTTTGGCGCCCGGCATAATGACGCAAAGTATACAAATTTAAAGATAATAACGATCCCCATAACCGCGGAAACGGAGCAGGTGGCAACATCCTCCGTGCAGTCATCGGAAACCGGGGAAAAAGCGGAAAGCCTGGAATTTGTCTTTAACCGCGCCAGCGATGAGGTTATGGCGGAGCACCTGCAGGTGACCATGGATAACCAGTATGGCATCAGCTATTCCGCGGGCGACATTATAGCCCAGTGGACCCTGATGGTCCAGAATGACGACGGCAGCTGGACGCCTTACCAGGAGCTGGATTCCTCCGGCGAGCCGAAGCCCGCCGAGGACTGGGCCGTACGGCTTGTTACCGGCAGCAGTATGGACGTGTGGGTGATCGTGCAGCCCGAGCAGTATACCGCCCCGTTGACTCTCCAGCTTCAGTGTACACTGCTGCGGAACGGCGTCCAGGTGGGAGAAGCGGAAACGATCGATGTTTCCGTGCGCAGGAAAAACACGTCCAGCAGCAGCGGAGAAAGCTGCATAGTGGTTTATCAGCCGGGCCTGCACGGCAAGCTTGTGGGCGAGGTGGTCATGCAGGAAGTACAAAACGGCCGGAAGCCCACGTTTGTGCCGGAGGTCGAGCCGGATTCCGGCTGGACCCTGCGGGGCTGGCGGATGGACAGCGGCGAGCTGGTTTCAGACCCCACCCAGATTATCATCGGGGGCGACACTGTGTTCACTGCGGAGTATATCGAGCTGGAGAAATATCAGTTCCTTTCCGGTTATGACGACGGTACGGTGCGGCCCGCGGCGGACGTGACCAGGGGCGAGTTCACGCGCATGCTGGTAGACGCCGTTTTGGGCTACAATCCCGAAATTGACGCGAAATACGCCAATCCCTTCTGGGACGTGGGCGAGAACCGGTATTACAGAGACTACATCGCTTACGCTTATTTCTATGGCGTGACCATCGGATATACGGACGGCACCTTCCGGCCGGATGAACCCATCAGCCGGGCTGAGGCCGCGTCCATGCTGGCAAGGGCGATCAATGTGGTACCCCTTTCAGACGGCGAACGGTTTACCGATGTGGACAACAGCCGGTGGTATAGCGGCTTTATCAACGCTCTCAATAAAGCGGGCGTTGTAAATGGATATAAAGACGGCACATTCCGGCCGGAAAACAGCCTTACAAGGGCGGAGTCAGTGGCTCTGCTGGTGCGCGTGGGGGACGAACCCCCCAGCCGTGAGGAGCTGGAGCTGATCCGTGAAACCGGCCAGTCGCCCTTTGAGGATTTGACAAAGGACTACTGGGCTTATCCATACATACTTCGCGCAGCGGGCGTGGCGTAAGCCGGCCGGCGCAGTGAGCAGGGAGGTACATTTTCATGAGTGAAATGGGCGCTAAATTCAAAAACAGAAGAAAATACCACCGGATTGCGGCGCTGATGCTTGCGCTGGTTATGCTCATTTGCGGCGTAGCCGCCATTACGGCATCTGCGGCAGACAACAACTTTAATATCACCATCCGGAAGGACAACAATGAATCCAGCACGGCTACGATTTATGAAAGTAATGGATTACAATATACAGTAGGCCGGGCCTATTTGAGCACCTCGGAAACCGTGGACCTATACTCCAGCGAGATATTCCGGGCAGAAAGCAGGGAGGATATTTCCAACCTAAAATGCCTGGTGCTTACCCTGACAAGTGTTTACACGGATGAATCCCCCCAGTACAGCAAAACAGCGACGGCATATCTCAGAGTGGACACCAGCGGTACCTTGGCGTGGACGAAAAGTATACAAGGAACGAAAGCCACGCTGACTTATTCCAGCTCCTCCGGCATCGACTACCAAGTGGTAAATAACCTGCTGAATACCATATATCTGACGGCGAGGGACGGTGTTTCCAGCAGCGTTTCGATGACAGCCACCCTCAAGGGCTATTCCACTACCGATCAGAAACAATCCAACGGGTATGGAAGTTCCATTATTGGCGCCGCGGGCTGTAAAATCAGCTATTTCGACTATGCCTCCGGCACCCTGGACCCCGACTCTCTCAAAATTGGCTACGAGAACGCGGACGGCACCCTTTCGCAGGAGCCTGCCGACGACTCACGCAAGGGCGTTGCCACCTTTGACCTGTACCTTTCCGACCCCGGCGACGCCAAATACATCTATCTTGGTTACCAGATCAAGAAAAAGAATGAGCCCTGGAGCTCCGACGTCGAAACTGTGTGGATGAAAGATACAGACGGCAATACAAAAAAATATGAGGTTAAAACCAGCGGCACGAACGAATTAGGCACCTGGACGAGCGGTTCGCTTGTCACCCCTAAGGCAGTGACGATCACGGTGGAAGGGTTTGAAGCCAGTACAGACTACACCGTGCGCGGCGTGTTTGCCACCAATGGCCGCACCACTGCCTTCACCAATACCCCGCGTGAGCTGAGCGTGCGGTACGACCCGCCTGTGATCAACTCCTTCAACACCGGCGGCACAGCCATTGCCCAAGGCGGCTCAACCAAGAATATCACCGCCACCGTTTCCTTTACAAATACCAATTACGATGGCAAGACAAATACCTATATCATGCCCATCGGCGACCCCGCGGACGTGGATGAGGAAGATACAAGTACCTACCAGGAAGTACCCGCTGAAGGCGCGGTGCTGTTGGCCCATCTCTATTTTACAGAGGATCGGACCAGCGAAACGGCTGATTCCGTTACGAAGGACACATCATCCTGGACCTGGGTAAAAACCGTTGCGCTGGAGCTGGGCGAAAGCAGCTCGCAGACCGGCACGGCGACCTTCCAGCACGAGCTTGGTAAGCTGGACTCCAACAACTGCGCCTACAAGCTGGTGATAGAAGACGCCCTTTCCGGCTACAAGGTGTACCAGTTCTCCTCGGATACGTTCACTGTGGACAGCACAGCCCCCAACGCGCCGAACTTCAGCGCGGGTAATTTTGATAATGACGATCTGACCAGCGGCGAAGCTCTGGTAGGCGGCAGCAACGGCAGCGTGTCGCTGAAAATCAGCGGCTCTGCAGATGGCGGCGGCAACGGCAAAGGTTCCGGCATCAAGGAGTACGCCTACTCCATGTACTACCTGTCCACGGCCAATCAGGCAAGCTTTGCAGAGAAGCATGGCCTGTCATCAAGCAGCGCTACAAACAAGGAAATCCTTACGGCCATGCAAGGCCTTACCGGCAAGAGCAATGAGCAATATGTGGAATACACCGACTGGACCAGCTTGGTGCTGAACACCGACGATAGCGGCTACTACTCCACCCTGTCTGTTTCCAACGACGGCTTCTACTGCATTTTTGCCCGGGCCACCGACAATTCCGGCAGGAGTTCAAAATCCGCCACGGCACTGTTCCGTGTGGACCTCACCCCGCCTACCACGCCTGTGGTGCGCCTTGTCAAGGAAGTAGACGACATTGAAGTGACCGTTGACGCGGACGGCGCGGTTAACGCAGACGATTTCGAGCCGTACGACGACCGCACCTACAGCAGCAGCGACGTCTGGGCCTTTGTGAAAACCGACCTGCAGGCCGGCAAAACCATCGATCCTACTGGGTACGAATACTCGCTGAACGGCGGCCTGAAATGGCAGAAAATCAGCAGTGCGGAATATTATGTTTCCAAAGCGGGTTCTGTCACCACATATGCCCCTGACGGCAAGTATAAAGACACTGAAAAATTCGATTACGATGTGGGCTTCAAGCTCAGCTCGCAAACCGTAAACGGGTTCCAGTCCATCATTGTGCGGGTTTCCGACACCATTGGCAACACCTCGCAGCCCTCCGCGGCGGCGGAAATGCGCATTACCGAGATCATCACGCCCAAGGGCTCCATGACCCACGAGGGCGTGGAGGTGGCCCTTGCCATCGGCAACACCA
>CAYSQF010000056.1:0-13203 GCA_964433105.1 uncultured Acutalibacter sp.
CCAAATGACAAAGGGGACTCCTTTATGCACTCTTCCCATTCAGCTTTTGGTTTTAGCCAAAGGGTTTTTCCCTTGTCAGCGCTGCTAAATCCCCATCCATAAAGTGCGTGATCAATTCCGCCGCCAGCGCCATGGCCTGATCGAACAGGTCGAAAAAGCTCTGCGACGACACAAGTTCCCCAGCCTGCCATTCCGTTTCCTGGAGATTGGCATAATCCACATCGTCCCGCTCTGTTAAAGGCACGATGTGGGAAGCGATTATATGAGGACCGCCAACTTCCGCCAAGTCAAAAAAGCGTTTTTTCAGGCCGGTACGGTCCGTCAGGAAGGAAAATACCAAGTGGGCGTCTTTCGTGGCCTGGAGCAGCTCCGTTTCCGACACGTCCTCATTACAGGCCCGGAAGATCAGGTCCTTGTAAAGCCTGGCGATCCGCCGCTGCACCCCCTCATTTTTGGGGAACATGCTGCCAAGAGATACCTCCGACGGCAGTTTGCCTGTCTCCCGGCGGAGCATGATGGCATCCAACGCGCCCTCAATTTCCCCGTGCATGGTGGTCCGGGTCTCCTGGGGCCTTTGGGATACCAAATGATCCGCCAAGGCGTTGATGTAAGGATGGGCCGTGGAATCCAGAGCGTAATGGCATAAAAGTCCCCACGCGTAGGAACGGTAGGCGGGATCGCCGTTATTCCGCAGAAATTCCCGCACCGCGCCCAGGGTAATCACAGGGTTCATTTCATGGAGCAGGTTCCCATAGGAACGCAGGTTCTTTTTCCCCATCCAGGGTAGATAGCGGTGACAAAACAGAAAATCCGGTCCTTGGGCACCCCAGGCAAAGGCACACCGGTTCATCTCCGGATCCTCAGGAAGCTTTTCGCGCACAGCTTCCGCAAACAGGCGATGGGTCAAACACGCTGGCATAAACACTCCTCCTTAGTATTGCCTTAGAAAATATCCCCGATCTTCGGTAGCCAAGGAAATGCTGTTCGAAGATCCAAGGGAAATTCCGCAGTCAATTTCTTTTCCACAGACAGCGGCGGGCAGGAAAGCTTCACCCTGCCGCAGTGAAGGGCCTGCCGCCCTATCGCTTCCCGGCTGCCGCCATATAGGTCGTCCCCTGCCAGCGGATGGCCCAAAGCGGCCATGTGGACCCGTATCTGATGGGTGCGCCCCGTATCCAGCCGAAGCTCCAGTAAAGTGCAGCCGTCCTGGAACGCCAAAGCGCGCCAATGGGTGACTGCCGTAACGCCGTGCCCGCATTCCCGGACGATTCGGCTCCCGGGCCTTAAACCAATGGGAAAATCCACCGTTCCGGCGCCGGCAAGGGCGCCTTGGCAAACAGCATAATACCTCTTTTCCAACCGGGCGGACGTGGCGGGCCGGTGCTTTCCCAAAATCACCACTCCGCTGGTATCCTTGTCCAACCGATATAGAGGGCGAAACAGATGGCTCTGCCCCGTTTCCAGAAAATAATACGCCGCAGCGTTCATAAGGCTGTCCCGATCATGGCCGGGCGAGGGGTGGATCGGCATGCTTGGGGGCTTGTCAACGGCCAGATAATCTTCAGTCTCCCACAATACGGAAAGTGCCGCCGGCTTCGGCGGATAGGGTGTTCCCTCCTCCGGCAGGGAGAAAGCCAGTAAATCCCCGGCGTGGAGAAGATCCACGCTTCGGCAGGGAACGCCGTTTTTCCGCATGCCCTCTGGGAGCTTTTTCACTTCAGTTAAAAAACGGGCGGAAAACCCCAGCCGCCCGCGGACAAAATCCCGGACAGAAATTCCCTCGCAGTCCTGTGGGATACGGTATTCCAAAACCCGCATCAAGCTTCCCGACCCGCCAGGCCCTGGGCAAGCTCCCGCAGGAAGGCCGCGTCACCTGGGAAATGATCCAGGACGGCAATGGCGCGCGCGGTGTATTCCTCAACCAGTGCCTGGGCCTTGTCTACTCCCAGCAGGGACACGTAGTTCCGCTTTTCCCGAAGGGAATCCATCCCCACGTTTTTACCCAGCTTTTCCGCGTCGCCCAAAACATCTAAAATGTCGTCCCGAATCTGGAACGCCATCCCCAGCCCTTCGGCGTACTTCCCGGCGGCGTCCTCCAGCTGCCCGCTCCCGCCTCCGGCAATGCATCCCATACGGCAAGCGGCGGCAATGAGTGCCACGGTTTTTCCCCGATCCATCATGCGGAGAAGCTCCAAATCCACTTCTTCCCCTTCGGATTTTAAATCCACACACTGTCCACCCACCATGCCGCCGTCCCCAGCGCACTGAGCCAGGACCAGCGCAGCCCGGGCGGCCACTCCCTTCTCCGGTGCGGACAAAGCCGCTTCAAACGCCTTTGTCAGTAAACCATCTCCCGCCAGAAGGGCCAAATCCTCCCCAAACACCTTGTGATTGGAAGGGCGCCCCCTGCGCATATCATCATCGTCCATGCAGGGCATGTCATCGTGGATCAGAGAATAGGAGTGGACCATCTCCACCGCGCAGGCAAAGGGCAGGGCCGCTTCCGCCGGGCCGCCGCACAGCTCGCAGAAAGCCAGGACCAGCATGGGGCGGATTCGTTTTCCTCCGCACAAAAGGCTATAACGCATTGCTTCCCGCACCGGACCTGCCGGGTCATCCATTTCCGGAGGCGGCAGGAAACGCTCCAGCGCCCTTTCGACCATTTCCCGGTAAACCGGAGCCTTTTCGTACAAAGCCATATTTACGCGCTCCTTTCCAAACGCCGGGCAGCTTATTCCCCGTTCGGTTCCTCTTTTATCTTCGTCAGCTCGGTGATCTTCTGCTCCGCCTTGTCCAACGTTTCATAACATAGGGCGGACAGCTTAGCGCCCTCTTCAAAAAGCTTTATGGAATCCTCCAAAGATTCTTCCCCATTTTCCAGCTTCAATACGATTTCCTGCAGCTTGTCCATCGCTTCTTCAAAGCTTAGCTTCTTTGCCGCCATATTCTTCGCCGCCTTTCCCTTGAATTTTTAAAATCTCCGCTTCAGCCCTGCCGGATGCCAGCCGCAGGGAAACCCTGTCCCCCGTTGCCAGGGCCATTGCGTCCCGCACCACATTTCCATCGGCGTCAGTCACTGCCGCGTAGCCCCGAGAAAGCACCTTTAAAGGGCTTAAGGCATTCAACCTTCCTGCAAAAATAGCCAAACGGTTTTTCTTCCCCTCCAGCTTCTCCGCTTGGGCGGCCACCATGCGGCCAAAAAGCTGGCCCAGCTGCCGTTTCCAGGGGTCCAGCAGGGTCTCCGGGCAGCTCAGTGGGGAATCCTTTGCTAGAAGGTCCACGCTCTGCCGGAAATACTCCACGGCTTTTTCCCCTTTGTCCCGGAAATACCGGGAAAGAGCCAACAGCCGCTGCTTTTCTTCCCGGGCGTCCGGGGTGGCCAGCTCCGCCGCCGCGCTGGGAGTGGGTGCCCGCAGATCTGCCGCAAAATCACAGATGGTAAAATCGGTCTCATGGCCCACGGCGGAAACTACCGGAATTTCAGAAGCGTAGACTGCCCGGGCCAGGGCTTCGCTGTTAAAGGCCCAAAGATCCTCCAGTGAGCCGCCGCCCCGTCCCAGCAGGATCACATCGCAGGCGTTTTTCCGGTTCATTTCTTCCAGCGCGTCAACCAGCTGAGCGGGAGCTCCCTCCCCCTGGACCAGCACCGGGCTGAAAATGATTTCAGCAACTGGCCAGCGCCGGGCTGTGATCTGCAAAATATCCCGAACCGCCGCCCCCGTGGGAGAAGTGATCACACCAATCCGTTTGGGATACCGGGGCAAGGGACGCTTATGGGCGGGGTCAAACAAACCTTCCAGCTCCAAACGGTTTTTCAGCTGTTCAAAGGCGATGCTCAAAGCGCCCACACCGTCTGGCTGGAGTTCCTCCACGTAAAGCTGGTATTGACCCGAAGGCTCGTACACGGACACCCGGCCCCGGGCAATGACACGCATGCCGTCGGCGGGCTGAAATTTCAGCCCCTTAGCGGATCCAGCAAACATGATGGCTTTCAGCATGGATTTTTCGTCCTTCAAGGAAAAATACAAGTGTCCCGACCGGTAATGGTCGGTAAAATTTGAAATTTCCCCTGCCACCAGGACGTTATTGAGCCTGCCGTCCCCTTCCAGAAGGGACTTGATGAAAAAATTGATCTGAGAAACGGTGAGCACAGTCATTTGTCAACCCTCCGACCGGCTCCGGCCACGGACCACGGAAGCCAGCACACCGTTGATGTACGGGGCGTCGTCCTTGCCCCCGTATTTTTTAGCCAACTCCACCGCTTCGTTGATGGAAACGCTCTCAGGGATGCTTTTGTCGTACAGCATTTCATACAGCGCCAGCCGTAGCAGGGCTAGGGTCACATGGGAAAGGCGCTCGATGCTCCAGCCACGGATGTGCCCGCTGATGGTCCGGTCGATTTCCATTCGGTTTTCCTCCACGCCCCGGGCTTCCTCTTCGGCAAAGGAATTGGGGACAAAATCCCGGGCTTCCGAGGCGGCGTGAAGAATATCATCCACACAATCCCCGCCCGCGGCCTGTTCAAATAAAATGCAGAAAGCCTGCTCCCGTGCTTCTCGCCTTGTCATAATTACCTCCCAAACGCAAAAAAGGCCCGCCGATATCCGGTGGGCCTGGGCCGTTTCCAGAATCACAGTCAGGTTTTCAAGCTCCACCGGGGTCACATTCTGACGATGGAACCATTATACCTGGAAACGGGCAGTTTCGCAAGTGGTATTATTTTGCGCCGATAATCTTGATCTTGTCAGCGGTCAAGCCGGTCTGGTCCATGACGACCTCCTGGATGATCAGAGTGTCGGCTTCCTGTATTTCCCCGGAAACCACTACCGCGCACTCCCCTTCGCTGAGATAGGCTACGCTTTCCTCATATCCCTTGGCCTGCAAAAGGTTTTCCACGCTGGTTTCCTTTAAAATATTCTGCGCAATGATGGAAGCTTGCTCCACCGCCTCTTTCTTGGCGTCGGCATCCGCTTCCACGCTTTCCAATACGTCATCCAGCAGCTCCATGGCCTCATCCCGGGAATTCTGCCGGTTCATGCGCGCCTGGGAAAAAGCGTCCTCAACGCTGCTGCTCGACCCTTTTAAATCGTCTGACACCGTTTCCACATAGGCGTTATTTACCAGCTGCGCTGCTCCCAGCTGGCTGGACGCGCTGGATGTATCGCTGACCGGCAGCTTATTGACCCCTGTAAACTGCCAGTTCAAATAGACGGCCGCCCCCAAAGCCAGGACCAGAGAAGCCAGCACCAGTTGTTTTTTGCCGAATTTCATTGTAAATCCCTCCGCGTTTTGTAATTGGTTGTTCCCAGTTGGCGACCGGTTTCCCGCCGCTACCCGGCATCCGTCACACAGACCCGCGCAGAGGACACATGAAGGGCCGTCCGCACCGCATCGATCAGTTTTTCCCGGATGACCGGGTTCCCCGCGCACCTGCTCACAATCACCACCCCTTTTATCTCAGGTTCTATTTCCGTAACCGTCAACGGGTACTGGGCGCCTTCCGAATCTTTCAGAATTACGTGGGCGGTTTCGCGCTCTTCAACGCTTTCCGTCTCTTCCTCCCGGCTGTCTGTTTTTTCGTCCGCCGCATACACATATCGGCTTCCGCTTTCCAACGTTACCAAGATCTCCGGAGACTCTTCTCCAGTGATGGCACTGACGATTCGAGCAAGCGCCTGCTCAAGCTCCTGACGGTACTCCCCAGCGGAGGAAGATGATGCCGGTTCCGGCTCTTTTCCCTGCGTTTTCCCGCTGAACAGGGTGGAAAAGCCGATCAGCGCCACGCCCAGAAGACCCAAAAGCACCAGCAGTTTCCTGCCGCCGTTCTTCGAGCAGGTACGATGAAAAAAATCCTTCCACTTTTCAGCGTCCATCTGCTTTTACCTCCACCTCGATCTCTTCCCCCAGAGTGTTTTTCAGCAAAGCTTTGGCCCGTTCCGCATCCGAATCAAAGGCAAAGCTCATTTGCACCCTTGTCAATACTATGCAGTTCTCCTCTGAGATATCTGTAAGCACTTCAATTTTTTCCGCTTCCAGCCCGGCGGCGGCAAGCAGACCCTTCAAATACCGGACCGCTTCATCCCGGGCCGCCTGTTCCGTCTGCTCCACCACATAGCTGGAAAGCTCCCCGCCCGCCTGTCCTTCCTGCCGGGACAGTCCGGAAAAATCGAGTTTCAAGGAAAACACGGAACCCAAAAAGGAGATTATCAGCACCATGACGCCCAGGGCGCGAACAAACTTTACCATACCGCTTTCGGAGCAAAGCCGCCCCGCCAGCTCCGAAGCGGCAATTATCGCGCAGATGGCGGTCAATTCTTCCCACATCTGCAATTAACCCCCTCTTACAAACAGGATCACTGCTGCGCTGACCGTGGAAACCACACAGACGGAAATCAGCACCGCCAGGATCATTTTGGCTGCGGAAACGCACATTCCCAGAAAGACACTGAGCTTTGGCGTTTCAAATAAATCGCCCAGCATTTGGCCGACGGAGCACACAACGATCCAAAGCGCCGCTTCCACGGCAGGGGGTGCAAAAATGCACATCGTCGCCAATATTCCAAAGGCCCCCGCGCCAGATTTCACCAGGTGGACGCTGTTCCGGATGGCGGAAACGGCATCCCCAAAGGCGCTTCCCACAATGGGGATTGCGGTAGATGCCAGAACCTTGACCGTCTTATTGGTTACGGCGTCTGTTTGGGCGTTCAGGACGGTCTGCACAGAAAGCACCCCGGAAAACAGGGAAACCGCCAGCACCAGCAGCCATTTGGCAAAGCCATACAGCGAACCTGCCAGTTTATCCAGCTTAACTTGTGAAACCGAGGATGCCAGGGCTAGGGCAAAAAAGGCATGAAGCATGGGAAAGACCACTGTGGAGGATAAAATAGGGATGACGTTCCCCGCCGCCAAGGTCAGGAAACTGTAGGATGCGCCTGCCGCCGGCGAGCCGGAAGCGGCCATCAAAGCGCCGTATACCGGGACAGATGCCAGCAGAAATGCGCAGGCGCTTTCCACTGCCCTTTGTGCGGCGCTGAGGACTTCCAACAAGGGCAGGGCGGCCACGGCGGCACACGCAAGGGCTCCCGCAAAGGAAAGGACCCCTCCGATCTCCCCGCCCCCCAAGCAGCCGGCCAGGCGGCACAGAAGGATTACGGCCGTCAACGCCGCCAGCGCTTTTGCGGGGCCAGTGACTTTTTCCCGCACCAGCTCGGACACCAGGGAAAAAAGCCCTGCCCCATCCTTGACGGACTCTGCGCTGTCCACCCCCGCCTGCCCCAGCAGTTCCCGGGTCTCCAGATCCAAGGAGTCATACAGCTCTCCCGCACCGCTTTTTTCCCAAATATCCTGTTCCATATCCTCTGTTGCCCGGGCCGTGGGACCACACCAGATAAGCGCCGTGGAAACCAGGCAGACCAACAGGCAGACAATGAAGCTTTTTTTCACGATCATGCGGCTCTCCCTTTTTCACATCTTGGCGATCTCTTCCAGGTAAGCCAAAATAGTTTTAAACAGCGGCAGTGACACCGTGAGGATCGCTACCTTTCCCGCCAGATCCACCGTCCCAGCCAAGGCGGATTCCCCCGCATCCCGGCAGACATTGGACGCCAGTTGCGCCACAATGGCGATGCCCACAGCCTTCAGCACTGATGGCAAAACCTCACCGGGCAAGCCGCTGCTTTCCGTCAGCCCTTTCACTTGGGAAACCAGAGGCGCTAGCTCGCCCATCGCCGCCAGTAAGATCGCCACACAGGCCGCAGTTCCTGCCAACACCGCGTATTCCTTATTGCTCCGTTTGACCAGCGCGCCAAACACCACCGCACAGACAGCGCAGGCCGCAATGCTGAAAATATCCATCACTATAGCTGGAAAATGGACTTGATGGCCTGAAACAGGGCATCGATCTCATGGATCACCATCATCAATACCACGATCAGCCCGGCCAAAGTGGTCATCATGGCCTGCTCCTCCCGCCCGGAACGAATCAAGAGCTGGTTAAGGACCGCTACGATAATCCCGATGGCGGCTATTTTGAAAATCAGGTCCACTTCCACTGTTTGCTTCCTTCCTTTCCAGCAAGCTTTGGCGGCACGGTTACGCCAGAACCAGGCAGAGAACGGCGCCGCCAAACAACCCCAGACAGACGTAAAGTCGAGTCTTTCTTTCCCGCTCTTCATCCGCCCGGGCCAGATTCCGTTCTAAAAGGGCGGCATAAAGGTCGATATGTTCCAACTGGCCCTGCAGGCCGCTTTCTCCCAGCCCCCGGACAAACCCCCGGTACAGTTCCAAATCCTCCGGAGTCTTCAAAAGCTTTTCCCCCGCCTGTTCCAGGGCGGCCTTTGGTTCTGCGAGGAACATCGATTCCTTCCGCGCCAGGCGGCAAAATGGAAATTCCTCCAACCCGTTAATCAGCTCTTCCAAAGGACGGGCGGAAAACTCTATTCCGGTGCGCAGGGCCTGGATCATGCGCTTTAAGTCAATCAGCAATTTCTCCCGCCTTTTCAGTTCACTGGCACGGCTCAACCCCAGGCATAGGCCGCTCAGGAGCACCAGCAGCATTCCCATCAGCTTCATGGCCGTCCCCGATCCTTTCTATGTCTTCGATCTCCCCGGGCCTGAGCCGCCCCGCCAGATAGGCCACCGTGCCGAACGCCCCGGTTTTCATCAGACTCCTGCACAAGGGGCGGTGGGAAAACTCTTCCCGGTTCGCATGAACTGAGGCGATCAGCGCAGCACCGGAAAGCACTGACTGCCGCACAGCGTCCAGGTCACCGGGGGCTAGCTCGTCGCAAACCAGGAATTCCGGGGAAAGCATGCGGATTGCCGTGTCAAAGGCCAGGGCTTTCGGATAGCCCCGGAGCAGGTCGGTGCAGGGGCCAAGGTCAAAATCACTGCCGATCTCACCCCGCTCGTCTAGAACGGATACCCGGCGGATGGGCTGAAATTTCCCGGTGGACAGCGACAGGGCGATGTCCCGCAGCAGCGTGGTTTTGCCGCTGGACGGCTCCCCCGCCACCAGCACGCCTCGGCGGAAATCCACCCCTTCCAGAAACAGCCTGTCCCCGCAGCCCCGCACCTCTCTGGGAATGCGGAACACAAGGCTGGAAACATCCCGCACGCTTTTGATTCCGCCGTTTTCCAGCACCGCCGTGCCGCAAAGCCCGGCCCGGCAGGAGCCGCCTAACAGCAGAAAGCCCTTCCGGATCTCCTGTTCATGGCTGAACACGGAATGCCCACAGGCCCGGACAAAAATCTCCTGCAGCTCCGCCTGGGAAATTTTCGGAAGCCCCTTAGTCAGCGCCCGGGTAACGGTTCCGTCTGCCCGGAGGAAAAACACGCCCTCGCTGCCACAGACTGCAATGGGCTGCCCGCTTTTCATGTGTACGTCAAAGGCCTGTTCCTTCACTTGTTCCGGTATTCTCGCCAGCACATCCCCGTATTTGGGGATACGCTGCACCAGCCGGTCATAAGAGGAAGTATCCACGGCCCCGCCTCCTTTGTCATGGGATATTCCATGTCTATGGACAAGGGTGGCAAAATAGAACAAGCCCTCCCCGACCGCCGTAAATCGGGAAGAGCTTGATTTTCAGTCCAAAATTGCGAAGTTATGGATATTAATCTAATTTTTTTATTGGCGCTTTTGGGTATAAAAATCCCCCGGTGCTGCCAGGGGACGCTAGGCATTTCTTTTAATTATGTGGCGCTATCTTTATACTCTAAAAAGGAGCGAAGGATCTCCTTGTCGTTTCCGTAGGTGACAAGCTCCAAGGCGCGCTTGGGCTGCTCCCAGCGGATTTCCAGAACTTCCTCCGGCTGGGCCTTGGTCTTATCCGATTCCGCTTTTGCCGCGAAATAGATTACATCCTTCATCACATCAGGTTTCGGCGAATAGGTAACGCTGGCTCGGAAACCGGTATCCAGTTTCACTTTTAGACCGGTTTCTTCCCGGATTTCCCGCAGTGCGGTCTCACTTTCCGTTTCCTTCTTCTCCACATGGCCCTTGGGGAAGGCCCAATGTCCGCCGTTTTTATGCTGGATCAAAAGGACCTCCAGCTCTCCCTTGTGCTTCCGGTACACCACCGCTCCACAGGATTTTTCTTTTTTCATTCCAGCCGCCATAGGATGCGGGTCCGCTTTGACAGCCGTACGGCAGGCGGATCACGCACCGCTCCTTTCTTTTGAGTTTTCATGTTAATGTCTGGAAAAAGCCACGCCCTTCAGGCATAAGATGCCCAAAAAGCCGGGTAAAAAAGGGAGAAAGACCTGCCGCGGCCTCTCTCCCGCATTTTATTTCACAGAAAAACGGTAAACGGTCCTAGTGGAAAAAGGCACCCCCGGCTGCAGGAAACGGAACGGGAAATTCCCGTGATGCACCGAATCCGGGTAGAATTGAGTTTCCAGGCAGAAAGCCGTATGGGGCTTCATGGGCATACCATCCTTACCGATAAGGCCGTCCACAGAATTGAAAGTGTAAAGCTGTACACCGGGAAGGTCGGAAAAGACCTCCATCACCCGGCCGCTTTCCGGTTCCCAGGCTTCGGCAAACTTGCGGAAGCCCTGGCCGTCCACACAGAAATTATGGTCGAATCCACCGCACAGCCGGATCAAATGGTCATCGGCAAACATATCCTGACCCAGTTTTTTGCCAGAGGTAAAATCCAGCGGTCCACCGGCCACGTTTTGGAACGTCCCATCGGGAATCAAGTCGTCGGACACATTGGTAACACGCTCCGCGCAGATGGTCAACTCGGTATCCAGCACTTCCTTCTGCGGGTTGCCGGAAAGGTTAAAAAAAGAATGATTGGTCGGATTAAATGGAGTCTCCTGATCGGAAACGGCATCGTACCTCAGCTCCAGGGAATTATCCTTTTTCAAGGTATAAGTAACCTTCATGTCCAAACGGCCGGGGTACCCCTCGTCCCCGTCCGGGCTGATGTGCGTAAAGGCAACGGCAGGCTCGCCATCCTTCACGAAAGCGCACATCTCCCACAATACCTGATGGTACCCGCCGGGACCGCCATGCAGGGTGTTTTCGCCGTCGTTTTTAGACAAATGATAGGTTTTTCCATGAAGCTGGAATTTCGCGCCGCCGATCCGGTTGGCGTACCGGCCCACAAAGGTTCCCTGATAATTGGCGCCGAAATACTCTTCCAATGTGCGATGCCCCAACACCACATCCCCCGGCTTCCCGGTTTTGTCCGGAGCCAGGAGCTTTATAATGCGGCAACCATAATTTGTAACCGTCAGCGACATACCATTCTCGTTTTCCAGCGTACACAGCTGCGCCGTGCGGCCGTCTGGGAGCTTTCCAAAATCGGCGATCGTCGCGTACACGGCTTACGCCTCCTTGCCAAGCAGCGCCGCACCGATGATACCGGCGTCATTGCCCAGCTCAGCCCGGCAGATCACAGTCTTTTTAGAAGAATTCATAGCGTATTGCTGCTTCTCCACAAACGCCCGGACAGGATTCATCAAAGTGTCGCGCTCATTGGAAATACCGCCGCCAATACAGAGGATGTCCGGCTGGAAAATGTTCACCATGTTGACAATACCCTCGCTGAGGTAGTGGATGTATTCCTCCACGATCTCCGAGCCAACGGCATCTCCCTGCCGCATAGCGTCAAACGCGGTGCGGCCGTTGACGTTTTCGATATTGCCGCCCACAATAGTCCACAGAGGGGAAGTCTTTGGGGCACTCTCCATATGTTCCTTGGTGGTGCGGATGAGGCCGGTGGCGGAAGCATAGGCTTCCCAGCAGCCGTTGCGGCCACAGGAGCAGGGGCGGCCATCCACCACAATGACAGTGTGGCCCAGTTCGGCTCCGGCAAAGTTGCTGCCGGAATAAATCTTATGGTCGATAATTACGCCGCCTCCAACACCTGTCCCCAGGGTAATGGCAATGGCGTTGTCGGCACCCTTTAAAGCGCCGGCCATATACTCGCCGTACGCTGCGGCGTTAGCGTCGTTTTCCATCAATACCTTTTTCCCATCCAGCCGATCAGACAGCATCTTCGCCATCGGCGTGTTGCGGAAAGGCAAGTTATTGGCGTACTCGATCAGGCCGGTGGCCTTGTTCACGGTTCCGGGAGAGCCGATGCCTACCCACGGCACATCATCCAGGGTGAGGTTGGCATTCTTCAAAGCTTCGCGAGCGGTCTCCGCCATAGCGTCCGCCACCTGCTCCGGGCTTTCCGTCTTAGTCTTTGACGTAGCGCGGGCAATGATCTGATAATTTTCATCCACAATGCCGACGGCAATATTGGTGCCGCCCAAGTCGATTCCAAGATAGTACATAAAGCTTGCTCCTTCAATAAAAATTTTCGGGTCTCCCCCATTCAGCGGCCACTCGGCCATCCTGCAGGTCGCTGCCAGCGCACGTGCCAAAAAGCCGCTTATAATATTTAGTATACTATATCTTGCCGGAAAAGCAAAGGGCTTTCTAAAAATTTTCACGGTTTTTTTGGAAAACTGGTGCTTGATTTTATGGTTTCTGTATGATAAAATTAGTTGTTAATAAGCCGCTATGGCGGAACTGGCAGACGCAAGGGACTTAAAATCCCTCGGTGGCGACATCGTACCGGTTCGACTCCGGTTAGCGGCACCAAAGCAATATAATCCGAACTAAATCTTCCCGGTGGGAGAGGGGTTCGGATTATTATTATGCCTGAAAATGTATTGCGTTCTTTTCTGTGCGTGGTAGAATAATCTTGCGGCACAATTCCATTTTTCGATATACTTGAGTTTACGTTTTGCTTTCCGGAGTCATTGTGGGACTAATCGGTGGGGCTGTGGTTTTTATTTGGCCGATTTGCCTGATATTCGGCACTGGAGCGTCAATCTCTACTTTTCTTTTTTGGGGTGCGCTTATAGGGGCAGGATACCAACGTACCCCCGGCATTTATATGCTTGCCTGCTTTGGGGAATCCCAATTGATGATATGATTATGCGGGTTAGTATGATATTTGGGATTCGGCTTATCCGTATAGTGCCATTCCTTGATTGTCTGTCCGTCTGGTCGACATGAGTGTCCTTACCGGTTAAAAAGGCAATTTTGCAGAAATGGTTCTTTTTAAGCCAAGCAAAACTTAATATTCTGAACCAGCTTCTTCTACCAGTTCGATCTTGAAAATGACCGGCCGTATCCCATTGGAGCAGCATGCAATTTTGTAATTCTCCCCGCTGTCCGTGGGAAAGGTTCCACCCTGC
>CAYSQF010000057.1:0-12914 GCA_964433105.1 uncultured Acutalibacter sp.
ATATTGATGCCGTCATAGCGGATCTTCCCATCCGCGATGTCGTAGAAGCGGTTGATCAGGTTGGTAATGGTGGTTTTGCCCGCGCCGGTCGCGCCCACAAAGGCCACCTTCTGGCCGGGCTGCGCGTTCAAGGTGATGCCATGCAGCACCAGCTTTTCCGGATCGTAGCCAAAGTCTACGTCAAACAGTTCTACCTGGCCGGTAAGCTTCGTGTAAGTGACCGTGCCGTCCCCATGAGGGTGCTTCCAGGCCCACATGCCCGTGCGGGCGGGGCTTTCCACGAGCTCGCCGTTTTCCTCCCGGGCGTTTACCAGGGTGACGTAGCCCTCGTCCTGCTCCGAATCCTCATCCATTAAATCGAACACGCGTTCCGCGCCGGCCAAAGCCATCACAATGGTGTTGAACTGCTGGAAAATCTGGCTGATCGGCTGGGTAAAGCTGCGGCTCAGCTGCAAAAACGCCGCAATGCCGCCCAGGGTCAGCCCACCCACCCCGGCAAGGGCCAAGGCGCCGCCAGCAATGGCAATCAAGGCATACTGCAGATGCCCCAGGTTGTTCATAATAGGACCCATGATGTTGGCAAAAGTGTTGGCGGCAGTGGCTTCTTCCCGAAGAGTGCCGTTCAGATTGTCAAACTGCTCCTTTGATTTTTCCTCATGACAGAATACCTTTACCACCTTCTGCCCAGTAACCATCTCCTCAATATAGCCGTTGACAGCGCCAAGGGATTTCTGCTGGCGAACAAAGTATTTCCCGCTTTGGCCGCCGATTTTGGTGGTAAGGAACAGCATAAACGCCACTGTAGCCAAAACCAGCAGAGTCAGCCACGGACTGGTGGAGAGCATGGCGCAAAACACGGAAATAATGGTAATCACGGAATTAAAAGCCTGGGGGATCGTCTGGGAGATTAACTGGCGGAGAGTATCTGTATCGTTGGTGTAGCGGCTCATGGTGTCCCCGTGGGTATGGCTGTCAAAATACTTGATCGGCAGCGTTTGCATATGGGAAAACATGTCGTCTCGGATATGCTTGAGCATCCCTTGGGAGATGGTAACCATCAGCCAGTTATACAGAAAGGTGGAAATAACGCCTGCAAGATAAATCAGCCCCATTATGCCGACAGCCTGGAGCAGCCCGGTAAACACAGGGTTTTCCGCTCCCACCAGCGGGGTGATGTAATCGTCAATTAAAACCTCCAAAAACATGGAGCCGGCTACGCCCACCAGGGCGCTGATCAAAATGCAGACCAGCACTATGGCAAACCGCACCTTATAAAAGCCCATATAACTGAGCAGACGCAGAATGGTTTTCTTTTGATTTTTGGCCTTTTTGCCGCCGGCAAAGGCAGCACCCGGATTCTGTTTAGGCATGATCGCTCTCCCCTTTCAGCTGAGATTCGTATACCTCGCGGTAGATTGTGCTGGTTTGCATCAATTGGTCATGAGTCCCAACATCCGACACCCTGCCGTTGTCCAGCACAACAATTTGATCCGCGTCCTGCACGGACGCCACCCGCTGGGCAATGATAATCTTGGTGGTGCCGGGAATCTCCTCCCGGAAGGCCTGGCGAATCAAGGCGTCGGTGTGAGTGTCCACCGCGCTGGTAGAATCGTCCAAAATCAGGATTTTCGGCTTTTTCAGCAGGGCACGGGCAATACACAGGCGCTGCTTTTGGCCGCCGGACACATTTGTGCCGCCCTGCTCAATGTAGGTATTGTAACCTTCGGGAAACTCTCGAATAAAGGAATCGGCCTGGGCTAGCTCGCAGGCGTGAATCAACTCCTCGTCTGTGGCGTTTTCGTTTCCCCAACGGAGATTGTCTTTTATGGTACCGGAAAACAGCACATTCTTTTGCAGAACCATCGCCACTTCTTCCCGAAGGGCTTCCAAATTGTAGTCGCGCACGTCCTGCCCGCCTACCGTTACCCGGCCGGCACTGACGTCATAAAGCCGGGGAATCAGCTGCACCAGGCTGGACTTACCGCTGCCGGTACCGCCCAAAATACCTACGGTCTGCCCAGAGCGGATGTCCAGGTCTATGCCGGAAAGGCAGTCATTCCCGCCTTTTTTGTAGCTGAACGCCACATTTTCAAACCGGATGGAGCCGTCCTTGATATCTTTCAGGTTTTTCGCTCCGTCGGTAATATCGGTGCGTTCGTCCAAAAGCTCCACAATACGCTGCATGGAAGCCCGGGACATCACCACCATTACAAAGATCATGGAAAGCATCATCAGGCTCATCAATATCTGGCCGGCGTAGGAAATCAGGCTCATCAGCTGGCCGGTGGTCATGTTGTCCCCCACAATGAGCTTGGAGCCAAACCAAGAAATCAGCAGAATCGTTCCGTACATGCAGAACTGCATCAACGGAGAATTGAAGGCCAATATCTTTTCTGCCAGGGAAGAATCTTTGCGGATCCCCTCGGAGGCGGTTTCAAACTTTTCCACCTCGTAATCCTCCCGGACAAAGGCTTTAACCACCCGGATACCCCGAAGATTTTCCTCAACAACGGTGTTCAGCCGATCATATTTTTTCATCATCCGCTGAAAGATCGGGTGTGCCCTGGTGGAAATGAACAGCAGGCCAACAGCCAAAACGGGGATTACCGCCAGGAAAATCAAAGACAAGGTGGGGTTCATGGAGAATGCCATTACCAGGGAAAAGATCAGCATTAAAGGGCCCCGGACCGCCGTGCGGATCACCATCTGATACGCGTTTTGCAGGTTGGTAACGTCGGTGGTCAGGCGGGTCACAATACTGGAAGCGGAAAATTTGTCAATATTGGAAAAGGAAAACTGCTGGACATTGTAGTACATGTCCTGCCGGACATTGGCGGCAAACCCGGCTGACGCCCTGGCCGCGCTCCTCCCGGAAAGGGCGCCGAAGCAGAGGGAAACCACTGCGGCAAGCACCAGCGCCAGGCCGATTTTTATAATGTAATTCATATCGCTGGCTTCAATGCCGAAATCGATTAAATTGGCCATCAGAAGAGGGATGACCACCTCCATCGTCACTTCACCCACCATAAAAATCGGGGTGAGGATTGAATCTTTCTTATACTGCCGGATACAACCGGCCAGCTTTCGGATCATACGCAAAATCTTCCTTTCACTTCGTTGGTTGACAGGATTGGGCCGCAATCCCATTTTTGATCTTTTCGCACAACCGGAGAAACGTTTCCTTTTCTCCAGGACTCAGCATGGCGGATAAAGCAGCCTCTGTCTGTTGTATCCCCCGTCCTACTCGTTCATGCATTTCCAGGGCTTTCGGCGTTAGCTCCAGCTTTTTCAGCCGGGCGTCCCAATCTACGGTTCGCCGGATGATCAACCCATTTTTTTCCATCAGCTGCAAAATCCCCGTCACCGTGGAGCGGCGCACAGAAAAATGATTCTGCAGATCCCGCTGGAACACATCCTTTTCCCGATTTTCATACAGGAAACCCATGATCCATCCCTGCATGCCGGTCACAGGAACCTCCCCGCTGACAAAGGCTGTCCGATCTACCATATGCTTGATCAAATGCGACAAAGTACGGACCTGAAAGCTGATCTCGTCCTGATGTTCCACCGTAATACCCTCCCTTCTGCAAAATGTTCGTTTCCTGAATGTTCGGGGATGTACTGTTAGGATACGAACATTATACATAGTCTTCCTCTTTCTGTCAATCCCATTTTAAAATTTTCTGTGCAAACGCCGCAAAGGCCCTCGGCTTTTTCTCCCGAAATGCCGAAACTGGGATCAGACCGGCCGTTGGCCTCGCGGCGTTGTTTTGCGAAACGGATCATTCCACCTTCAATTTGTAATATTCCCAATTCCGCAGCTTGCGGATCTCCTCAGCGTATTCCTCCGGCGGCTCGTCAAAATAGGTGCCGTCCTCGCCCCGGCCAACGCCATTGCGGTATATAGGCAGCTCCCGCCGCAGGTCGTTCAGGTAGGAGAAAAAGCCATCCTGATCCCGCCGCCCGGTTATTTCCAGAATCATCGCTCCCAAATAATTGGCGTTGATCACATTGTCGTCCGGCAGTTCCAACGATTCCTTCAAAGTTTGGAAGTCCAAAACCTCCGCCGCCTTTTGATTGACCCAGATCACGTAGGGCGGCTCAAAGGTTTTCAGGCTCACTTCCGCGCCGTCCGTCTCGCCAATCTCCATGCCAAGCTCCCGGTAGCACAGGTAATTGTCCCCCAAGTTTGGCAGATGGTCGCCAAAGAACGCCAGCACCACCGGCTCCTCCCGGCTGTCAAAATATTCTGTTAAGCCCTGGAGCATGGCGTCCGCGTCTCGGATACCTTCGGCATAAACGGAAAGCTCCGCCTGGGCTTCCCAGGAAAGTTCCTTTTTCAGAGGCGCGTCCGGAATAGGGTAATCCCCGTATTTCTTGGTGGTGTAGGCCATGTGGTTTTGGATGGTCACCGTATAATTGAAATAAGGCATCCCCGCATCCGCCGCCGCTTCGTATTCCTCCTGTATTTTTTCCAGCACCGCCGCGTCCGTCACAAAATTTCCCTTGCGCTGGGCATCCGCAAAGGCTTCGGAAAACAGCAGGGTTTCCGCTCCAAAATAGCGATATACGTTCTGCCGATTGTAAAACCAGTCCTCCCCGGGATGAATAAACTCCGTTTGGTAGCCTTCGTCCCCGAACACCCGGAACAGGCTGTCCACATTGTGGCTGAGTACTCGAAATGAAGAAATGCCGATCTGCCCGATTAGGTTGGTCTGCATGCCGGTGATCACGTCAAATTCCGTATTGGCCGTGCCGCCGCCAAAGTTTGGCACCACAATGTGGCCGGAGATAGCCCGGTCGGACTCCTTTAGGGAATTAAAGAACCGCAGCGGCTCCTCCCCCTCGGGATAATCGAATTCCTCAAAATTGGTCAGGTCGGAAAAAGCCTCGTTCATCACCATGATGACGTTCACTTTTTCCCCATCCGCCGGCTGATCCGGATACTCTTCCAGATAAGATCGAACCTCGGCGGTGGAATAGCCCTCCGGCTTTTCCACCGGATAGGAACTAAAATTAAAACAGAAACAGTAAGGGAAACCCAATTCCTGGTATACTCTGCTGATGTAAGAGCGGTTCGTCACCGGGAAAGACTGATACAACTCCTGGGAGCTGTATAACTGCTGCACGCAGCCGACCAGCACACCGAAGCACGCCGCGGCGCCCACCAGGGCCAGACACAGGTTTTTCCAAAGCTTTTGGAAGGGGCGTTTGCCGCCCAGCAGCAGGCCCAGTACAATCATAACCGCCACAAAGGCGAGCAACGCCAGCAGGGAGGGAAAATGCACCCCCATTCCGTAATTCTGTAAGGCGCTCCCCGCTTCCTTGATCAGCGCGAAATCCTTTGGCGTCAGCGGCTCGTCCCGCTTTTCCACCATCGTGCGGCTGATCAGGGACAAAAGCCCGCCGATTCCCCCGGCCAGGGCCGCCGCGTAAAAGGGGTTATTCCAAAGGAATGTAAAGCCCAAACTCAAAAGCAAAAAAGGCAGAAAATTCAAAAAGGCCAGCAGCGGATAGGCCTGAAAGGTAGGCAACAGCTCGCTTAATGAGCCGGGCTGGATATACAAGGCCAGTACGGTCTCCAGCAGAGCCAGCGGCAGGGCCAGCAGCAGGCACCAGCCCAGGGAAAACCGAAAAATCGGCAGGCGTTTCCGGTGTCCAGCCTGCTGTTCTTCCTTTGTCTGCGATTTCATTCCATCACACCGTTTCATTGTCAAAAATATTCCAGAAACAAGGGGGTTCGGCGGGATAGCCGTCCCGAAAGCTCAAATCCATCCGGCAAAGCCGGCGCAGGCATTGCACATTTTAACATTTTCCCGCTGCAAAGTCAATTTGCCCGCGTCCCACAAATCCCCTTGACTGAGAAAATTTCCCATGCTAAAATACCACATATATTGGCCACTGGCGCCCAACAGGCCTAAATACCGGAAAAACAAAATTTACTCTCGATTGGAGGCAGTTTTATGCCTATCAGCTTTGACGAAAAAAACAAGCTCTTTAAATTGGACACTAAAACCTCTACTTATGCCATTCTGGTGTTTGAGCAGGGATATCTGATTCATCTCTACTACGGCGCGAGGGTGCCGGATGTGAACCTGAAATATCTGATGTACCGTGGGTGGTTCGATTCCCTCAGTCCGCTTGCCCCCGGCGTAGAGGATCCTCTGTTCTCCGCCGACATCTCGCCGCTGGAATACTCCACCAACGGCGCCGGCGATTTCCGCATTTCCGCGCTGTCCGTCAGAAATACCGATGGAAACACGGTGACGGACCTGCGGTATGTGTCCCATAAAATAACGAAGGGCAAGCCCCCGCTCACAGGCCTGCCCGCCTCTTTCGCAAAAGAGGATGAAGCCGAGACTTTGGAAATCGAAGCCGTTGACCCTGTTACCGGAGTGCGGGCATTCCTGCTATACACCGTCTTTGAGGATTCCGGGGTAATGGCGCGCAGTGTGCGGCTGGAAAACAAGGGAACCGCCCCCGTTTTTCTGGAGCGCGCCTGCTCCCTATGCCTGGATCTGCCCCGTATGGATCTTGATATGATCCACATGTACGGCAAATGGGCCAAGGAAAACACCACGGTCCGCCACCCTTTGCAGCACGGGATACAGTCCGTCCATTCCAAACGGGGCATGACCGGCCCCAACCACAATCCCTTCCTGGCCCTGGCCGATCATACCGCCACCGAGGAAACCGGGGAGGTCTATGGCATAAGCCTGGTCTACAGCGGCAATTTTGCCATCGATGTGGAAACGGATACCCGAGGTTGCCCCAGGGTGCTGATGGGAATCAATCCCGAGGACTTCCGCTGGAAGCTGGAGCCGGGAGAGAATTTTACCACACCGGAAGCCGTCATGGTCTATTCGGACGGGGGGATAGGCGGCATGAGCCGCACCTTCCATCGCTTCTTCCTAAACCATCTGATGCGCAGCGAGTGGACAAAAAAGAAACGCCCTCTGCTGATCAACAGCTGGGAAGCGGCGAGTTTCGATTTTGACGGGGACAAGCTGGTAGAATTTGCCCGGGCCGCCAAAGAGCTTGGCATTGAAATGTTGGTAATGGATGACGGCTGGTTTGGACAACGCAGCGACGACCACCGGGCGCTGGGTGACTGGTCAGTCAACGATAAGAAATTGGGCGGCTCCCTTTCCCGCCTGATCGAAAGGGTCAACGCCCTGGGGGTAAAATTCGGCATCTGGTACGAGCCAGAAATGATCAGCCCGGACAGCGATCTATATCGCGCTCATCCCGACTGGGCCATCCGCGCCCCAGGCAGGGAAAGCTCTATGTCCCGGTACCAGTGTGTACTGGATATGACCCGGCAGGACGTGCGGGACAACATCTTCCAGCAGATGTACGATGTGATCTCCCAAAACAACATCGAATATATCAAGTGGGACTGCAACCGTCACATCACCGAGGCGGCAAGCCTGACGCTGCCCGCCGACCGGCAGGGGGAATTTTTCCACCGGTACGTACTGGGTGTGTACGACCTGATGGACCGGATCACCACCGCTTTCCCCCACATTCTGCTGGAAAACTGTTCCTCCGGCGGCGGACGGTTCGATCCCGGCATGCTCTACTACTCCCCGCAGATCTGGGCCAGCGACAACACCGACCCCATCGAACGGCTCTCCATTCAGTTTGGCGCTTCCCTGTGCTATCCCCCCGCAGCCATGGGTGCCCATGTTTCGGCCAACCCCCGGACGGGGATCGAAACCCGGGGGAATGTGGCCCTGTGCGGCACCTTTGGCTACGAGCTTGACCCCGGCCGGCTGACGGTTAAGGAAAAGGAGATTGTAAGGCGGCAGGTCGCGGCTTACCACAAATATTATGACCTGATCCACTATGGCGACTTTTACCGCGTCACTTCCCCCACGGAGAACCTTTTCCTCTGCGACTGGGAATTTGTCAGTCCGGACAAGAAGGAAGTCCTATTCACCCGTGTAGTGATGCGCCGCCCCGAAAACGTATACCAAAACCTGCGCCTGCGGGGGCTGGATCCGGAAAAGCTGTATATCGACGACGAGACCGGGGAAATCTATTCCGGTGCGCTGCTGATGTACGGCGGCCTGGACCTTTCCGACAAAAGCCGTGGCTGGCTGCGGGACGGAGAAAGCTTTGTCAAGTATTTTATCGCCCGGTAAGTCCCTCCCGGCAAGGCGGAGCGCAGGCCGGATATGGAAATCGGGATATAATAGAAGATGCGGGGTTTCGTAGTTGCGAACGCCCGCATCTTTTTTTGAAAAAGCAGATTATTTTTGCTCTTTTGGGACAATCCGGAACTGTCCGTCCCGGCGGGCGGTCATCAGGAACACGTCGGAAGGGGCCAAGCCGGCGGTTTTAATCTGCTGCCTGGCCCAGATTTTGTCCTTGCCGCAAAGGGCTAAGGAGCTTTCCGAAAATTCCCCGTCGCTGACCACTACCACCTCCAGCAGCGCCGGTTTTACTTTAACTCCGGCCTGCTTTGGGGTAAGGGAGTCATCCTTTGCGTGGCGGGCCACGCTCATCAGGCCGTTGGTTTCAATCACGGCGTAGGCCACCTCGTCCAGGGCAAACACGCCGTTTTGTCGGAGCTGTTCAAACAGGTCCTCCGTGCTCAGCCGCAGGCGGCGCATCTGCTCCTGTAAGATTTTCCCATTTTCAATCACCAGGGTGGGCTTACCGCACACGGCCTGCCGGAACTTGCCGCTTTTCAGCATCAACAGGGATACCACGATTTCGCAGGTGACCAGAGCCAGCATGGGGATCAGCCCGTTCCACAACGGCTCACTATGCGCCTGAATAGGCATGACAGCCAATTCGGAGATCAGCAACGTAACCACCAACTCGGAGGTTTGCAGCTGGCTGATCTGCCGTTTCCCCATGACCCGCACGCCAATGAGAATTGCCGCATACATGACAAGCGTACGCACCAGAGAGATCCACATAAACGCCTTTCCTTTCCGTTTTTTGCTTTTTCTGCGGTTTAGCTTTCCCAGTTTATCGCATAAATTCCCCACTCACGGCAAGAATAGTGGTCAAGAATACAATTTGAAAAGGTGAAGAAAGGAGCGCGAAGGTGTGACCGAGCTGAAAACCGTTTCTCCCAGCGTGGAGGAAAACAAAGCTTTTTTTCAAGGGAGATTTGAAAACGCCATGGACTTCATGGCCCGAGACATGAACATTTCCGGCGTAAAAGCGGCGCTGTTTGCGCTGGATGGCCTGGTGAGCAAGCAGAACATCACCTTGAGCATTTTAAACCCTCTGATGGGGGCAAAGCTGCCGGAACAGCCGGGCGACCCTTTAATGCTGATTGAGGAAACCATTTTAGGCACGATGGAGCAGAAACGGGAGTCTCAAATAGATCAGCTGCTGATTCTGCTGATGAGCGGTTTTGCCGTGCTGTGCGTGGAGGGCTGCGCGGAAGCGGAGGTTTTCGGTGTACAGGGCTTTGACAGCCGGGGGCCTGAGGAACCTGCCAACGAAGTGATGCAGCGAGGGGCAAAGGACGGCTTCACAGAAAGCTATCAAAACAATATCGCCATGATCCGCCGCCGGATGAAAACCACCTCTCTGAAATTTGAAAAAGCAGAAACCGGCAGCCGGAGCCATACCCCCCTCTGCCTGTGCTACCTGGAAGGGGTCGCCTCCGAGACGGTTCTGGAAGAACTTCGATCACGGCTGAGGGCCTGCGATTTAAAAACCGCTCTGGGCGCCGGGTATCTGACAAGTTTTTTGGAACGGGGCGGGGTGTTCAGCGGCGTGGGAACTACAGAGCGTCCCGACGTGGTGTGCGGCAAAATCGAAGAGGGGCGAGTGGCGATTTTAGTGGAGGGTACCCCCAGCGCCTTAATCGTCCCCTTCCTGTTTGTGGAAAATTTCCAGACCTTAGACGATTACCTGACCAGGCCCTTTTACGCCGCCTTTGTCAGATGGATCAAATATATCGCCTTTTTTCTCAGCACTCTGCTTCCGGGGCTGTACGTGTCCATTGCCAGCCACCACCCGGAGCTTTTGCCGGAAAGCCTGATGCTGAAGATCGCCCAGGCCGAAGCCGAAACCCCTTTTCCCGTGCTGGCTGAAACGCTGCTGCTCTATTTTCTGTATGAAATGCTGCGGGAGGCAGGCCTGCGGGCGCCAGGTTCCCTCAGTGCCACGGTGAGCATTGTCGGCGGTCTGGTTATCGGGGATACGGCGGTGTCGGCGGGGCTGGTCAGCGCTCCTTCACTGATGGTGGTGGCCCTTACGGCCATTGCCGGGTACACAGTACCCCGGCTATACGAGCCGCTTTCCCTGCTGCGGCTGGGATTTTTGCTGGCAGGCGGCTTTTTCGGCGTTTGGGGTGTGATGATCGGATCTGTCCTGCTTTTAATGGATCTGTGCGGCACCAACAGCTTTGGCGTGCCCCTTCTGGCGCCGGTATCCCCCTTTCGGGGGAAGTTGGTCCGCCGGGACGTGATCGGACGGGAAAACTGGAAGCTCCTGTCCCGCTGGGACGCCAAGGTGCAGAACATGCCTGGAACAGCGGACGCTCCCGGGAACGTGGAAAAAAAGTAGAGAAAGGAGGCGGACAATGGAGCGGCGGTATCAAATCACCTCGGCCCAGTTCTTTGTGATGACATTCGTGTCCCGGATCGTGGTGACGATCGGCCTGAACGTCAATTTTCTGGGCGGGGAAAATATGCTGGAAGCCATCGTTTCCTATGTGCTTGCTATGGCACTGGGAGTCCTGCTGGCCCTGCCCGTTTGGGCGCTTCACAAGCGCTGGCCGGAGTTGAGCGTTGGGGACGCTGCCCAGGCCACGTTTGGCAAGGCGGGAAAAGCGGCGGCGGCGCTGTACCTTTTCTACTTCGTCGGGATCAACGGCTCCGCCCTGGGGCTGTTTCAAATTTTCCTGGCAGATACGGTAAATCCCGGTTTTCCCGCCGGACTGGCCATTGCGGGAATCACGGCGGTGGCGGCCTACGGGGCACTGCGCGGCCTGGAGACTGTAGCCCGGTGCGCGGTCTGCGTGTTTGCCTTCCTCCTTTGCGGAAGCGCGCTGGTGTTTGGCATCGTCGCCTTTCGGTTTAATCCTGAAAACCTTTCCCCCCTGTTTACAAACGGCATGACCCAGACCTTCCAGGGAACGGCGGTGTTTTTGGCCCGCACCTCTGTGTTTGCGGAAATGGCGGTGCTCCTGCCCCTGGTGAAGGGGCGGAAAAAGGCGGGTTTTTTGGGCTGGACCCTGGGTGCCGCCGCATTTATCGGGATCCTGCTCCTGCTGATGGCCGGGTGTTTGGGGCCTTATGCCGCCACCCAAGATTTCCCGGTGTTTTCCCTTTCTTCCCTAACGGAAGTGCGATCCCTGCAACGGCTGGACGCGATCTTTGTCGGGGTGTGGATGATGGGGCTTGTAATCAAGCTGGCAAGCGGGTTATATGCCTGCCGGGTGTGTGCCGCATCTCTGTGTGAGAAAAAGGTTTCTAAAACCGCGGTGCTGTCTGCGGGCGCCGCCATGCTCCTTCTGGCCTATGGTATAGCGGAGTTCCTGGCGGTTCAGCGGTCGCTTTTAAACACCGGGTTCTGGCTTGGGGCTACGGTTTTTATCGGGGCAGGAATCCCGCTGCTGATTTGGCTGGCCGGCCGCTGGAAAGGGAGGAAACTTGTATGAAAACCAACTGGATAAAAAAGGCAGCATGCGTGTTTTTTTGTGCTGCCCTGCTGCTGCCCCTGTGTGGCTGCGGAGGCCGGGAACTGTACGAGCGCCTGCTGATCCACGGCGTGGGAGTGGACGTCAACGGGGACAACTTTGTGGTCACCGTGCGGTCCAGCGTTTCCCCAGAGGACGAAGGGGAGGAATATTTCCGGTGCGAAGGACGAACCGTACTGGAAGCCCTGAATAGCCTTTCCCGCTCTACAGGCCGCCAGCCCTTTTACGCCCACAATTACCTGGTGGTGTTTGGCAGGGAGTGCGCCCAACAGGGGCTGGATCGCTGCTTGGATTTCTTCGTCCGTTACTACAACACCCGCCCGGCGGTGCGGATGTATTTGGCCGAGGGCAAGGCCGAGGAAATTTTGAGCTTTCAAAAGGACGGCAAATACCTGCGAATGTCGGAGCTGCAGCAACTGGGCGACAGTAGCAGAGATACAGGCTGCACGGTAAAGGTGGACATTTTGGATTTCATCAACGGGGTAAAGCGCCAGGGATCCTCTCCCGTTTTGCCGGTTTTACGCGCTTCCGAGGAGGAAGTGCAAATCGTCTCCACAGCCTACTTTGAAGGGTATACCTTTAAGGCGGCCCTCACGCCCGAGGAAACCCGGGGCTTTTTGGCGGTCAAGGATCGCCTGGAACATGGGGAGGCCGTGGTGGAGGGGAAATTCGGCACGGCGACCTTGTCCCTGTCTGGCGCTTCCGGCTCGGTAAAGGCGTCGGCGGGGGAAAATGACCGGGCGGAATTTGATATACAGGTAAACGCCCATGCAGATCTAAGCGCTTTGACCGGCGGCTGGGACAGGCCGTCCCCTTCCGATTACAACGCGCTGGAGGCTGCGCTGGCAGAAGTGCTGGAGCAGGAGATCACCGACGCGGTGAACCGGGCGGTAATCCAGGATCGCTGCGACATCTTTGGTTTTGGCGCCCTGCTATACCGCCGGTATCCGGCATATTGGAAAACCATTTCGGCCGATTGGAAGGAACAGATGGCCCAATGCTGCTATCATGTTTCCGTCACCGCCTCTGTCAGCCGGCTGGAACAGGAAATCGGCATTCCCCAACTATAAGGATGTGATCCCCTTGCGCAACCGCTTGCAATTGGAAACAAACCTTTATTTCAGCAGCGGCAGGCTGCTTATAAGCTGATTGACCTTTTTTCCCGTCCCGCAGATGGCGACGCCCTCTTGCCTTATAAAATCTCTTTATTTTCTTTGGGAAAATAGAAAAGCACCCGGGT
>CAYSQF010000058.1:0-12670 GCA_964433105.1 uncultured Acutalibacter sp.
CTGGTGGTATTGGGTATTGTGGTTATGGGATTTTCGTTAATAGATTAGTGGCGTGATAAACGGCAAAACCGACAGGTTAAACGGTTACATTAACATTTTTTAAATTGTCGTTATTTGTAGCGTTTATAGCCTCAAAAACCAGAAAGGACATATAAAACCATTATCATCCGAAAAGCAATAGGGCGTATCCCAAATTCTGTGTAAACTCCGTACAGTGTGCAGAAAGCATATTATATTTCAAGGCAGCAACAGGATCTGACCGACGCCGCCTTTTCTACAGCATAACGCCAGTGGGCCTGGAAACCCTTGGCTTCCGAGCACAGCGGTGTTATTCTGGTAAGCGATCCTCTTCTAGATAAGATATAGATTTTACACTCCAAAACCGATTATCGCTGTTTTTTCTTTTGTCCCTATCTGGTACAGCTCATCTTGAGCAAGAACTCGTTTACGATCTCAACGTAGCCGTCCTCGTCAATGACCTGTTTCGGTATTCGCTGATCCCCTTGAAAAATGCTCTCCACTCAAAATCATCAAGGTAGATATACCGTTTCGGCTGTTTTTCGTATTTCATAGTGTTTTCGTCTCCCTTCGCTTATATTGTAGCGCAAATTGGCGGAAAACAAAAAAGTGCGGTTTTGGCTTTTAGCATGTAAATATATATTGTTCGGTGTCGGTCAAATCAGTAATTTTTTAAGTTCGTTATCAATATTTGCACCAGACCTAGCGGTTGGCATTTTGCAATCGCTAGATTTTTTCTATGCCTTTAGCGCACGGCCTGCGCTAAAAATAGCCTTTTTGATCATTAAGGGTAAAAATCGTCAACTCGTCCATTAGGACGGGCTGATGTTTTTATATTTGAGACAGGGCTTAAACCCGTCAGACTCCCGTTCGGCGTACCTAAAACTGCCGCTGTGATGGATTCTCCATTAAAGCGGCAGTTTTGGAATGAGCGTTAAATCGGAGGTTATCAAGTGTAGCAAAAATAGACGGTTGTCCCCAGAACAGCGTCGTAGTACTTTTGGTATACGCCGCTTCCGGTGATAATCGAATTTTGTCCGGTCACGTTGGCAGGACAGACGCTGCCGTGCTCCAACAGGTATTTGGCGTTGGCAATGGTCCGCTGGTCCGGAGTTTTGCGAATAGAACCGTCCCAGGTGGGCGAATACTGGCCGGGCTGGTAGATCACTTCTTTGATGGTGTTGGGATAATACCGGCTTTTCACCCGGTTTAAAACCACGCTTCCCACCATCCGCTGCACCCAATCCGGGATCCAGGTGCATCCGGCTTCCGCGTAAATAATGTGGGCAAGCAGATCAAGCTCTTCTTGGGTATATTGGAGCTTTTGATCCGCCGAAATCGCCGCTTTAATCTCCGTTGCCGTGGTATACTGGGTGAAATAGGATGTCTTTTTCAGATTCAAATTCAAATCATCAATTTTTAAATTCCTTTGCTTTTCATAGATGGCCCCTACCTGTAAAGCGTATGGGCTTCCGTCTTTCAGTGCGGTCTGTATGGCCAGGGTATAATCCACCTTCGGATCATACCCGGTAACGGTGACATAATCGCTCAGCCCTGTTGCGGAGGCGGTAATCCCGCCTGTCAAAAAGGCAGACAAAAAGATGGCCAGCAAAAGCAGGATGGATAATATACGTTTCATTTCATTGTTCTCCTTTTCTAATTTCGAACGGCCAACGGCCGCCCGGGCTTGTCTATACCTTATGCAGATACCGGAAAAATATACCAGGATACATTCTTTTTTTAGAAGCCCTTCCGATTCTGCCGGTCCACCTCCTTTTTGAAATATCTCCGACAAATGCCGGGGTACAATCCATACTATCACCGGCCTTTACAGAAATGTGTCATATCTCGTTGTAGTTTTTTGCATAGAAAAATCTCCGCCGGTTGAAAACCAGGCAGAGATTTCAATTTCTTTTTATTTTGTTTGACTGAGGTGATGTATCAGCCGTTTAGGGCGTCCAATAGGCCCTGGAGCGTTTCAGGGCTTACAGCGTCTCCGGCAAACATAGCAATACCACGCAGGGGCATATACCCCATCATAGCCATCATAGCGTCGGAGGACATAGCGTCTCCCTCGCCCGTACTCATTTCGCCCATACCCATTGACTGCATCATCTGGCCGATGACCTGCTGTCCTTTTGGATCGGCCATAATATCGCCCAGAGTGCTGTTAACGGTGTAAGTCTTTTTGATGACCGCTGTAGATTCCACCTTGACCTGTGCGGACAAAGCCAAATCCCGGCTGGATTTTCCAATGTAAACCGTGAAAGAGCCGGTTTCTACCCGCCAATCGGCAAGATTCACATCGTAGAAGGCAAAAGCACGCTTATCTAAAGCAAATTCGACGGTTTTTTCCTCGCCGGGAGCAAGGGACACTTTTTCAAAGCCTTTCAATTCCCGGACAGGACGGATAACACTGCTCTCATCATCCTGCACATAAAGCTGGACGATTTCCTTCCCAGCCCGGTTTCCGGTATTTTTCACCTTTACAGACACGTGGAGCGTTTCGGTATCCTTTATGTTTTCTCTGTCCAGCTTCAAATCGCTATAAGCAAACTGAGTATAGCTCAAACCGTACCCGAAAGGAAATAGAACCGGCAGATTTTTCTTATCGTAATAGCGATACCCGACAAATACACCTTCCCGATATTCAGTACGGTCTCCCTCTCCAAAATAATACAGGTAGGAAGGATTGTCCTCCAGCCGAAGGGGGAAGGTTTCCGCCAGCTTGCCGCTTGGGTTTATATCGCCAAACAGGATGTCCACTTCGGCGCTGCCGACCGCTTCGCCGCCCAAATACGCGTAAATTACCGCTTTTGCGCTGTCGATCCAGGGCATTTCAATGGCGCTGCCGCAGTGAACGACTACCACGGTATTGGGCTGGACCTTCGCGATTTCCGTTACCAGCTTTTCCTGACATTCAGGCAAACGCATTGTTTTACGGTCAAAGCCTTCGGATTCCAGCACTTCTGGCAAGCCAATAAACAGTACGGCACAGTCAGCAGCTTTAGCGGCTTCCACGGCTTCCACGGCCAGCTTTTCATCGGATTCCATTCCATTTTCAGACCAGCCGGGAGCGTAGGAGACATGTAGCCCCTGAGCCGCTTCCAGCGCACCGGTAACCTTAAAGCTGTTTACATGGGAGCTTCCACCTCCCTGGAACCGGGGCAGCTCGGCAAATCTGCCGATAAAAGCCACTTTTTTCTCTTTGGAAAGAGGTAAAATGCCCTCTTCGTTTTTGAGAAGCACTAAGGATTCGTCCGCCATCTGCCGCGCCTTTTCGTGATGCCCTTCGTAATCAAATTTTGTATCCGGCCTACGGTGCGTTAAATATTCGTCGACAAAATGGAGCACACGCTCCACAGCGGTGTCCAAGTCTTTCTCTGACAAGCTTCCATCCTTTACGGCTTGCATGATTTTCTGCGTATTGGCCGTGCCGGGTCCGGGCATTTCCAAATCAAGGCCGGCCGCCACACCCTTTGGCCTTTCATTGACCGCGCCCCAGTCGCTGACTACCGCGCCATCAAAGCCCCATTCATCCCGGAGGATTTCTGTCAGCAACCGATGGTTTTCCGAGGCGTAAACGCCGTTTAACCGGTTGTAGGAACACATTACGGTCCAGGGCTTTGCTTCTTTGACCGCCGTTTCAAAAGCGGGCAGATAAATTTCACGCAGGGTGCGTTCATCTACCTCACTGCTGCTTGTCATGCGGCGATGCTCCTGAGAATTTGCCGCGAAATGCTTTAAGCTGGTTCCAATGTGCTTGCTCTGTACGCCTTTGATATAGGCCGCCGCAAGTTCTCCGGCCACATAAGGATCCTCGGAAAAATACTCAAAATTCCGGCCGCACAGCGGGGAGCGCTTGATGTTCACCGCAGGTCCGAGCAAGACTGCCACATCCTCCGCCTGACATTCGTCTCCCAGCGCTTCGCCGGATTCCCGGATCAGTTCCCGGTCAAAGGAGCAGGCAACGCAGGAGCCGGTGGGATAACTGACCGCCGCCACGCTGGCATTCAAGCCCAGATGATCCGTTTCGCCCGCCTGCTTGCGCAGACCGCAGGGGCCATCCGTTACCATTACCGCAGGGACGTCTAGGCGTTCTATGGCGCGGGTGTGCCAGAAATCTGATCCCGAGCACATCTCCGCCTTTTCTTCCAAAGTCATTTGGGAAACGATCTTTTTAATGTCCATCAAACATACACTCCTTTTTTGCCGCAATGTCAGATTATCTAAATTATATCACCATTTTGATAATTTTTCAATGATTATTTCCCAATATGGGCAAAAAAAGAATATCCACCTAGTTTGATGGTTTCTTCCAAATAGAATTGGTGCGGCTTACTGCAATTCCTTAATCATAATGTGGTCATCCATCACGTATCCGGAACCAATATCGGTCACGGCATCTTCCATGATCCGAAAGCCATAATGGCTATACACATCCACCGCGTGAATATTTTCCTTGTTTACCGTTAGACGGATTTTTGTAAGACCTTCCTTCCGGGTTTCCCGCTCCACCAGCTCAAACGCGGCTTTGACAGCCCCATTTCCCCGGAATTCCGGCAAAAGATAAACCTTGCTCAAAAACATTTCCTCTTTTCCCTCATACCGGGGCGCAAACCCTACAAAACCGGCGTCCGTTCCGTCGCAGACCATAAGATAATAACGGTAATTGGAATGTTCCATCTGCTCTTTGACCGCATGTACAGATTGAAATTGATCCAGCATATAATCTACCTGCCCCTTTGGAAGCAATTCGTCGTATGTAAGATGCCACACCTGTTCCGCAATGGCGCAGAGAATAACAATCTGCTCTTCTGTTTCCACCCTTTTCATTTCAGTTTTCACAATCGACATATCCTTTCTCAACGCATTAAATTTCGCTATAATTTCCCAGGAAGGAAAATCTCGGAAGCTCGTCGTGCAAAGCGCAGATCAATTCCAATGTTCCCTTTTCGTGGATGTTCCCGGTAAAATCCAAATAGAAATCGTATTCGAAGGTTCTGCCGGGGATAGGCCGGGACTCGATTTTTGTCATGTTCAGTCCCCGCATTGCAAACCGTTCCAGCACGCTGTGAAGTGACCCTGGGGTGTGCGGGATGGAAAAACACAGGCTGATCTTATTGGCGTCCTCCGGCAGGATGGGGTCTTTGGAAATGACAATAAACCGGGTGCGGTTATTTTTTTCGTTTTGGATCCCTTCCTCCAAAATTGTCAAGCCATATTGCTCCGCCGCTTCCCGAGAGCAGAGCACAGCCATACCCGAGGGGTGTTCCTGGGCCACATATTTGGCGGCCGCAGCGGTATTAGAGTACTCCACAGGCTTTAGACCGCGTTCCTTTAGGAATTTGGAACACTGGGCCAACGCCTGAGGATGGGAAGCCGCCGAAGTGACGGGGACTTCTCTGTCCCACACAGCAAAACAGTGCTCCACCTTTACTGCGGTCGCTCCCACAATATAAAAACGGTAATCGAGAATCAGGTCGTAAACGCCGCTGACAGACCCGGCGGCGGAATTTTCAACGGGAAGCACACCAAATTGAGCTTTTTCGGCCTTTATATCCTCAAACACCTGCTCCCAGGTTGGCTCAAAGGAGATGGACACATCCCCAAACAAGTCTAGGGCTGCATGGTGGGAATATGCCCCTTCTACTCCCTGACAGATCACCCCGGCGGGGCTTTTTGGCATTTTCCGAACCGCGGTTTTCTCTATGAGCCGCAATTCTTTTCCGCCGGAAAGAAGCTCATACTGGCGCAGACGGCTGGCTGACATAATGGAAGCGTAAAGGGCAGCAGCTTCCATACCGTATTCCCCTGCCAACTTCTTAACGCGCTCAATGACCTCCTGTTCGCGCTGGGCGCTGAAAACCGAAGCACCCGCTTCTTTTTTCAGAGCCGCAACCTGCTCGGAGCACCTCATTCTCTCTACCAGCAAGGGCAAAATACGGCTATCAATGCCATCAATTTTCTGCCGGATTTTGCCCAACTTTTCTTGAAATATTTTATCGTTCATAACGATCTCCTTTACAGTTTTCCTTCCCGTGCCAACAATTCCAGGCAGGCGAAACCAGCCGCCGCTTCTACTACCGGGGCTGCCCGGGGCACAATGCAGGGATCGTGCCGCCCCTGGATGACCAGCTTTGCGTTTTTCCGGGATTCCAAATTCACCGTATCCTGCTCTTGCCCAATGGATGGGGTAGGCTTAAAAGCAGCTTGAAATATGATAGGCATACCTGTGGTAATACCGCCCAAAATCCCACCGGCACGATTCGTTTTGGTTTTCACCTTGCCGTCTTTATCGAAATAGAAGGTGTCATTATTCTGGCTACCGCGCAGATAGGCCGCGGAAAAACCCGCGCCAAAATCCAGCCCTTTTACTGCGGGGATCCCAAACACCAGCGAGGAAATGACATTTTCTACGCCGCCGAACATAGGCTCCCCTACTCCGGCCGGCATCCCGGCGATCATGCACTCCACCGTTCCTCCTACGCTGTCGGCGTTCTTGCGGGCCGTTTCTATAATCTGCCGCATTTCTTCCCGGGCGGCAGGGTCGATTACAGGGAAGTACTCTCCCCCAAGCCGCCTGAGAAGCTCTCGATCCTCATGAACGCCGTCAAAGGAGTTTTCCTTCGCGCTTTCTCCTATCTGCACCACATGGGATGCCAGCAGAATGTCCCGGCGCTCTAGGATCTGCCTTGCCACTGCTCCCGCAAATACCAAGGGTGCGGTGAGTCTGCCGGAAAAATGGCCGCCGCCGCGTACATCATTGTACCCCCTATACTTTACCCAAGCGGTATAATCCGCGTGCCCGGGACGGGGATGGATCTTTAAATCGGAATAATCGCGAGACCGCTGGTTGGTATTTTCAATGACTGCGGTCAAGGGTGCGCCGGTGGTCACCCCATCCAGCAGGCCGCAGAGCACCTGGGGTGTATCCGATTCCTTTCGAGTAGTAGCCGTGGGATCCTGTCCGGGTGCCCGGCGGGCCATTTGAAGAAGCACCTGATCCAAGTTGATCTGTTCTCCGGCAGGGAGTCCGTCAATGGTTACGCCAATGCCTTCCGTATGGCTCCCGCCAAAAATTGAAAGCTTGATCTGCTCACCCCAGATTGACGACATCTGCTTTTCCCCCCAACCTTTCAAAATCCTCAAAAAAACCGGGATAAGACTTTTGAATGCTCTGTTCGTCCGTTACCCGGACTTCCTCGGTGCTTCTCAACGCGGCGGCGGCCAGGGCCATCACTACCCTGTGATCGTTTTGCCCCAAAGCAGTACCGCCCCGCAGGAAAGGCACTCCCTGTAAAATCAAGGCATCCGCAGTGGAATGCGCCCGCCCGCCCAACGCATTTATGGCGGTTTCCATTGCCGCCAGCCGGTCGCTTTCCTTCAGCCGAAGCCTCCCTGCGTTTACAATGCGGGTTTCCCCGCTGGCAAGCGCTCCGCATACCGCCAGGGAAGGAACCATATCCGGGATCTGGGAAGCGTCAATCACCGTTCCCGTTAACCCGCCATAGGGCTGTTTTGCGTTGGGATTCCAAGCCACCAGTACGTCACGCTGCCAGCAGATGCGCAGGCCAAGGCTTTCAAAACAGGGGACGCATGCCTTGTCCCCTTGCAGAGAATTTCTTGCAAGGCCATGTAAACGGATCTTTGATCCTGTTGGAGAAAGCGCCGCCATGCAAAGAAAGAATGCCGCCTGTGACCAGTCACCCTCCACGGTATAGTCATTTGCGGAATACATTTGATTTCCCATCACTTTCCAGCCCTGCGGCGTTTTTTCCACGGCAACGCCATAGCTTTTCAAAACATTGACCGTCAAGTTTACATAGCCTTCGGACTCCAACGGGGAAGTCAATTCAATTTCGCTGTCTCCATGTAGCAGCGGCAGGGCGAACAACAGCCCGGTTATAAACTGGGAGCTGACATTTCCAGGCACCCGGTATTTTCCCGGCAGGAGCTTTCCGGAAATTTCCAATGGAAGGCCGCCTTTAGAACGGAATTCCACGCCATGCGCCGGAAGCAGATCCCCATACACCCCCAGGGGGCGCTGGGGTAGCCTTCCGCTGCCAATGAAATGCCAGGTCCCGCCTAAAGCAGCAGCAATTGGGATCAAAAAGCGCAAGGTGGAACCGGATTCCAGGCAATCGATTTCTCCTCCGTCCTCTTTTCCCAAGTCCTCAGCATTTAAGAAAACCGCCCGTTCGGCTCCCTTGTAATTTGCCCGTACCCCCAATGTCCGAATAGCCCCCAGTGTGGCTTCCATATCCCTGCTGTGGTCAATATGGAAAACCCTGGAACAAGCCCCGGACAAGGCAGCGCACAGCAGTGCCCTGTGAGCCACGCTTTTGCTTGGCGGCATCATTATATCACCACCGGAAAAGCTCGATTTATAAATTACCATACTCGAGATCACTTCCTTATTACAGGCCGCTCAAAAAATCATGATTTTAACCGCCGTACATCTGAGCTTTTACCCTTCTTCCCGCTTGATCTTCGAAGCAGTTTCCAAAAGCTCCTTTAAGCCGCTTTCATCCTTTGCCGCAAGGGCTGTTCGGAATTGGCCGAGATTTTTTATCAGCTCGTCCAGCTCTGCCAACAAAGGTTTTTGATTGTCCAGAAATAAGCGGCTCCACAAAACGGAATTGATATTTGCCACCCGGGAAACATCCCGGTAGCTTCCGGCAGAAAAGCCCTCGTGCTCTCTGCACCGGGGACTCATCACGTAAGAGCACGCCAGAACATGGGGAACCTGGGATGTAAAGGCAATTACCCTGTCGTGCTGCTCTGGGGTGGTCATCACAACCCGACCAAAACCCATAGAAAGCGCCAACTCGGAAATTTTTTGCACCGCCCATTCCGGCGCGCCACAGGGAGCGATTAAGTAGGACGCTCCAGCAAAAATCCCGGCATCGCTGGCGGAAAAACCGCTGAATTCCTTGCCTGCCATCGGGTGACCCGCCACAAAGACATACCGGCCCGTACCCTCTAACGCTTTGATCCCGGCGCAGATTTTTCCCTTAATGCCGCAGGCGTCCGTTAAAATACAGTCTTTCTTCAGTTGAGAGCCGTATTTCGCCGCAAATTCCAAAGCGGGTTCCGGATAGACGCACAGGTAAACCACGTCCGCAGTCCTAAGATCCTCGGGACTTGCCTTACCGTCGATCGCGCCGCAGGAACAGGCGTCCAGCAGACTTTCCTCGTTGGTGTCCACACCCAAAACAGTGTGGTCTGTATTTTGTTTTAACGCTTTAGCGATAGAGCCGCCGATCAGGCCTACCCCCACAATCACGATTTTCAAGGTTTCCCCGCTCAATGCGCCGCTCATAATTGATGCACCAGATCGGATATCCTTGTAACCTTTTTTGCCAGTGCGTCGAATTGCTCCGGCGTGATGGACTGAGCGCCGTCACAGAGGGCATGGCTAGGATCGTTGTGGACTTCAATAATCAATCCATCCGCCCCGATTGCAGCGGCGGCGATAGCCAAAGGCTCGATCAACCAGTTGATACCGGAAGCGTGGCTGGGATCCACGATCACAGGCAGATGGGTCAACCGCTTGAGCACCGGAATCGCCGAGATATCCAGCGTGTTTCGGGTAAAGGTTTCGTAAGTGCGGATACCCCGCTCGCACAGGATCACCTGTTCGTTGCCCTCCGCCATAATGTATTCGGCGCTCATCAAAAGTTCCTCAATGGTACCGGCAAGCCCACGTTTCAGCAAAATCGGCTTATGGAGCTTTCCCAGCTCTTTCAGCAATTCGAAATTCTGCATATTTCTGGCACCTACCTGAATGACATCCACATCGTCAAACAGGGATAAATGGGCAATGCTCATAATCTCCGTTACAATTGGAAGGCCCGTTTTCTTCTTGGCTTCAGAAAGTAGCTTTAAACCCTCGCCCTTCATACCCTGGAAGGAATAGGGCGAGGTACGCGGTTTGAAAGCGCCGCCCCGCAGAAATGTAGCCCCAGACTTTTTTACGCTTTCTGCCACGCCGCAGATCTGTTCCTTACCTTCGACAGAGCAAGGACCGGCAATCAGCGTAAGTCCTCCGCCGCCGATTTTCGCCCCGCATGGCAGAGTAATCACAGTGTCATCCGGATGGAATTTCCGATTGGCCTTTTTATAAGGCTCCTGCACCCGTTTGACGCTTTCCACGAAGTCCTGTGCCTGGATATACTCGATGTCAATGGTGGTAGTATCGCCGATCAGGCCCAGCACCGTGCTCTGGGTGCCGACCCAGGTGTTTACCTGCACATCGTAGTCGGCTGTCAGCCTTTTGACAAAAGAATCCACCAGTTCCTGCTTTTGATTTGGCTTCAGTACAATAATCATTCTTTTTCATCCTTTCCAAATAACATGAAAATAGCGGGGCCTCTTGCGGCTCCGCGAATCCATCGGACTCCTGATTTTCCCGTTTCCTGCGGAAACAGGCTGAATTACAGGAAAATACAGCCGCTGCGTTTTATTCCAGCACAAAAAGCCCGCATAGTAAATCGCGGGCCACAATAGCGGCTAAATCGTTTTGTTTTCAGGAAAACCATTTTTAAGCTCCTCCCAAATTTGGGTAGCCACCGGACAAATACACCATTCTGAAACTTAGAGCAGATTCATCCGGTTAGTCACCGCTGCTGGAAATTATTATCATGATAAAACAGAATTCCCACTTTGTCAAGTTTTTTCTGACTGCCCCGCAGGGAACTCCAACAGTTGGGTACTTAAAGCCGCAATGCGTTTTGCTATGATCCAGGGCGGCGCCGTGGACCTGACAGCCTTATCCGCTGCCGCCCGATACAGGGGCAGACGCTTTTTATAAAGGTCGGCGATCACCTGCTGACGGTTTGGTTTTTGAAGCAACGGCCGTTCCTTGTCATATTTTAAACGATCCTGCAGTATGGCCAGCGGTACGTCCAGAAACAGGATCACGCTGCCGTTTTTGCGGAATGCTTCCACATTTTCCGGGAAAAGCACGGTGCCGCCACCACAGGCGATTACCATGTTCCCTTTTTCCGAAACCTCCAGCACGGCTTGGGCTTCCCGCCGGCGGAATTCCTCTTCCCCATACTTCGCAAAAATCTCATTGATTGTCATGCCTTCTCTCTTTTCAATATAGGAATCCAAATTGCAGAATTGCCGGTGCATCAGCCGGGCGGTTCGTTTGCCTACGCAGGTTTTCCCACAACCCATAAAGCCGCACAAAACCACATTTCCTGTCATGCCTTTTCCTCTCTTCCCTGAAACCTTTTTTCCATCTCCCGTTCCGCATCCAGACACAACCGGAGGATATCCTTGTCCTGAAACGTCCATCCATACCAGAATTGATGGGCGGCCACAGCCTGGTACACCAGCATTTCCATGCCCCCCACCGTTGGGATCCCCGCTTCCTTTCCCAGGCGCAGAAGCTCCGTTTCTTTTGGATTGTACACCACGTCAAATACGGCACAACACCTGGCAATTACATTTTTTGAAACCGGACTGACACCCGTATGCGGATACATGCCGACACTGGATGCATTGATGAGCAGGTTGTACCGGCTTGCGGCGTCCATCTCCAACTCCTCATATTTTTCTATGACAATGCGGAAATTTCTCTTCCCCTGCCCCGTGTAAAATACCGCAATTTCTTCTCCCAGGGATTTTGCCTTTTCATAAGAGCCTGCCCGACAGGCAATGGTCAGATGGAGCCTTTCCTGACAAGCGGCCATCTCAAAAGCAATAGCCCGGGCAGCGCCGCCATTTCCCAAAAGCAGAATCTCTCCGGAAAAATCAAGGCCGTGGCACTCCAAAGCTTTCCGGCATCCTGCACCGTCAGTCGTGGTCCCGCAAAGTCTCCCGTCCCGCACCCGCACAGTGTTTACAGAGCCGCAGACGCAGGCTTTCTCATCGATCTCGTCCAAAAAAGGAATAATCCCAGTTTTGTGGGGAATCGTTACGTTGAAGCAGTCAAAGCTTCGCAGCTGCTCTAGAGCCGACGCAAGATCCGCAATATCTAAAGCCTGATAGCGCAGGGGCGTATTTTGCAGAGAAAACAGGCGCTGATGCAGGAAGGGAGACATAGTGTGCCCGATCGGATGGCCGACCACTGCAACGGTTTGTATTGCCCGCATGAAAAAGCCCTCTTTCTATAAGGATTTCCAATTTTTTTACAATTCATGGTTGACAAAGCAGGGGCAACCCAATAAAATGTAGGTGTAGATGTGATTTTCAGCATAAAATCCCACGACAGAAATTGTATCACATCTCAACCGGTTTTGTCCATCATTTCCGGAGCTGTATTTTTTGAATATGGCGAAAACCCTATAATCCAGAAAATATTTAGGAGGCACGAAAAATGGTATTGGAAAAGGTCAAGTCGCTCCTGAGCGAACAATTCGACGTGGAGGAAAGCAAGATCACAGCGGAAACTACGCTGGCTGAAGACTTGGGCGCGGATTCCCTCGATGTGGTGGATCTGCTTATGTCCATTGAAGACGAGTTCGAGGTGTCAATCCCCGACGAAGAAGTGGAAAACATCAAAACTGTCGGTGCGTTGGTGGAGTACATTGAAAGCCAATCCAAAGCGTGATTTTTACAATTGAAATTGATATGGCGTCCGGTTTTGATCCGCCCCTGTCAAGGTAGACCGGGGAAATAAGCAAAAAAACAATTCATC
>CAYSQF010000059.1:0-1925 GCA_964433105.1 uncultured Acutalibacter sp.
GAAGATGGTTCTCCGCAGGAGCTGCCCAGGGGTGTGTCGGAGCATTCCTCAAGGATGGGGAGCATCCGGGGGCACCCTTCCGGCAGTATTGCCTATGTGGAAGCCGCCGCCGAGGTCAGCCATATTCGCAAGAAAAAGCAGGTGCAGGCATACGCCAGAAAAGAGAAAGAAAAACAGGCGGAAGTAAAAAGCCGTGAAGCAGATGCACAGAAGGAAAGCCGCCGTTTCACCGGAAATGTGCAGGCTGCAGAGCAGTCTATGGAAAATTTCCGGGAAGAGATCAAAGGGAAAACAAAGCGGGAGCAGCTACATAAGGAGCAGAGGAAGAAATCTTCACGCCTGTCTTTTGGTGATGAAAATGGCGGCATGGTGCGTGGCGCAGGGATGGGCGTCACAAAGAAGGCGGTGTCTGCGGCGGCAGGTTCTGCCGCCGTGTACCTGCATGGGAAAGGCCATGAGGCGGAGCGGGAAAACGCTGCTGTGGAAGGCTCCCACCGGGCAGAGCTTGTGGCGGAAAATGCCCTGCGTTACGCCATGCACAAGACAAACCGGGGGATACAGAAAAGAGGTTCCCGGCTGAAACTGACATCTGCAGAGGCAATGGGGAAAAGCCGGATACAGTTTGAAGCAGCGCAGGAAGCCGGGAAAGGTATCGGGAAATACGCTGCGGAGATCGAACAGGGAAAGAAACGTGCCATCCGGAGGTTCTGGCAGAAGCAGAGATATAAAAAAGCATACCTGGCGGCAAAGAACGGGGAACGTACTGCGGCACAGACGGTGCAGATCACACAGACCGTTTTTGCAAAAGCGAAACGTGCGGCAGCTGCGGTAGTTGGGAGAAACCGGGGAATTTTTGGTGCGCTGGCGGCAATGGTGCTTCTTTTCGTGCTGATGGCTACGAGCCTTTCAAGCTGTACGGCATCCATGCAGGGAGCTACTTCCAGTATCGCCGGGACAACCTATGCAAGCACGGACGAGGACATTTATGCCGTGGAAAATGCGTATAAGGTACTGGAGGATGCGCTGAATGCACAGATCAACAGCATGGAATCACGGCACGATGGGTATGACGAATACCGTTACCAGGTGGATGAGATTTCCCATAACCCGTACCATCTGATTTCCTATTTTACGGCAAAATACGGGGAGTTTACCTATGAGCAGGTGGCGGATGAAGTGGAAGAAATCTTCCGGCAGCAATACAGCATTTCCACGGACAGCACACGGGAGACGGTCACGGAGACAAGGACAGTGCGTGTGGGAGAATCATTAGGACAGGTCGTGACAAGCGGGTACTGTAACTGCCCGGTCTGCTGCGGCCAGTGGTCAGGCGGCCCCACAGCCAGCGGCGCATACCCAACGGCAAACCATACGATAGCGGTGGATGCCGCCAACCCTTTTGTGCCGATGGGCACAAAGGTCGTGATGAACGGCGTAGAGTACGTGGTGGAGGACACGGGAAACTTCGCGCAGTATGGCGTACAGTTTGATGTTTATTACGGAGACCATGCTTCTGCGTCCGCACATGGGCACCAGACCTGGGAAGCGTATATTGCGGACAGCAACGGCAGCCAGGAAGTGGAGGTCACCAGTACAAGGGAAGTGAACCGTCTGGATGTGTCGGTGACAAACCACAATCTGGATGCGGTGCTTCGGAGCCGGATGGATGAAAATGAGGAAAAACGCTATGACCTTTATAATACCACATTCGGGAACCGGAATTATCTGTTTGACATCAATACGCTGCTGGGTGGCGGAGCCGGGGGCTTTGGCTATGACATCCCTGCGGAAGCGTTGTCAGACCGGAAATTTGCCAACATGATCCATGAAGCAGAGAAGTATCTTGGCTATCCGTATGTATGGGGCGGTGCTTCACCGTCCACCAGTTTTGACTGTTCCGGCTTCGTGAGCTGGGTAATCAATAA
>CAYSQF010000059.1:2025-7671 GCA_964433105.1 uncultured Acutalibacter sp.
AACAGGTGCCGGAGGAAACGGCACCGGAAAGTGAGGATTGCAATGAAAAAAATTAAAAAGTGGCTGGCACTGTTCGTTATGGCGGCGGGGATGTTGTCCTCCGCCCCAATGACGGCTTTTGCCTTTACGGACGAAGCAGCGCAGGCGGAAGCGGCTCCGGAAACGGAAGCCCTGGTGGTCGTGGAGGAACCGGCTCCGGAGACAGAGGCAACGCCTTTTGCGGTTCCGGGCAACGGTCAGCTTGTGGATGATAAGACGGATGATGAAACGAAACAGTTTTTAACTATCCAGACAAAGAACGGCAACACATTTTTCCTTGTGTTAGACCGCTCCAGCAATACGGAAAATGTCTATATGCTTTCCATGATTGACGAGAATGACCTGACGGAGTTCCTGGAGACGGAACCGGCACAGGAGGAACCGGAAACGGAAGAGCCGCAGGTAGTGATCCCGGAGCCGGAGACAACACCTGCAGAAACAGAAGCAGAGCCGGAACCGGAGAAACAGCCGGAAGGGATGAACACAGGTATCCTTCTGGCGGCGACACTGATCCTTGCAGGAGGACTGATTTTCTATTATCTGAAGGTCGTAAAGCCAAAGAAAGCGGAGGATGAAGCGGAAGGCGAGGATCTGGAATTTTATGGCGGCGGTGACTATATCAACGAGGATCAGGCAAAGGATTCCGGACAGGACGAAGAATAAGCGCCGTAATGGGATGTTTGATGGAACAGGGAAAGGGAGGGCAGCCGGGATATTCCGGCTGTCTTTTTTCAGGTTAAGGCAGGGATTCTGCCGGAAAGGAGATTTTTTTGTATTTAGCATTAGGAGAGAAGCCCAGCGTGGCACAGGCGCTGGCAAAGGTTTTGGGAGCGGACAGACGGAAGGACGGCTATCTGGAGGGAAACGGCTGGATTGTGAGTTGGTGCCTGGGGCATCTGGCGGAGTATGTGCCGCCGGAGGCATATGATGAAAAATACCGGAAGTGGGAATTTGCAGACCTTCCTATCCTGCCGGATGTGTGGGAGCTTGCTGTAGCAAAGGATAAGAAGGAACAGTTTTTGGTGCTGAAAAACCTGCTGAACCGCCGGGATGTAGAGTATGTGGTAAACGGGTGTGACGCAGGGCGTGAGGGAGAACTGATCTTTAAGCGTGTCTATGACCTGTCCGGGAGCCGGATACCCGTCAAGCGCCTGTGGATCAGTTCCCTGGAGGATTCCGCTATCCGGGAGGGCTTTGCCAGCCTGAAGGACGGGGCAGAGTACCGGAACCTCTGTGAAGCGTCCGTCTGCAGGGCAAAGGCAGACTGGCTGGTCGGGATGAACGCAACGAGGGCATTTACCACAAAGTATTACAAGCGTCTGGTGGTGGGGCGTGTGCAGACACCCACACTTGCGATGCTTGTGGAGCGTGAACGACAAATCACGGGCTTCCAGAAAGAAAAGTATTTTAATATCCATCTGGACTGCAGCGGTCTGGAGGTGGTAAAGGAAAAGGTTTCTGACAAGGCAGAAGCGGAGCGGATAAAAAATGCCTGCAATGGTGCTTCCGCCGTGGTAGAGAAGGTGATCTCCACGGAGAAAACGGTAAGCCCGCCGAAGCTGTATGATCTGACGACACTGCAGAGGGAGAGCAACCGGTACTATGGTTACACAGCAAAGCAGACGCTGGATTTCACGCAGAGCCTTTATGAAAAGAAGCTGGTTACTTATCCGAGGACGGACAGCCAGTATCTGACAGAGGATATGGGGCAGACTGCAAAGGATGTGGCGGTGCTGGTCTGTGGAACATATGAAGTTCCTCCGTTTGTGTATCCGGAAATCCCTGATGTAAGGCGCGTAATGGATAACAGGAAGGTATCAGACCACCATGCGATCATCCCCACTGCAGAGATGCAGGGATGCGAACTGGATAAACTTTCAAAAGGGGAACGGGACATCTTATGCCTGATCGCCTTCCGCCTGCTTCTGGCAACGGCACAGAAACACCGCTATACGGAAACGGTGGTTACCGTATCGTGCGCCGGGGAGACTTTTACCGTCAAAGGAAAAACCATACAGGAAAATGGGTGGAAGGAAATAGAAGAAGCATTTTTGCAGACGCAGAAAAAAGCAGGCCGGAAAGAGGAAGGAAGCCCCGTGCTGCCGCAGGTGGACGAGGGTATGGTGCTGGAGAACGTGGCTGCCGGCGTGACGGAGCATTTTACCTCACCGCCGAAGCCGTACAGTGAGGACACGCTTTTATCTGCAATGGAGACTGCCGGGAACCAGGACTTTGAGAAAGATACGGAGAAGAAAGGGCTTGGCACTCCGGCAACGAGGGCAAGCATTATCGAAAAGCTGGTTTCCTCCGGGTATGCCGTGCGGAAGGGCAAGCAGATCCTTCCCACCAGTGACGGCGCAGCTCTGATTGCGGTACTGCCGGAGTATTTAAAATCAGCCGCCATGACAGCGGAATGGGAAAACCGATTGCTCCTGATTGAAAAAGGGCAGCTTGGAAGCGGTGAGTTCATGCAGGGCATTGTGGAGCTGGTTGGACGGATGCTGTCAGAGTGCAGCCGCCTGTCTGCAGAGGAACAGGGCCGTTTCCATCCGAGGGAGGAGATCGGCAGGTGCCCGGTATGCGGGAACCCGGTTTACGAGGGGAAAAAGAATTTCTATTGCTCCAGCCGGGACTGTTCCTTTTCCTTGTGGAAGGAAAACCGTTATCTTGGAAGCATGGGGAAACAGATGGATAAGCGGATGGCGGCAGAATTGCTTGCGGATGGCCGTACCTATGTGGAGGACTTTTATTCGCAGAAAAAGAAAAGGCACTTTGCGGCTTACCTTCTGATGGAAGCGCAGGAAGGGAAAGTGAATTTTTCACTGGAATTTCCCAAAAAGAAAGCTAAAAAATAAACGGTGCGATGCTCCGGCAGGAATGGCCTGCCGGGGCGTCATTTTACCATAGAAGATTGGAGGGATTCATTATGGCGAAACTGCAGGATATTCTTGGGCTTGCAGAATTTGAAGCGAAGGAGGCAGCCGGTTCGCCGCAGGACTGGATGCGCTACCTGGATACGGCGTCACGGCTGTACCGCTATCCGTTTTCTGACACGCTCCTGATCCACGCACAGCGCCGGGATGCGACGGCCTGTGCGGAGCTGGAAGTCTGGAATGAAAAAATGATGCGGTGGGTGAACCGTGGTGCAAAGGGCATCGCCCTGATCGACGATACCGGGCCGAGAAGGAAACTGCGCTATGTGTTTGACATTTCCGACACCCACATGGTGCGGGGAGGACGGACACCGTATCTGTGGCAGGTAAAGGATACGCAGAAAGAAATGCTGCTTGACCATCTGGCAGATACTTACGGACTTGACGGGGCGGATACCGTTGACCTGCAGGCGGCGCTTATGGCAGTTGCCGCAGACATGGCGGACGAAAGCCTTGAGGAAGCAATGGAAGGTCTTGAATATGAGATCGGGGGTACGTTTTTAGAGGGCCTGGATGCGGATACCATCCGGGTAGAGTTCCGGAACCTGCTGAGGAACAGCGCTTTTTATTCCCTGTCAAGGCGGTGCGGGCTTGATCCGATGGAATACCTGGAGGAAGCGGATTTCTTTGGCATTACGGACTTTAATTCCCTGTCCGTGCTGGCATTTCTGGGGAACGCTACAAGCCAGATCGTAGAGCCGATTCTGCGTGACATTGGGCGGACAATCCGGCAGGCGGAATATGAGGAACAAAGGCGAATATCCCAAAAAGAATTGGAGAAACCGGTTGCAAAAGAGGAAGGATTGGGATATAATAAGTTTAACACGTTAATTCGTGAAAGCGATAATTCAGAAGGAGGAATTGAAGATGGAACTGACCTACCACCGCAAGGGGGATTACCTGTTCCCGAACCTGACCATAGAGAACGAGGAAGTGACCATAGGGAAATACGGGATGCTGCGCAGGACCTTCCTGAAGGAAAACCGGAAGAACTGGTATCAGAGCATGATGCTGACCGGGAAGCTGAACAGGCACCTGATGGAGATCGAGAAAGCGGCGCAGGAGAGGATGGAAACACTGATGGATGGGCTTCTTATGACCTATCCGGCACCGGACAAGGAAGCCGACCAGATGAAGTGGACGGCGCACATGAATATGCTGACAGCGATGGCGGAGGAGACCGTGCTGACGGAATTGGTGTACAGCTAACGGAAGAAATAACAGAACAGGATTTGAGTGAGGCAGAGGAAGAAATTTCCTCTGCTTTATCTTTGCCAGAACTGCCGTCTGCGAAAGAGCAGATACGCTCCATTGAGGAAAGGCAGGCGGCGCTTTATGCCGGAGAGATTGCCATACCGCCCGAAGTGGTGGACGAAGTGCTTAGGAAAGGCGGCAACAAAAGCCGTAGCCATTTGCGCCTGATCTACAATTTTATGACCGACCAGACACCGGAGGAATACACGGAATTTGTGCGCCGGGAATACGGGCAGGGCGGTATCGGACTGGTGATCGGGGGCAAGGAATATTCCGTCTGGTATGACGAGCTTGGGATGCAGATCGCCGTGGGGCATACCGTGAATGACCGGATTTTGGATAAGGCGTTCCTTTCCTGGGAGGAAGTGTCCGGACGTATCCACCAGCTTTTAAGGCAGGGGGAATACGCCCCGCAGGTGGTGCTGGACGCTGCAAGGGAAAATGCTGTGCAGGAACACGCACAGGCGCTTGCCTTTCTGCATGGGGATATGGCGGAGGGAGTGGCGGAGATCGTCTTTGGCGGGAATGAGGCTTATGATTTCAGGCACGTTTACCCGGACAAAACAGAGCAGATCGCAAAGCTGATTGTGCAGCCGGATGTACTTGCTGACCTGACGGAACGGCTGGAGGGGCTGGCGGAAGCCTATCAGGAAGATCCAGAGGTGATGCGGTTCCATCATTACCGCCCGGATAAGGTGCTGGCGCAGTTCCAGAAATTTGCGAAAGAGGCAGTTCTGTACCAGGCCAGGGACGGTTTTGCATGGGAGGAACATCCGATATTTATTACACAGGATGAGATTGACGCTTTCTTAGCTGGCGGCGGCCCTTATTCTGACGGGCGGCTCAGTACCTATGCGTTTTTTATCCAGGATAAGAGCGATAAGGAAAAGGCGGATTTTATAAAGGAGAGGTATGGGATTGGCGGGAGCAGCCATGCGCTTTCCGGGGCAGATCAATCCAATGCGGATTATGATGGAAAAGGTTTGAAGCTGACAAGGGGAGACTATGGCAGCCCGGAAGCAGAAGTCCTCCTGAAATGGCCGAAAGTGGCGAAGCGTGTTCAGTTTTTGATTGACAATGATAAGTATTTGAAAGCCGGCGATTTTTCCCGTATGCCGGTGTATGAACGGGAGCAGATGGCAAACCGTATCATTGGGTTTTATTCCAGGTTGCCGGAGGAGATTGAGCGCCCTTATGAGGATGATTTCTTCCATGAGAAGGCCAGAAAGACTTTGCCTGCCCTGCTGGAAGATTTGGAAACAGCGGAGAGGCTGGCGGCACAGATGGATGCTGCACTTGCCGCATTGCCTCTGGATTTTGAAAATTACGAGAAAAAGGTGGAGACGCTTTCCATTATCCATCAGTATATCGAAGGAACCTATACGATCTTCCCGGAGCGGAAAAAGGAAGCGGAGATTAC
>CAYSQF010000059.1:7771-12217 GCA_964433105.1 uncultured Acutalibacter sp.
ATATCGAAGGAACCTATACGATCTTCCCGGAGCGGAAAAAGGAAGCGGAGATTACAGGCAGCACAAGGCAGTTGAGCTTGTTTGATTTCATGGATGCAGGAATGGAGGAGCCTGAACCGCCTGAAAATACGAAGCCAACGGGCAAGACAGAAAAGCAGGAGACAGAAGTTAATTATCCGGAACCTGAATCGGAGAAACTGGAAGCAGGGGAACCGGAACATAGTGAACCGGAATTGCCGCAGGAGGAACCGGGTGCTGATCGCTATGAGGAAATCGACGGGCAGGTTTCCGAAGCTGTAGAGGCATCCGGGACAGCTTTTGAAGAGTATTCCCCGGAGCAGATGGATGTGATCTATGCGGCTGCAGAAGCCGGCGTGGAGCTTTCGCCGCTTCTGCAGCCGGAATTTTCCCCGGAACAGATGCAGCTTATCGCTGACGTGTTGGAGGGCATGGCCGCAGAAAATAAGGTTTCCTTTGACAAGGAAGTGAACCCGCTCACCAGCCATGTGATGAACCCGGAGGAGATTAATGCGGCACGGAGAGAGCGGAATCTTCCGCTGGAGCCGGTGGATGCTGCAGAAACTGACACACCGGAGAGCCAGATTGAAAGCCAGGGAGAAGAGAATAAGCCGGTATCATCACATTCCCCACAGAGGAAGCCACTGCAGGGTGGAAACCAGAATGAGACGGGACTGGTTAATTTCCGTATTACGGATGATGACCTGGGTGCAGGCGGCCCGAAGCAGAAATTCCGTGCGAATCTGGAAGCGGTGCGCCTTCTGCACAAACTGGAATCGGAAGGGCGCATGGCAACACCGCAGGAGCAGGAAGTGCTGTCCCGGTATGTGGGATGGGGCGGGCTTGCACAGGCGTTTGAAGAAAACAATGTAGCATGGTCGGAAGAATTTGCGGAGCTGTATGCAGAACTGTCCCCGGAAGAATACCGGGCGGCGAGAGCGTCCACACTCAATGCGTTCTACACTTCACCTACTGTGATTAAAGCCATGTATGAAGCACTTGGGAATATGGGCTTAAAAAGCGGCAACGTGCTGGAGCCGTCCTGTGGGATCGGCAACTTCATGGGGCTTGTGCCGGAGAAAATGGACGGCCTGAAAATGTATGGCGTGGAGCTTGACAGCTTATCCGGCAGGATTGCAATGCAGCTCTACCAGAAAAATCCCATTGCCGTGCAGGGATTTGAAACCACGGATTACCCGGAAAGCTTCTTTGACTGCGTAATTGGCAACGTGCCGTTTGGAGCCTATAAGGTTCCAGATCGTAAGTATGACAGGCATAACTTTATGATCCATGATTACTTTATCGCAAAATCACTGGACTTGGTGCGTCCGGGCGGCGTCGTGGCGGTAGTCACATCCAGCGGCACGATGGATAAGCAGAACCCGAACGTGCGGAAATATATCGCAAACCGGGCTGACCTGCTTGGGGCTGTCCGGCTCCCGAATAATGCGTTCCGGAGAAATGCCAATACGGATGTGGTGGCGGATATACTGTTCTTCCAGAAGCGGGACAGGGCCGCACTGGAGCAGCCGGGATGGGTAGAGCTTGGGACAACACCGGAGGGCTATACGGTCAATTCTTATTTTGCACAGCACCCGGAGATGGTGCTGGGGGAACTTTCCACGGAAAGCACACAGTACGGGAAGCAGGAAGTGACCGTAAAACCAAAGGAAGGCGCTGTACTCGCTGAACAGTTAAAAGAGGCAATAGGCCATATCCACGGTACGATCACTGAGGAGGAGCTGGAAGATTCTGAACTGGAGGAAGCAGAAGCTTCCATTCCGGCAAATCCGTCCATCAAGAATTTCAGCTTTGCAAACGTGGACGGAAAGGTGTATTACCGGGAAAATTCCAGGATGAACCTGATGGAGCTGCCTGCCATGACTACGGAGCGTGTGCTTGGCATGATCGCCCTGCGGGACTTGACACAGGAATTGCTCCAGTGCCAGATGGAGGATGGAAGCGATGCGGAAGTGGCATTGCTCCAGCAGAAATTAAACCAGACCTATGATAAATTTACGGCCAGGTACGGGCTGATCAGCAGCAATGCCAACAAACGGGCATTTTCGCAGGATAGCAGCTATTGCCTGTTATCTTCATTGGAGCTTCTTGACGAGGAAGGGAACCTGAAGCAAAAAGCAGATATTTTCACAAAACGTACCATCCGGAAGCCGGAGCCGGTCATATCGGTGGATACGGCCAGCGAAGCACTTGCCGTTTCCATTGGTGAACGGGCAAAGGTGGATGTGTTGTTCATGGCGCAGTTATCCGGAAAAACAGAGGATGAGGTCATAGAGGAACTGACAGGGGTGATTTTTAAGAACCCACTTACGGATGTGTGGGAACCATCTGACGAATATTTGTCCGGAAACGTCCGGGAAAAACTTGCGGTGGCGAAGCAGTTTGCAGAAAACCATCCGGAATATGCAGTCAATGTGCAGGCGCTGGAACGTGTGCAGCCGAAAGATCTGGAAGCGTCAGAGATTGAAGTGCGGCTTGGGGCTACCTGGATTGAGCCGGAATACATCACGGAATTTATGGGAGAACTGTTCCATACGCCGAAATACTATCTTGGTGACAGTATCAATGTAAAATATGCGAAGGTCAATGGCCAGTGGAATATCAGCGGCAAGAACCGGGATATAGGAAATGCACTGGTGACAGCTACCTACGGCACACAGAGGGCAAATGCATACCGTCTTTTGGAGGATGCGCTGAACCTGCGTGACACGAAGATCTATGACACCATCCGGGAGGACGGGACGGAAAAGCGTGTCCTGAATAAAAAGGAAACCATGCTGGCACAGCAGAAGCAGGAGCTGATCCGGGAAGCCTTCCGGGAATGGGTGTTCCGAGATATTGATCGGAGGGAGGATTTATGCCGGAAGTATAATGAGCTGTTCAACAGCATCCGCCCCCGTGAGTATGACGGCAGCCATATCCAGTTTGTGGGGATGACGCCGGAGATCACGCTGATGCAGCACCAGAAAAATGCCGTGGCGCATATCCTTTATGGGCACAATACACTGCTTGCCCATTGTGTAGGGGCAGGCAAAACCTTCCAGATGATTGCCGCAGGCATGGAGAGCAAGCGGCTTGGCCTGTCACAGAAGAACCTTTATGTGGTTCCCAACCATCTGACGGAGCAGTGGGGGAGCGATTTCCTGCGCCTGTATCCGGGGGCAAACGTGCTTGTGGCAACGAAGAAGGATTTTGAGCCGGCAAACCGGAAGAAATTCTGTTCCCGTATTGCTACCGGGGATTACGATGCCATCATCATCGGGCACAGCCAGTTTGAGCGGATTCCCCTGTCAAGGGAACGGCAGGCGGCAGCCATTGAGCGGCAGATCGACGAGATTACGATGGCAATCCTGGAAGCGGCAGAGGAGGACGGAACACGCTATACGGTCAAGCAGATGGAAAAAACAAAAAAATCCCTGCTGGCAAGACTGGAAAAACTCAATGACCAGACAAGGAAGGACGATGTGGTGACATTTGAACAGCTTGGCGTTGACAGGCTGTTTGTGGACGAGAGTCACAACTATAAGAATCTTTTCCTCTACACAAAAATGAGGAATGTAGCCGGGATCGCACAGACGGACGCTCAGAAAAGCTCCGATATGTTTATGAAGTGTCAGTATCTCGATGAACTGACCGGGGGCCGTGGCGTGACCTTTGCAACGGGTACTCCCGTGTCGAACAGTATGGTGGAGCTATATACCATCATGCGCTATCTGCAGTACAATACTATCCAGAAGATGGGCCTGGGGCATTTTGATTCCTGGGCAGCCGCTTTTGGAGAGACAGTGACGGCGATTGAGCTATCGCCGGAGGGGACGGGCTACCGTGCAAAAACACGGTTCGCCCGTTTTTTTAATCTCCCGGAGCTGATTGCACTGTTTAAGGAGAGTGCGGACATCCAGACGGCGGATATGCTCAACCTGGCCGTGCCGGAAGCAGAGTATATCAATGAAGTGCTGCAGCCCAGTGACGAGCAGGCTGATCTGGTCAGCTCTTTTGCAGACCGTGCCGAAACGGTGCGGGCGGGGCTGGTCGATCCGACACAGGACAACATGCTCAAGATTACCAACGATGGGCGGAAATGTGCCTTAGACCAGAGGCTGATTAATGATATGCTTCCGGATTCCCCGGACAGCAAGGTGAACCGCTGCGTGAAGAATGCCTTTGACATCTGGCAGGAGACTGCAGAGCAGCGTTCCACACAGCTTATTTTCTGCGACCTGTCTACGCCGAAAAATGACGGCTCCTTTAATGTATATGACGATATAAGGGAAAAACTGGTGGCAAAAAGCATACCGAGGGAGGAAATCGCTTTTATCCATGAAGCCGGGACGGAGGCAAAAAAGGCGGAGCTGTTTGCAAAGGTGCGCTCCGGCCAGGTGCGTATCCTGCTTGGCTCCACGCCAA
>CAYSQF010000060.1:0-11785 GCA_964433105.1 uncultured Acutalibacter sp.
GGAAATGGCCTTATGTTCTGAACATGCAGGGAGAATACCCGAACGAGCCAATGCCAAATTATTACGATTAGCCGGGAAGGAATCATGCAAACCGTTTATTTTGTCCGCCATGCGCAGCCAAATACGAAAAATCATGTGGACAGCCTGCGGGAGCTGACCCCAAAAGGACGGCAGGATACGGCCCTTGTCACCGATTTTTTGCGGGATAAGGGAGTAGGGCTTGTCCTTTCCAGTCCCTACCGCCGGGCAGTGGATACAATCACCCCCTTTGCGCAGGAGCAGAAACTTACGGTGGAGATCGTGGATGACTTTCGCGAGCGCAGGGTGGGAGAAGGCTGGATCGAGGACTTTGATGCCTTTGCCCGAAGGCAGTGGGAGAATTTTTCCTACAAATTGCCTGGCGGGGAAAGCCTTGCAGAGGTGCAGCAGCGGAACCTGCAGGCGCTGGTGGCGGCTTTCCGGAAGCATCCCCGGGAAAGCGTCATCGCCATTGGCAGCCACGGCACAGCGCTGAGCACAGTGATCAACGCCTACCAGCCCGCGTACGGGTACGAAGCTTTTTTGTCCCTGGCAAGAATGCCCTGGATCGTGGAGTTTCAATTTGAATACAATATCTGCGGCTCCATCATCAGCTATGATCTTTTTACGGGCGAAGAGGTCATGCTCCTGTAAGCAGTCAAAAAAAGACCATAGAGACAGTGCGGATTAGCGATCCGGTGCGTCCCTATGGCCCTTTTGTTTTTATGGCCGCAATCAATACAGGTTTTGCAGATCCTCAATCAATTCTTCATTTCGGGTCATGGAAATATTGTTCAGTAAAATCACATCGCTGATGTTCTTTTCGGAAACCAGACTGGGGATATCCCCGTTGTAGTACCGATAATCCACCACATAAACGGTTTGGTAATGATTGACCAGGAAGGGGATAAACACATTGCCGAAGGATTCCTTTATCACCACACAGGCCGAGCCATCGTTCAAATCGCTGTTGACGATTTCCTCGTAGGGCTGATCCGCCGCGCAGAAAATGTAGTAAAGGTTGGCGGAATCGTAAGTGTCTCCATCGGCGATCAGCGGCCAATCGGCATAATAAAGCCCGTCAGCATCTGTAAAGGATAGAGTGGTATCCGCCCGAGGAAAATAGGCCTCTACTGTGTCCGGATTGCTTTCCATTTCACTGTTGGGATCATCGTTATAGAAGCTCCCCAGGAAGCCGGTATATTCTTTCTTGTCAAACTGATCCAGTGACACAGCCTGAACTCCCTTTGCCTCGCAGAATTCCACATAAGCATAGTAAGCGCCCAGTTGGGTCCAGTGGTGATCCGTGCGGAAATACAGATATTCGTTGTTGTGCAGCTTTAGGGCGTCGAAAAGCGGTACCGTCTTTACATCGGAGTTGATGGCGTTGATCGAGGAAACCATATACTCGATGGCCTTTTTCTGGTTCGTGCTGTTGATTCCATGGCTTTCAATGTAATCCTCAGATAGCAAAATATCCATGCTGGTGGGGATAATCATACTGTACAAAGTGGCGCCGCTCAACGATTCCCCCAAATCGCAAACCGTGGTGATGTACTGATTTGCGTATTCCTCAACAAAATTATAATATTCATAGCCGGTGTCCCCAATTTTCAAGAGGAAATCCAGTTGTTCCGGCTCGCCCTGAGGCGTTTTCTCCGGGGGCGGCGTAGCGGAGCTGCTGAGTGTAGAGCTTACCTGCGAGGAAATCGGTTCCGCCACAGAACTGCCGGTAGAACTTTCAACTTCGGAAAGCTGAGAGCTTACCTCCGAGCTGGAGGAAACAGGTTCCTTGTCGCTTTGCCCTTCCCTGCCGAAAAAGACCGCAATCAGGACCACCGCCACAACAACGATGATCAAAATCAATGCCAGAATCAAAAAGGGGGGCGGGCCGCTCTTTTTTCGGCTATATTTGCCCTTCTTCCCACTGGAGTGGGCAGGGGTTCTGCGCTGCACATACTCTTTATCCATGCTCATCCGTCCTTTATCGTAGTATTTTTCCTATTTTACACGTCTCTCGCGGTTTTTGCAAGAGCGTTCACTCCCCGGTATAGGGTGAGTCCGGAATCGCATCCCCGTCGGTCTGTTCACCGTGGACTTCCACCGTGTGGATGCCGTACAGGTTCCGGATCTCCTTGTTGATTTCCAGAAACTTGTCCCTGCCGGGGAAGGTGTCGGAAAACCAGTCATCAATGCCCCGGAAGTAGGTGCTCAGTTCCTGAAAGCAGTCGCCCACGCCCCCGAGAGGTTTATCGGCACTTAAAGTGTCGGCGGGAAATTCCGGAAACGCTGTCAAATCTCTGCGTTCCCGCACAGATTCCGTAGGCCGCAGGGGGATTGCCAAGGAAACCACCAGCAGGACCGCGAGCGTCCCGAAAAAGGCCGCAGCCTTTACCCGGCAGCCCCGGTTGGGTCCGCGGAAATGACGCATGATGACTTCTCCTTTCCAAATGTTTTACTTGCCGCTTTGTTTTAGAATTGGGTGTACAGGAAGGGGTTATAAGACTCCCCCACCAGCAGGCTGACGGAAAGAACCAGCGCCGCAACAGGCAAAACCCATTCCAGCACCGTGCCAAAAAGCGCCGCCACCCGGTTCTGCGATGAGCAGATTTTATGATAGAGCATCCGAGGAAGGGGCGTGCAGGCAATGATGGCTGCCGCCAGCAGGAAACAATAATTTAAAAGCATGGTGCGGCTCTCAAAGCTGACAATGGCATTGCCGTTTAAGCAGAACAGGCCCTTCAGTACGGCCCAGACCTGGGAAAGGTCCTGGAAATAGAACAGCACCCAACCAAAGAATACCACCAAAAGGGTGTACAAATGGGCGAAAAAAGCAGGAAGTCGGCCCAAACAGGGGATCACAAACTTTTCCAGGGCCAGGAACACAAAATAGTATAGGCCCCAAAGGATGAAATTCCATCCCGCCCCGTGCCACATACCTGTCAGGAACCAGACCACAAGAAGGTTTAGGGCCTGCCGGGCCTTCCCTTTCCGGTTTCCGCCCAAGGGGATGTACACATAGTCCCGGAAAAAAGAAGAAAGAGACATGTGCCACCTGCGCCAAAATTCCGTAACGGAACGGGACAGGTAGGGATAATCAAAATTTTCCTTGTAGTGGAAGCCGGTCATCAAACCCATGCCGATGGCCATATCCGAATAAGCGGAAAAATCCAGGTAAATTTGAAGCATGTATGCAAAACAGCCCAGCCAAAGGGAAAGGGCGGGCGCGGTCTGCAGCTTCGCAAGAGCGGCGGCGTCTTGCACCGAGCCCTCGCCGATAGTCAAAACCGCCAGCTTGCCGCAGACATTTGCCAATATCACCTTTTTTGCCAGTCCAGAGGAAAAGCGGTTGATGCCGGTGCGCATGTCCTCCGAGTCCACATGGCGGGAAAGAATCTGCTCCGACACGTCCTTATAGCGGACAATCGGCCCCGCAATACATTGATGGAACAGGCACACATAAAGTAACAGCCTGCGGAATTTTTTCTGTGCGGGCACCTCGCCCCGGTACACATCCACCAAATAGGTCAGCAGCTGGAAGGTGTAGAAGGAAATACCAATGGGCAGGGCGATCTGCGGCACAATTTCCGGGATTCCGAACCACTGGTGGGTATTTTCCGTGACAAAGGTTCCGTATTTGAAAAAGCACAGAAGCCCCAGGTTGATCAGACAGCCCAAGGCGAGGAAAGCCTTTCCCCAGCCGGAATCTCGGTACTTTTCGATCCATTGGGAGATCAGCCAGTCGGCAAGGGCCATGAAAAGCAGGATCAAAATATAAAGCGGTTCCCCCCAGGCGTAAAAGGCCAGAGAAAAAAGGATCAGCACCGTGTTTTTGGCTTCTATGGACCGCGCCAGGACATATACCAGCATTTGCAGGGGAAAGAAGACGCAAAGAAACACCAAGGAAGAAAAAACCATAGATGCTAAACGCTCCCCCCTTTCGCGCCGTTTCCCGCCGAAAACGGCGGACAGTAGGGCGTTAAATAATACAACAAGATACACATAAAATAATTTTACGGCATAGTGATGAGCAAGTCAAGAGATTCACGGCAAAAATCCAACGAAATTGATGGAAGTATAGACGGCTGTCGTTTCGGGAAGTAAAAAAGCAGGCACCCCTACAGGGGTACCTGCTTTTTTAAGTGTTGGCGAAAACCTATTTTCCCGGGCCGTCGCCAGCCAAGTATCTTCGGCACGAACGAGCTTAACTTCCGTGTTCGGGATGGGAACGGGTGGACCCTCGCCGTAATCAACACCAACTTACTGCCTTTCAAACAGCTTCACTATAATATCACAGGTTTTTGGAAAATGCAAGCACGTTTTTAAAATTTTTTCAAAAATTTCGAAAATCCGCTGGTTTTGGAAATACCGTATTCCCTGCAGACCTTTAAAAACATAAAATGGACCGCTCTATGAGCGGTCCAAGTGTTGGCGAAAACCTATTTTCCCGGGCCGTCGCCAGCCAAGTATCTTCGGCACGAACGAGCTTAACTTCCGTGTTCGGGATGGGAACGGGTGGACCCTCGCCGTAATCAACACCAACTTCACTGCCATCAATGACAGCTTTTAGATGATACCATACCCTGGCGGAAAATGCAAGGGCTTTTTTAAGAAATTTTTGAAGAGCTGGATAAAACACAACATGTGGTAGAGGCATGGCTGATTTTCACAATCCCATCAAGACTGTCCCCCGGCGTTGAACAGCCCGCCCCGTTCCATGGCCCCAAAAAGCTTGGTGCGGAGGTCTGGAAATTCCCGCTCCAGGCGACAGAGAAGATCTTCCATGTTTTTCCTGGCGGTCATGCCGTCGACGGGGCAGCCGCTTTTCACGACGGGCAGCGCCATGCGGTTGGCAGCGGCGCGGATCTCCCGTTCTTCACAAAACAGCAGAGGGCGGATGGCAGTAATCCCTTTCCGGGACAAATAAGTTTTTGGAGAAAAGCACCCCAGACGCCCGCCATATAGGAGATTCATTAAAAAAGTCTGCAGCGCGTCGTCCTCATGATGGCCCAAGGCCAGCTTGCCGCAGCCCAGCTCCAGACAGAGATTGTGCAAGATCCCCCGACGCATTTTGGCACACAGCGCGCAGGGATTTTTTTCCTTCCGATCCTCAAAGATTACCTGTCCCAAGTTCGTCCTTTTAATAGTATAGGGAACCCGGAGCCGCCGGCAAAGAGCCTCGGTTTGGGAAAAGTCCGTTTCCCGCCCGCCAAAGCACGGGTCCGCAGTAATGGCGGCAATGGTGAAATGCTTTGGGTAGTATTTGGAAAGCTCCGCCAGGGCACAGAGCAGGAACAGGGAATCCTTCCCACCGGAGACGCCCACGGCAATTCTATCCCCTTCGTCGATCAAGCCGTATTTGTCCACGGCGGCCCGGACTTTACCAATGAGCTTTTGCACAGACTTTCCCCCTTCCATAACTTGAATACCATTATATATGAAAAAAGGAAAGGTGACAAGCGGACAAAATGGCGCGGATATCACCTTTTAGAAGCTGGCACTTTTGAAAATAGCAAACGAGAAAACAAGAGAAAATCCCATAAAATTAAAAGAAAACAGGAGAAATCAAAATGCGGATTGAAATTTTAGCAAAAAAGTGTTGACACCCGGAAATCCCTGTGTTATCATAGGGAAGCGCTCAAAAGAGCAGTTCAGTTTTATCCGGCGGAGATCCGCTGAAAAACCATAGAACGAATCAAGATGGAGGGAAAAGCTATGTCTACTACCATGCTGAAGCCTGCTGAGGTCCAGCGGAAATGGTACGTCATCGACGCCGCCGGCAAGCCTTTGGGCCGGGTGGCCGCTCAGGCCGCCGTCCTGCTCCGCGGCAAGCAGAAGCCCACGTTTACGCCCCATGTAGACTGCGGCGATCACGTGATCATCATCAATTGCAAGGATGCCGTTCTCACTGGCGGGAAGCTGCAAAAGAAGTATTACTATCATCACACCGGCTATATCGGCCACTTGAAAGCGGTGCGCTATGACACCCTGATGAAACAGAAGCCTGAGCTGGCCATGGAGCTTGCCGTTAAAGGCATGATCCCCGGCAACACCCAGGGCCGTGGACAGCTGAACCGCCTGCGGACTTATGCCGGCGCCGAGCACAAGCACGCTGCGCAGAAGCCCGATCAATGGGATTTTTGAAAAAGGAGGACGTAATGTATGTACGAGACTGCACCTTATTTTTACGGCACCGGACGGCGTAAAAGCTCTGTCGCCAGAGTCCGCATTTACCAGGGTACCGGCAAGGTTACTATCAATGACCGAGACATCGACGATTATTTCGGCCTGGACACGCTGAAGTACATTGTGCGTCAGCCCCTGGTCCTGACCGATACCGAAGGAAAGTTTGACATCGTCTGCCGCGTTTCCGGTGGCGGCGTTACCGGGCAGGCTGGCGCGATCCGCCACGGCGTTGCCCGCGCTCTGCTCCAGTATGACAGCGAAAATCTTCGCCCCATTCTGAAAAAGGCCGGGTTCCTCACCCGCGACCCCAGAATGAAAGAAAGAAAGAAATACGGCCTCAAAGCCGCTCGCCGCGCACCGCAGTTCAGCAAGCGCTGATTGGCCAAAAAACACAATCAAAATATGTTCAAAACCTCGGAAACATGCCAATTTCCGGGGTTTTTCTGTTTTGAAATCACAGAACACGGAAAGACCGTAGTGGTGGAAAATGAAGCGGGCTGGGGCTTTATCAACTGGGTGTTGCCGTCCTGGGAGCCGGAGCCTGCGTGTGTTTGATATCAGGAATAAGAAAAAGAAGGGAGCGGCTTTGGCTATCTAAGCGATAGTGTCAATCGGTTAGACAACACAAAAAAGCACTCAATACAGAGGGAACAAGAAACCCGGCGTCAAGTAGAGGACATAATTTTTCATCGAGCAAATCCAAACAATGGAGGTTTTTTAATCTATCAGAACGTTCCGGGCTAAATTTAAGTGCGCTTTTCACAAATTTAAAGAAAAATTTTTGTATGTTCATGCAATGAAACAGAACAGCAGTTCGGAAGAGTAGCCGCTTGTTTTGGAAAACAAAACGAAGAACACTTTCTCAATGAAAAGCTGAGGGCCTTTTTTCTGCGGTCCTGCGGCGTTTTTGCAAAAAGTGCTGTATACGCAATAAAACTTTATGCACTTTATCCCGGTAAAATGTGAAATATTTTCATATAAACGCAGGGAATAGTGAATAAATATGCAAAAAATTTTCATTTTCCCATTTTGAAACCACTTTGTAACTTTTAATTTTTTTGCAAATTGCACATGTGCCAGTTTCCATAATCCCGCAACTTACAGTTAAAAAAAGGGAAAAAGCCGCGAAAAATCGAATTATGTTAAGGAATGGACTATTCATATTTGTAGAAATTGCACAAATTTGATGGGACAAAAATTTTGACACATCGTGAAATATTTACTATACTAACCTTTGTAGACCGCCTTTTTGGCGGCGAAAGGAGTATTTTTAAGTATGTACGGGAAACACACCAAAAAAACGCTGGGGCATTGGATATTCCGCGGGGTTGCGGTATGCCTTCTGGCGGTTATATTCTGTGTGGCTTCCTTTGGGACTGTTATGGCCAATACCGTTTCCGCCAATGTGATCGACGGGGACAAGTCTTTTACGTTCAGTATGAATAGCACCGACCTGCATGAGGTTTTAGCGCAGGCCCAGGCCTTGGGCTTGGAGCCGTTAGGCCCGCTGGATGTGGCGGAGCGGGTGGAAAACACCACTACGGTCAACATCCGCAGAGGTATTCCCGTTACTGTTACGGAAGCCGGCAAATGCAGAAATCTGGTGGCCTATAAAGGTGATACGGTGGCCAACATCTTGGAGGACAACAATATTTTGCTCAAAGCCGAGGATCAGATTATCCCGTCAGAGGACACAGTGGCAACCTCTGGACTTTCCATTGAGATCCGCAGGCTCTGCCGGGTGACAGTGACCGCGGACGGGAAAAGCCAACAGCTCTCCCTAACCGACGGTACGGTGGGCAGCGCTCTCCTTGAAGCCGGCGTGACACTGTCCGGCCGGGATTCCGCCAACTATGAAATGGACGAACCTTTATTTGATAAAATGCACATCCGGGTCAGCCGTGCGGTGAGGTTTAAAGTCACTGCCGACGGCGAAACCGGTGAGTACGAGGTTTCCGGCGGGACAGTGTTGGATGCCTTGAAGAAATGCGGGATTGAGCTTTCCGAGGACGACCGCTTGAACGTAGACAGGTCCGCTGTTCCCACCGATGGCATGCACATTGTGGTTTCCAGGGTTTCCGTGGAGGAAGCCCAGGAGACTGAGGAGATCGGCTATTCTACGGAATATGAGTTTACCGACGATTTAGATCAGGGTGAAACGCAAGTATTGACGCCCGGCGAAGCAGGCGAGAAGATCGTCACTTATAAATTGACTTATGTGGACGGCGTCCTGGAAAGCAAGGAAGCGACTGCCGAGGAAATTGTAAAAGAAGCAGTGGCCGAAGTGATCCTCCGGGGCACAAAGGTTCCGGAAAGCAGTGAAAGCATCCCTGTGACTGGGGACAATACCTTTACCGATGCCGACGGCAACGTTATAACGTATGTCAAAAAATTAGTAGGTGAGTGTACCGCTGCCTGTATTCCCGGCGGTACTACCGCAATCGGCATGGTAGCTCAGCGCGGCGTGATCGCCGTTGACCCCAGCGTTATCCCTTACGGCACCAGAATGTATGTGACGTCTCCTGACGGCAGCATAGTTTACGGCTACGGCGTGGCGGGGGATACTGGCGGCGCCATGCTGTCCGGCCAGGTTTTGGCGGACCTTTACTATGACACTGTGGAAGAGTGCTCCATTATCGGGCGCAGGGATATGGTTATTTATATCCTGGACTAAAACAAAAAAGTAAAGCGGCAGGCTTTTGGAGGGTACATTTCCCTTTGGGAGCCTGTTTTTTATTTCCCCGTCTTGTAATTTATGGGAAAAACGGCTATAATATGTTTTAGCTTGTCAGCTTTTGAGAGTCAGTTCGATTTTCAGTCGAAACGGAGGTCTTTCAATGGGATATATTTATGCGGCCATTTGGTTCATTGTAGGCCTGACACTCATTTTTTCCGTGGCGAAAGAACATAAGGTTTTTTATTTCGCCGGAGGATTTTTTATCCTGCTCGGCGGCTGGTGGCTGGCCGATACCCTTTTTCCGGAAAGCCAGTTTTTCACCGGCGCGTGGGGTACGGCCCTGCGCATCGCCACACTGATCGCCCTGGTGGGGCTTTCCATCTTTTTCATGGTGGAGCGCAACCGAAACATCAAGCGTGAAATGGCGGAACAGGCCATGAAAGCCGATTCCCACCAGGAAGATTCCGAAAAAGATTCCGAAGATCCTAAACTGTAAATCCGCAGGAAGGGAGGGCGCCGGTTGTGGACGCCATGCTTACTGTGGTAACGAAAGTTGCCGTAATGCTCATTATGATCGTTGTGGGCTGTGTGATTACAAAACTGGGGATGTTCACCGAAAAGGGTGCGGCAGAGTGTACCACGCTGCTGGTAAAGATCGTCACCCCCTGCTTGATCATCAATTCCCTGCTCTCTTCGGGAGGCGGCCTGCAGGCGGGGGAAATGCTCCTTGCAGCGGCGGTGTCCGCTCTTTCTATAGTTCTGTCCATTGCGGTCAGCCTGCTGGTGTTCCGCAAAGAACCCCTTGAGCGTCGGAAGGTCCTGCGCTTTTCCGTTATTTTCAGCAATGCCGGTTTTATGGGTCTGCCTTTGGTCCAGGGCATTGTGGGCGACCGCGGCGTGATCTACGGTTCCTTTTTTATTGCCGTGTTCAATTTGATCTGTTGGACCTACGGCTATTCCATGATGAGCGGTTCGGGAAAGCTCAACCTGAAAACAGCCCTTTTGAATCCCGGCATTATCGGCCTGGCGGTGGGGCTGCCCATCTATTTTCTGAAAATCTCCCTGCCCGCGGTGATTTCCGAGCCGATCAGCTTTTTGTCCGGCTTGAACACGCCGCTGGCCATGCTGGTCATTGGCAGTTATATTGCCAGGGTGGATTTCAAATCCTTCATTTCTGACTTCAGCGTATACAAAATGGCGGTTCTCCGGCTGGTGGTCTGTCCCGCTCTGTACCTGGCGGCGCTGCTTATCATCCGTCCCGAGCGGGACCTCTTTATCAGCAGCCTGATCCAGTCCGCCGCCCCGGTAGCCGCCAACACGGTGCTCTTTTCCGTGGAGTATCACTGCGATTCCGAGCTTGCCTCGAAAACGGTGGCTGTTTCCACGGTGCTTTCCATTATTACCATCCCGATTTTTACCATCTTGGCCCAAATGGCCTGCAAGTAAACCCGGCTTTTAGAACGCGCTGAGCGCTCTTTAAAACCGGGCTTCCTTTTGAGAAACGATCAGAATAGATTGAAAGGCGGGATTTCATGGTTTCCATTGCGCCCTCGCTTCTCGCGGCGGACTTTTCCGCCCTGGCCGCCGAGGTCCGCCGGGTTTCCGGGGCGGACCTGCTCCACATTGATGTGATGGACGGCCGCTTTGTGCCGAATCTCAGTGTTGGTCCGCAAGTGGTTGCCGCCCTCCGGGACAAAACATCTCTCCCGTTCGACGTGCACCTGATGCTGGAGCATCCCCTGCCCTACGTTGCCCCCTTCCGCGCCGCCGGAGCCGATTTCATCACCTTTCACGCGGAATCCGCCGACGATCCCGCCCAGGTGCTGCGTGCGATTCGGGAAAGCGGCGCCCGTCCCGGCATGGCCGTCAGCCCCGATACGCCGCCGGAGGTCCTGCTCCCCTGGCTTCCGCAGCTTGAGCTGGTTACGGTCATGACCGTCCAGCCTGGCTTTGGCGGGCAGAAGCTCCTGCCGGAAGCCCTTGGGAAAATCCGCCGGCTGAAAGAAAAATGCCCCGCCCTGAAAATAGAGGTGGACGGCGGCGTCAATTTGGAAACAGCGCCCCTTTGCCGCGCGGCCGGGGCGGATATCCTGGTTGCCGGCACCGCCGTTTTCCGCGCGGAGGATCCCTCCGCCGCCATCGCCGCCCTGCGCGGCTGAACACACCGTGATTCGTGTGCCGCGGTCTCGGTCATGCTTCCAAAACGCGCCGTCTTTCATAATATAAAGGGTACGGCCCTTTATGATTTGAATCCCCGGAAAGAGGTGCTGCGGGTGAGCGGGAGAACATGGCGGTTGAAATTTCCGCCCCAGCCTTTGGTGTTTTGCTTTGCGGACGTTTCCGCGCTGCTAAATGGGATCAAACGCCTGTACCGGACCTTTGAAAGCCCCCCGGCGGGGGATCTGTGCCTGTACCGCGGGAAGTACTATCTGGCGGTGCACTGCGGTCTGCTCCAGCGGCGCGCGGCGGTTCTGGAGGCCGGCGAGTTCGGCGTCTGCCTGGGCGCCGCCCGGGTCAGGTACGCCTACTACGCCGAGCACGGCCGGGAGCTTTCCTGGCCGCTGCCCTCCTTCAACTGGCAAAAATAGCCAAATTTTCCGCGCGGTTCCAAGGAAAAATGTGGATATTTTTCTCCGGGCGGCAAAAAATTGAAAAAAATAACCTGCCGCGGCCCGCAAAAAACCGCCGTTTTTCGCCAAAATGCCCTAAAATAAAAAAATTATGTAAATTCGGCAAAAAAGTTGAAAAAAAGGCTTGCAATTTTCCACGCAAGCCGTTATTATATAGTTATCTTCTCACTCGCGGGGAAAACATGCCCTGCGAGAATCTAAAATTTAAGAGGGTTGAAATCATGAACAAAAACAAGCTCCTGAAGAAATCACTCGCGATGCTTCTGGCCATGCT
>CAYSQF010000061.1:0-11645 GCA_964433105.1 uncultured Acutalibacter sp.
CTGTCCCCAGGCTTGAATTCCACACTGTTCTCCGGGCCGGCCACCGTCCCTGTCCCGTCCAGCATGATCAGAGAAGCAAAGGACTCTGGTCCTACAACCAGCTCCAGCCTCCTGTCTGTTTCGTACCGCCGGACGGTAAAATACTTGCAGGAAGCAAGCTCCTTGCGGCTGCCGCCGGGAACGGCTTCTGCTTTTCCCTGTTGGTCCCCAGTGTCCGAAGGCGAGAACTGCGATACCTCAAGAGCTTTTTCCACGTGTAACTCCCGTGGCTTTCCATCGGCACCCCGGCGGTCGTAATCGTACACACGGTAGGTGCAGTTGGAATTTTGCTGGATCTCACAAATCAAAATTCCCGCGCCGATGGCGTGAATAGTACCGGAACGGATAAAGAACACATCCCCAGGGCGGACGTCTACCCGGTTTAAAACCTCCAGCACCGTGTTGTCCTTGATCCGTTGGCGGAATTCCTCCTTTGTGATCTCCCGGTTTACGCCAAAATAGAGAAACGCGCCGGGTTCACAGTCCATCACATACCACATTTCCGTCTTTCCGTATTCTCCCTCGACGCGCAGAGCGTATTCATCGCTGGGATGGACCTGTATGGAAAGAGGATCCTTGGCGTCGATCAGCTTGATCAGCACCGGAAAAGCGTCAAAGGCCCGGCAGTCCGTCCCCAGTACGGCAGGACCCATCTTCTCAAAATATTCCCCCAGTGCCAAGCCGTCGAACTCACCGCCGGAAATGCGGCTTTGCCCGGCGGGATGCGTGGAAAGCTCCCAGCTTTCCGCCACCTTATCAAAGTCGCAGGACTTTCCGTACACGTCCCGCAGTTTTGTGCCGCCCCACAGGTAATCCTTAAAGGCAGGCATCAGTTTTTCGATTTTCATGGAAACCACCCTTTCTCAAAACGGCTTTCCGCTGTCTTACGGAGCTGCCCTTCAATTTCTCGCACAACTAATCGCCAAAGCAGGTTAATCCACCAGCGCGTTTAAAACGGACGCGGCTAGGTTCCCCGCGCTTTCAATTCCGCCTTCCCCTTCTTCTACCAGAACGGCAAAGGCATAGGGGTACTGGTCAGAATCGCAGAAGCCGATCATCCAGCAGTTGGGAGCTTCGCCGTCTCCCACCTCGCCGGTACCGGTTTTCGCGCAGACATTCAGGCCCGCTGGAAACAGCCAGTCCCCGTAGTACTCCTCCACATTGTTCCGGAGCAGGGATTTCAATTGGGATGCTTCGGTGGAGGTCATCAGCTTCCTATCCCCGCCGCCAAGGTCGGAAAACAAATCCATTTCTTTGGTCAGCTTCGGCTTTGCGTATTCTCCACCGTTTGCTACCGCTCCCATCAGGAGCATCATATGGCAGGGATTGGCAAGCAAAGTATACTGTCCCACACCGGCCCATGCAAGCTGGTTTTGGTTGCAGGAGGACAGATCAGCCTCGCTTTGGGCCAAGGCCACGTTTTCAAAGGAAAGCTGGCAGTTAAAGCCCATTTCCTCAGCCTTTTCCTGTAAAGCCGCCGCGCCGATTTCCCCGGCAAGCTGCGCAAAATACACATTGCAGGAATTGCCGAAAGCCTCGTAAATATCCTGCTCCCCGTGGGCGTCGCCGTGCAGGCAAGTGACATCATCTCCACCTATCTCCAGAGAACCCTCGCAGGAATACGTTTTCTGGCTCCAGGAATCAGGCCATTTTTCCATCGCCGCAGCAGCGGTGACGATTTTAAAAATACTGCCCGGCGTAAAGGAGCAGGACAGAGTATTGTCCAAATACACACCTTTATAGGCATCGTTTGTCTCAATATCCTCCGGCACATTTTCCGGATCGAAGCCGGGGGCGCTGACCTTGCAGAGCACCTCGCCGGTTTTGTAATCGTATACCAGCACAGCCCCGTTTTTACCTCCCAGACCTTCATAAGCGGCCACGCAGGCCGCCTGATCCACCGTAAGGGTCAAATCCCGGCCAATCCTGTTGAAAACCGTATCGTTCAGGCCGGTGATCAGGTTGTAACCGGTCAGCTTGGCCCGCATGGTAAATTCCACGCTGGTGCCGATCATGCCATCCCGATCTCCCACTGTGTGAAGCAGGGCGCGCCGGGCCGTTTCCCCTTCCCCGTAAAATCGGGAGCCATCCTGGGTGTAGGCCAGCAGGTTCCCGTCCCGATCCTTGATCTCTCCCATTTCTACAGTGGAATCCTCAGCATAAAGATGGCCGTTATAGGGCTGCATGGCCCATTGATCTCCATGAAGAAAAAGATTGACCACAAAATAGCCAAGTCCCCCCAGAAAACCAAGCAGGAGAATATACAGCACAATAGAGCGCAGTCCTACAGTTTTCATGAGTAAATGTCCTCCATTTTCCGGCCCCTTCCGTTAGGCTGGGCAGACGTCTTTGAGTTATGGCGGGAAGCCCGCCTGGCCGCATAGGTTCTCTCATCGGAAGCCTTTAAGAACGCCATCAGCCCCCAAACAGACATCATGCTGGTGCCGCCGGCGCTGATAAAAGGCAAAGTAACGCCGGTAAAGGGCAGCACATCCGTAGGGCCGAACACGTTTAGGCAGGTTTGGAATAGCAGCATTCCCGCCGCCGCGCAGGACGCGATGGAAAAGAAAGTAGAGCGGCTCCGGGTCACGTCACTGCGGGCGTATAAAATCAACATGGCGATGGCCATCAGCACCACAAGCCCTAGTAAGAGTCCCTGCTCCTCGCAGAGCAGGCCGAACACCAGGTCGTTATCCGCGGCAAAAATGTCCGCCAAGCATCCGCTTCCCAGCCCCACGCCAAAAAAACCGCCGCTGGCGATATACGTCATCACCCGGGTCTGCTGGTAGCCCATGTCATCGTAAATATGTTCCCAGGCATGCCCCCAGCCTGCAAAGCGGTCCATCACATAGGGCTTGAATTTCAAAATAAGTAAAACGCCCAGGCAGGCGCCCACCAGAACAAGGGCAATGGTGCGTACGCTTCCGGAACGCATAAAGGCGATAATCAAAAAACCGGCAAAGAAAACCAGGGCGGTGCCAAAGTCCCGCATTAGGGCCAGGAAGCCGATGCAGGCCCCGGCAAATACCAGGAATTCTGTAATGTTCTTTTTCGTCTGGAGCCTGTCCAGCGTGGAGGTCCCCACAAACACAAAGGCGATCTTAATCAGCTCAGAAGGCTGCAGGCTTACTGGCCCCAGCATAATCCAGTTTTTCGAGCCGTAGAACTCCGTGCCAATGAGCATGTTCAGGGCAAACAAGCCCAAAGCGCCAATCCCAATGGCAATCCGGCACTTTGCCACTCGATCCATATCCCCCATAAACCAGATCAAAAAGCAAAACAGGAACATTCCCAGCAACATGGCAATCAGTTGGGTGGAAATCCCCTCCAGGTCATAAGCCGCCAACAGGTTGATCCCAATGCCGGAAAGCAAATAAGCCACCGTTTCGATTTCAAAGCTCACCCGATGCTGTACCGGCAAAGAAACGATGTAAAGTCCCCATCCCATGGCCAGCACCGCCCCGCAGGGGATCAGGTAGGCCGGGGAAAAAACACCGGGAGAAAAGGCGGCCTGGATCCCCATTAGGACATGGACCAGGCTGGCCATCAACATCAGCTTAAAAGGCGAAGCGGCCTTTTTGGAAAAGCCCGTGAAGATTTTCCGCCGCTTGGCAGGCTCATTTTCGGAATTCCACAGGGAAAGGGTGGTAGAACCCATAGTGATGGTGTCCCCCACGTTGACAAGCTGTCTGCCATCGATTTTCCTGCCATTGACGTACACGCCGGATTTGGAACCGGTATCGCAGATAAACCAGCCGTCCTCCCGACGCATCAGCACCGCATGGTCCCGGGAAGCCGTGGCATCCGGCAGATAGATATCGCAGCTTTTGCTGCGGCCGATAGAGTTTTCCCAGTAAAGCACGGGAAAACGGGTGCCGGAAGCTTCATCCCACAGGGTGATTACCGGATCCCGCTTGCGCTGCCCTTTCTGGAAGGAAGTATAGCTCCGCCACACCACATAAAGCGCCAGGAACGGCACAATGATCCGCAGGATCAACAGCGCCGCAGGCAGAACCCCGGACTGTAAAAAATCGGTGATATATTCCACGGCGTGTCTCCTTTCACACGATTTGAACCAGCTCTCCCCGCTTGAAAATAGTCCCGGCAGGAACCAGCCCCCGCACCATGGACAGAGGATATACCCGGGAGCCTTTTCCCACGATCGTGCCAGGATTGAGCACGCTGTTGCAGCCGATCTCCACCAGATCCCCCAGCATGGCCCCAAGCTTTTTTAAGCCAGTCTCCACTTTTTTCTCCCCTGCCCGGATGGTAACCAGGGTCTTATCGGACTTGACATTGGAAGTCAGCGACCCCGCGCCCATGTGGGATTTATAGCCCAAAATGGAGTCCCCCACATAGTTATAGTGGGGCACCTGCACGTTGTCAAACAGGATCACGTTTTTCAGCTCAGTGGAATTTCCCACCACACAGTGGGCACCCACCAGGGCTTTGCCCCGGATAAACGCGCCGGGGCGCACTTCCGTTTTCGGTCCGATGACGCAGGGACCGACAATATAATTGTTGGGGAAAATGACAGCGGTCTTGTGGATCCACACAGCTTCCCCCCGCTGCTCATATTCTCCGGCGGGCAGAGATTTTTCCAGCTCTAAAATGAAATCCCCAATTTTCGGAAGGGCCTCCCAGGGATATTCAGCTGCTTCCAGCAGAGCTTTTGCCGCTGTGTGGCTCAGGTCAAACAATTCTTTTGTGCGGGGAATTTGAAAGGTCAGTGGCATCTGCGGTCACTCCTTTTTTTCTATTCGGAAAACCGGACTACAGTGGCATCGATCTTTTCGATCTGATCCATATCCAGCTGCAGCTCGCCCTGGTCCGTCTGAAGGATATCCAGAGGCATGGAACGGGTGTCGGGATCGTAGGAGATATTGGCAAGCTCCTGCTTACAGAAATCCAGCACCTTATCTACAAACAGTTCGTTGGCGTCGATTTTCTCACCGGGAGCCTGCAGGGCCGGCTCCACCTGGGAGCTGTTCTCCGTGCCGTCTTCAGTTTCACCGTCCCAGTTCTCGTCATCTCCGCTTTCCGTATCCCCGGGAACGGTGGACGGTGTCACGGTGTTGGCGTTGGTGGCTTCGCTTTGGGCCGCAGCCTTCAATTTCTCAATGTCGGCGGAGCGGCCTTCAAAATTGGTGATAGAAGCAATTTCCACCTCGAGATAGTAGCCGGTATCCACCTTGCGTTCTTCTTTCACCGTATAACGGGTCAAGGCAAAGGCCTGCTTCATAATGACCTGCAGCTCCTCAAGCTGCTCTTCTGAAGGGGAAATGCCGTAGGTGTTGCAGAAAAGCACCGCCGCGTTTTCCACCGTGGTGGTATTGTTGGCCTGGGCGCTTTCCTCGGTCACCCCGGCGATTTCCATCAGCGCTTCATGGGAATCGTGATAGCTGCTGTCCAGCAATGCCTGTACATACCCGGAAACATCGTAATCCGCAAAGCCGGGTTTGGGGAGACTGCACGCGGGCAGCCCAGCCAGCAGTACAAGGCACAGCAAAAATTCCGCCCACCTTTTCCAACGTATCATCTTCGATCGCTCCTTTTGTGATTTCACCGTTTAAAAATATAATACCCCGTTTTCGGCAAACCTGCCGAAAAAACCTCAAAATTTACGTTTCCCACGCATCATTCGTTCCGGCCGCAGCATTTTTTATATTTCAATCCGCTGCCGCAGGGGCACGGGTCGTTTCGGCCCGGCTTCTTCTGCTTTTTGACAGGCTGCTTTTTCACTGTGTTGTCCCCGGCGGTGCCGGTGCTGGTCTCTTTGGCAACCTGTTCCCGCTGCGGGGCTTCCTTGGTCCGCAGGCGGACAGTAAGGATCATCTTGGCCGTGTTTTCCCGGATGGCGGCGATCATGGCATCGAACATCTCAAAGCCTTCCAGCCGATATTCTACCACCGGATCCTGCTGGGCGTAGGCCCGCAGGCGGATGCCGTCCTGCAGCTGTTCCATGGCGTCGATGTGATCCATCCATTCCTGATCCACATTCCGCAGGAGCACTACCCGCTCCACTTCCCGCATGATCTGAGGGGTGAACTCTTCTTCTCGCTTTTCATATAAGGCTTCGGCCTTTTCCCGCAGCTCTTTTACCGCAAATTCCGGCTCCAGCTCTTCAATTTCAGATTTCGTAAAGCGCAGATCCTCCGGGCCGATCAGCCAGCCCATATAGTATTCCCGCAGCCCGGAAAGATCCCAGTCGTCATGGGGCGTTTCGGCAGGCAGGAATGTGCGGACCTTATCCTCGATGGATTCCCCGACCATTTTCAAAATGGAATCCTTCATGTTTTCGCCGTCCAGTACCTGATCCCGCTGGCCGTAAATGATCTGCCGCTGGCTGTTCATCACCTCGTCGTACTGCAATACGTTTTTACGGATGCCAAAGTTCCTGCTTTCCACCTTGCGCTGGGCGCTTTCAATGGAGTTGGACACCATGCCCGCTTCGATCGGCACATCGTCCTCAATGCGGAAACGGTCCATCATGCCGCTGATCCGCTCGCCGCCAAACAGCCGCATAAGGTCATCCTCCAGGGAAATGTAAAACCGGCTCTTGCCCGGATCCCCCTGACGGCCCGAACGGCCCCGGAGCTGGTTGTCAATCCGGCGGGACTCGTGGCGTTCCGTGCCGATGATATACAGGCCGCCCAGCTCTTTTACCTGCTGAGCCTCCGGTGCGATTTCTTCCCGGTATTTCCGGTTCAGCTCGGCAAAGGTCTGCCGGGCGTTTAAAATATCCTCATCCTCGGTGTGGCTATAGGCGGTAGCTTCTACCAGTTGTTCTTCGGTGAAACCCATTTTTCGCATTTCTGCCTTTGCCATAAACTCTGAGTTGCCGCCCAGCAGGATATCGGTGCCGCGGCCGGCCATGTTGGTGGCAATGGTGACCGCCCCTTTCCGACCAGCCTGGGCCACGATCTGGGCTTCCTTTTCGTGGTGCTTGGCGTTCAGCACCTCATGCTTTACACCCCTCTGCTTCAACATTTTGCTGAGCAGCTCTGATTTTTCAATAGTGATGGTACCCACCAGCACGGGCTGGCCCTTTTGGTGATGCTCCACAATGTCCTCGATCACCGCGTTGAATTTGGCCTGCTGGGTCTTGTACACCACATCGGGGCAGTCCTCCCGGATCATGGGCCGGTTGGTGGGGATCTCCACTACGTCCAGCTTATAGATTTCAGAAAATTCCTGCTCTTCGGTCATAGCGGTGCCGGTCATGCCGGACAGCTTCCGGTACAGGCGGAAATAATTTTGGAAGGTGATGGTTGCCAGGGTTTTGCTTTCCCGGGCCACCTCCACCCCTTCCTTCGCTTCAATCGCTTGGTGCAGGCCCTCGTTATACCGGCGTCCATACATCAAACGGCCGGTAAATTCATCCACGATGATGACTTCCCCGTCCTTCACCACATAGTCCTGATCCCGGTGCATGATCCCCCAGGCACGAATCGCCTGATTCACGTGGTGCTGAATGGAAATATTGTCCGGGTCGGTCAGGTTTTCAAGGCCGAAGTATTCCTCCGCCTTTTTCACGCCCCGGCGGGTCAGGGAACAGGTCTTGATTTTTTCGTTGATAATGTAGTCGTAATCCTTATAAAGCTCGTCGTTATCCTCTTTTTCGTCGGTTTCCTTCACCCGGACGGGCTTCAGTGTCCGGGCAAAGGCGTTGGCCCGGGCATACAAGTCGTCCGCCTTGTCGCCCTGGCCGGAAATAATCAACGGGGTGCGGGCTTCATCGATCAGGATGGAGTCCACCTCGTCCACAATGGCGTAGTGATGGCCCCGCTGGACCTTGTTTTCCTTGTAGATTACCATGTTGTCCCGCAGGTAGTCAAAACCCATTTCATTGTTGGTGCCGTAAGTGATATCGCAGGCGTAGGCCGCTTTCTTTTTCTGGGCAGTCATACCGTTTAGAGTCAGGCCCACAGTCATTCCCATAAAGTTAAAAACCCGGGCCATCATTTCTCCCTGGTACTTGGCCAGGTATTCATTGACCGTAACCACGTGCACGCCCTCGCCGGACAGGGCGTTCAAATAGGCGGGCAGGGCCAGAGTATAGGTTTTGCCTTCGCCGGTTTTCATCTCGGCAATCCTGCCTTGATGCAGGATAATGCCGCCCAGAACCTGTACGGGGAACAGGCGGATGGAAAGCACCCTTGCCATTGCTTCCCGGCAGGCGGCGAAGGCTTCCGGCAGAATATCGTCCAGTGTTTCCCCCTTGGCCAAGCGCCCCTTTAAAAGATCGGTCTGGGATTTCAGCTCCTGGTCACTCATGGCCTTGTACTGTTCTTCCATTCCCAAAACCTTGTCCGCCAGGGGCTGGATGCGTTTCAGCTCGCGCTTACTGTAATTGCCGAACAGCTTGGTCAAAATATTGTTTGCCATTGGTTAGGACCACTTTCCTTTCTATATTCCAGCGTCTGACCTTCAAGGATCAAAGCGCCTTGCTTTTTTAACACCTAATATCTAAAAACTAATGTTTATTATAACACGGCTTCCTGGCTAATTGCAAGAAAAGCCACAGTTTGTTTACAAAACACAGCGCCGGAGAAATCGCCGGCGCTGGTGTAACTAAAATATGATTTAAGACAGACTTTGCAGGGTGGGCAGCAACGCCCTCAGCACCTGCATATATCCATCGGCATACATGTGCATGCCCTCAATAGTGTATTCGGCTTTCAGACAGCCGTCCGCATCGGTAATGCCGGCGTTCACATCCAGAAAAGCGGCGCTCTGCCTTTGCGCCAATTTTTTTACCGCTTCGTTTGCCTCCCTGATCTTTTGATTGGTGCGGTACTTGAAAACCTCGCGCATAAACGGTTCCTTTTCCCCCACCGTGGGATTCACCGGGTAATAAGCAAGCAAGTAAAGCCCTGCCCGGGGCAGATGTTCCCGGATGCTGTTCAAAATCCGCTCATACCGCTGAATCAGGCTGGAGAGCTGATATTCCGGCCCGTTTAAATCATTGGTGCCAATGTTGATAAAAATGTGGCGGGGCTTCAGCTCATAAACGCACACGTCCAAAACCTTCGCCAGCTCCTCAGTGGTAAAGCCGCCCACACCCCGGTTGTAAATGGTCAGGGGCAGCTTCAGGTCCATCAGCAGCTCGTTGACAGGAAACTGCTCCATCAAGCTGGAGCCGACAAACAGGATCTGCCCTTCCCGTACGGACTTATTCAGTCTGCGGTACCGTTCTACCTTATCCCGCTTATCGCGCTGGCTCATTTCTTCGAACAATTCAGCGGCAAATTCCTGCATTTCCGGCGTCTGTGTCATTTCTGTTCCTCCTTATTCTTCGGCGGTAAATTCGTGATCCAGCAGAAGCGTGCCGTCGGGGGCCGCGTATCGAACCACCACCACAGGATTTTCTTCCTCCACCGCATCCTTCAAAGCGGCAGCCACACCCTGGAAGGTGCTGGCCAACTGGTCTATGCTGGCTTCCAGCGCCTCGGACAGCGCATCTATATCTTCCACATCGTCCAGGTCCACGTAGGTGAAGATGTAAACCAACTTGTTGCCCTCGCCCGTCAAGTCCACTGTAACGCCGCTGTCCCCTTCCAGGGAGGATTTCATGCTCTCAAACTGGGACTGCATCACATCGGAATTTACAAATTCCTCTACCGTGGCAAATTTCCCGGAAGCGGCCAGCTCTGCCGCGGAAGAAGCAGGCGTGCCGGCGGAGGAGGATCCCAGCCCGGACACACCGGAGGAAGTTGCCGCAGAGGATGCCGACGCGCTGGAAGAGCTGCCTTTATCGTCATTCTTCCCACTGCAGGCGGACAGGGACAGCAGGCAGGCAGCACTTAAAGCGGCTGCCGCCAGACGGATCAAATTCCTTTTCATACAGTTTTATACTCCTCATTGATAAGATGTACGGTTCCGGCCGGCAAAAAGTCTCGGTCAAAACCGGTGAAAATACGATCATAAGTATACGGCAGTCCCCAGTGTTTGTCAATGCGCACCCAACCTGTCGCTTTTGCCGAAAAAGCACTTGACAGGAAGCCGGGTTTCAGTTATATAGTAGTTAGTATATAAATAGCTTTTACTGGGCGGGCGGAAAAAGCGCCGCTCCAGTGGAGCAGAAACAGCGCCGGGGGACCGCTTCGCGGTGCGCCAGAAAGGAAGCGCTGATTCCATCAGTGAAAGCAAAGGGAGGACAAAACATGACCACAGTGACTTTGGGAAGGACCGGCATTACAGTAAACAAAAACGGCTTCGGCGCTTTGCCGATCCAACGGGTGGATGCCGGTTACGCCGGCAGGCTCCTGCGAAAGGCCTACGATGCGGGGATCACCTACTTCGACACCGCCCGCGCCTACACAGACAGCGAGGAAAAGATGGGCCTGGCCCTGGCAGACGTGCGGGACAAGATTTTTATAGCGACTAAAACTATGTCCACCACGGTAGAGGGCTTCTGGGAGCAGCTGGAAACCAGCCTGCGCCTGCTCCGCACCGATTACATCGACGTGTACCAGTTTCACAACCCCGCCTTCTGCCCCAAGCCCGGGGACGGATCCGGCCTATACGAGGCCATGGAAGAAGCCAAAAAGCAGGGAAAGATCCGGTTTATCGGCCTGACCAACCATCGGCTTCATGTGGCCGAGGAAGCGGTAAATTCCGGCCTATACGACACCCTGCAGTTCCCCTTCTGCTATTTGGCCACGGACAAGGACATCGCCCTGGTCAACCTGTGCAAAGAGAAAAACGTGGGCTTCATCTCCATGAAAGGCCTTTCCGGCGGCCTTTTGACTAATTCCGCCGCAGCCTATGCTTGGCAGGCGGCATTTGACAACGCTCTGCCAATTTGGGGCGTCCAGCGGGAAAGCGAGCTGGATGAGTTTTTGAGCTACATCGACAACCCACCCAGCATGGACGACCCGGTGCTGAAGACTGTAATCGAAAAAGACCGGGCCGAGCTGATCGGAAATTTCTGCAGGGCCTGCGGGTACTGCATGCCCTGCCCAGTAGGGATTACCATCAACACCTGTGCCCGCATGTCCCAGCTGATCCGCCGCAGTCCCTCGGCCAACCTGATGAGCGAGGAAAGCCAGGCGATGATGCGGAAAATCAACGATTGTCTGAACTGCGGCCAGTGTAAGAAAAAGTGCCCCTACGGGTTGGATATCCCCAACCTTTTAAAGCAGAATCTGGAGGATTACGAAAACATCATCGCGGGCAAGGTGCAAATTTGAGACAGTACCGCTAAAAGCACGCGTTAATATTTACAGGGCGCGCCGACCTTGGTGGGACAAGGCCGGCGCGCCCTGGTTTTTCAGGCGGACGCCGTTTCAACGGAGTTGCTGTCGCTTATTCCAATTCAAACGCTCCGGTGTACAGCTGATAATACTTCCCATGCTGAGAAATCAGCTCCTCGTGGGTGCCGCGCTCGATGATGTGCCCCAGCTCCAGCACCATAATACTGTCGGAATTCTGCACAGTGGACAGCCGGTGAGCAATGACAAACACGGTGCGGCCCTGCATCAGGCCGTCCATACCTTTCTGCACCAGGCGTTCGGTGCGGGTATCGATGGAGGATGTGGCTTCGTCCAGGATCATTACCGGGGGATCAGCTACTGCCGCCCGGGCAATGGACAACAGCTGGC
>CAYSQF010000062.1:0-11085 GCA_964433105.1 uncultured Acutalibacter sp.
ATGTTTCCGTCACGGTAGAGGGGGCCGGGACGCTGCTGGGCTTTGGCTCCGGCGCACCCAGCACCGAGGGCGGCTATCAGGATAAGACCTGGCTCACCTTTGACGGGCGGGTCATGGCGGTGGTCCGTGCGGGGGAAAAGCCCGGGAAGATTCAAGTCACCTTCTCCGCTCCCGGCTGCCCGGACGTAAAAAAGGAGCTGACCGTTACGGACGGTTCGTCTCGGTAACGGCAAACTGCCATTCCCTATGGTTAAGAAAAGCCTGCGGTCGGCATAACGCGACCGCAGGCCTTTTTAATATTTTCTTTTCCGCCCGCATTGTACATATCATTGGACAGCGGAAAAGTGAAGAAAGACGTTCAAAATCGTAGGAAATACACAAATAGCTGATATAATATAAATATAGAACTGCGCAAACATGTGAAGACGAGGTGTGCAAATATGTCAAATATAATGAATGAAAACTATGTGGAAGTTTAAACGCTCCGAATGGGAGAAATGGGTAAAATGCGGAGAGAATGCGATGAAATAACAACTCACTGAAAAGGAACAGAGACATGTCTGCAGGGATTCATTATAATAACGCCTGTACCCAGATGATCGCTGCATATATTCAATGCGTCGAAGATGGGATTAATAATTATCCGCGTGAAATGGAGGGTTTTAAAACATCTGACAGCCTGTTCGATCGACGGCTTGCCGCCGCTTAAGCAGACTTAGAAAATATCGCTGATTTTGCCGACTTAAATCCGTTGAGCATCCTCTAAAAGCCGATGAACCTCCGCTTCCGTTTCCAGAGTCATCGCCTGCTCGGCCAGCGCGGCGGCGTCCTCGGCGGTCCACAGGGAGAGAATGTGCCGGACCGTCAGCAAAAAGGAGGGTTGTACGCTGAATTCATCTAGGCCGAATGCCAGCAGCAGCGGAATGAACAGCGGATCCGCCGCAGCCTGGCCGCACATACAGACCGGCTTTCCCGCCGCCTTCCCGCAGCTGATGATCCGCTGGATGGAACGGAGCATGGCGGGGTCGTAATAGGAATAGAGGTAGGATATTTTAGGATTGTCCCGGTCCACCGCCAGGGTGTACTGAGTCAGATCATTGGTGCCGATGCTGATAAAATCGGTTTCCCGGGCCAACAGGTCCGCCAGCAGTGAAGCGGCGGCTGTTTCGGCCATCGTGCCTATCGGCAGGTCGTCCCTAAAGGGGACGCCACGGTTGTTAAGCTCTTCCTTGCAGCTTTCCAATAGGGCTTTTGCGCGGCGGATTTCCTCCACGCCGGTGACCATTGGCAGCAGCAAACGCACGTCCCCATAAGCGCCTGCCCGGAGAATAGCCCGCAGCTGGGAGCGAAACAGCTTTTCTTCCCGCAGGCACAACCGGATCCCCCGGCATCCCAGGGAGGGATTTTCCTCCCGTTCCCAGGAAAGGCCGGACAGTCGTTTGTCCCCGCCTACATCCAGGGAGCGGATCACCACCGCTTTGCCGCGGGCACCCTGCACCAGCCGGCGGTAGGTGCGGAACTGTTCCTCCTCATCGGGCAGGGCAGGGCGGTCTAAGTACAGAAACTCAGAGCGCAGCAAGCCGACACCGTCGCAGCCGTACTCTTCGGCTAAAAGGGCTTCGCTTTCGCTGCCAACGTTAGCGGTCAGGCGAATGCGAAGCTGGTCGGCGGTCGCGGCGTTTTGTCCTACATAAAATTTTAAGGCTTCCCGGTTTCGAAGGTATTCCTCCCGGCGGCGACGATACTTTTCCATTTCCTCTTCCGATGGGGAAAATAGGGCGATGCCCTCGGTGCCGTCCAGCACGGCCCGTTCACCGTTCCGGGCCATAGCCGTGGCTTGCGCCGCGCCTACCACCGTTGGAATTTCCATGGCCCGTGCCAAAATGGCACTATGGGAAGCTCGGCCGCCCCGGCACAGGACAATGCCCGCCACCGACGCGGAATTCAATGCCGTCACAGCAGATGGCGGCAAATCGTCTGCAACCAGTACCGTGTTGGGCGCCAAATCGGAAAGGTCGGATTCCGGCAGGCCCAACAAAATACGGAGAAGCCCGTCGCGCACGTCCCGAATATCTGCAGCGCGCAGACGGGTTGTCTCAATTTCCGAAGATAAAAAATTCTGAAGCCACAGGCCGCAGACGGCGTCCAAAGCGGTTTCCGCCGACTGGAAAGCGGAAATGCGGCCTTCCACTTGACCCTTCAAGTAAGGATCTTGGGCCATGGCAATTTGGCTTTGTAGGATTTCAGCGCGCTCCTGCCCGGCTTTGGTAAAGGTGCGTTCCGCTTTTTCCCGCAAAGTCTGGCTGAACCGTTCCACCGCAAACCGGTAACGCTCCAGCTCGGCGGCACGGTCCTGAATCTCACGCTTTGCCGCAGTGATTTTTGCCGGGCTATACAGTTGGATCCTGCCGATGCCAATCCCTGGAGATGCGGCGATGCCGCGCAGAATTTTGCTCATAGGGACCGTCCTTTCGTTTTCTTTCGCAGCCCCGGCGGGGCAGCCTTAGGCCGGGTCGACAAAAATGGTCTTGTAGTTTACATAAATCACCATTCCCGGTTTTGCTCCCTGGGGCTTGCTGACATTGCGCACCTGGGTGTAATCTACAGGCACCTGGGCGGAATCCTTCGCACGGCTGTGGGACGCTGCCAACACCGCCGCTTCTTCCATTGCCCGGGGTGTGGGCTGTTTTCCCTCCGTAACCAGGATGGTGTGAGAGCCGGGAATATTTTTTGTGTGGAACCAGATATCGTGATTGCTTGCCAACTTCATGGTGAGCTTGTCGTTCTGCCGGTTGTTTCGGCCAACCAGCACGGTAAAGCCGTCCGAAGTGATAAATTTCATAGGCGCGCTAACTGCCGAGTCCTTCTGCTTTTTGCTCCGGGGGATCCGGATATAGCCCTGCTCCGCCAGCTCGCCGCGGATTTCCTGCAGATCCTGCTCCGTTTCAGCCCGGCTCAAAGCGTCCAGCACGCTGTCCAGGTATTCCAGCTCCCGGCCGGCGATGGCAATCTGTTCCGTCAGCTTTTCCTCGGCGGTTTTCGCTTTGCGGTATTCCTTATAGTACTTTTGGGCGTTTTGCGAAGGGGTCAGGGCCGGATCCAGTTTTATGGAAACCAGGGGCAGGCCCTCTTCATAGTAGTTTGGCAGCTCTGCCTTTTCAGCGCCCTTGGGAAGGGCGTAAAGATTGGCGCTGATCAGATCCCCGGCTGTCCGGAGGGCATCTCGCTGGGCGCATTGCTCCAATTCCGCCCGCTGGGCGTTGATTTTTCGGGAAAGCCGCTCGGAATGAGTGGATAGCAGGCGCAGCAGATCCTGCTCCCGGACCCGCATCCGCTCCTGATGGTCCCGCTCTCGATAGAAATCATCCAGCAGGGCGGAGAAGCTGTCTTTCTGCTTTATCACCGCCGAAGTGCCGTACTGCCGGATCTCCAAAAAGGAAAAATCCATGGGTTTGCCCTGCAGGTTCACAGCCATGCATGGCTTTCCGCTGATCTGCTCCGCGGTTTCCCGAATCTGCTGATAAAAGAAGCCGGTCCGGAAATACTGTTCGTCATCCATTGATTTTACGGTCAGACCTATCCCTCTGCCGGCCCGGTGGGCGATTTCCCGGCAGACGATAGGGGAAACGCCCTGTAAAACGGCCAAAAGTCCCTTGGAAAGTTCCATATCCCCGGGCAGGGACCGAAGGGCGTCCGCCAATTCCTGCGCGGAGGTTTCCAGCACGCTGCGTTTTGCCTGCGGCGGGGGAAGTTGATAGGCGACTCCCGGCAGGATCAGGCGCTGGGAGGACATTTCCGTAGTTACCCGTTTTAAGGCATCGATGATTTTCCCACCGCTGTCGGTGAGAATAATGTTGCTGTACCGGCCCATGATCTCCACAGTCAGCGTCAGAGTGACATGATCACCCAGCTCGTTGACGGTATCAAAATCAAAATGCAGCAGGCGCTCCAGGCCGGGCTGGCGTATGGCGAGAAGCTTTGCCCCGGAAAGCCGTTTCCGCAAAAGCATGCACAACATGGGCGGCTGCTTTGGGTTTTCCAAGGCGATTGAGGTAAAGTGAACCCTTGCGCTGTTTGCCCTGGCGGAAAACAGCACCTTACAGGCGCTTTCCCTGGTGCGGAAGGCGATGGTGATCTCCTCCCGGTTAGGCTGGTAGATCTTATCTACCCGAGCGCCGAGAAGCTGTCCCTCCAATTCCTTTTTGATGTGGCGTAGAAAGATGCCGTCCAGTGCCATATCGATTTCCAAGCGGTACAGGGCCTGCGCAAAGCGTCGAAAAAGCGCTGGCGGTGCACCCGGTACCGTCCTTTCTTCTTGTTATTCCTTTTTATATTGTTTGGAACGGCGGACGTTCAGCCTGGGACAGCAGGAACGCCGTACCGGGGATCCGTCGTTTCAGATAGGAAGCCAAAAATTCCCCAAATGGCTTTTCCGTTTCATAGTGTCCCGCTGCCACGCAGGTCAAGCCGGTACGGGCCGCATCCAGCGCTTCATGGTGCTTGATTTCACCGGTGAGGTAGGCGTCCGCGCCCCGGCAGGCCGCAAAATGGACGTATTCCCCGCCGGCACCGCCGCACAGAAATACCTTTTTTACCGGGCGTTTTCCGGGGATCAGCAGCACTCGCTCCGCCTGCAGCCGTTCCTTGACTAGGGAGGCAAAGCCCTCGGAGGACAATTCTTCTTCCAATTCCCCGGCAAACAACACGCATTCTTCCCCAAAGACGTCCTCTGCGTGGACGCCCCGAAGCCCCAGCTTGCTGCCCAGGGCCACGTTGACCCCGCACACGGGAGATGCGTCCAGATTGGTATGGCAGCACAGCGCGGCAATGCCCTGTTTTGCCAACAGATAGGGAATGTCCCGCTCACCCAGGAATTTCAAAGGCTGAAAGATGACGGGGTGGTGGCTGATGATCAAATTGGCATTGAGGGAAGCGGCTTCCTTTACTACCGGTTCGGTGATGTCCAGAGCAATCAGCGCCCGCGCCACAGGCGTGTTGGCTTCGCCCACAAGCAGACCCACGTTGTCAAAGCTCATGGCGGTGGAAAAAGGTGCCGCCGCGTTGAGAATGTCATAAATGTCCCGAATCCTTGCCATTTTTATACCCCTTTTCGGAACAGGACTCAAATTTGTTTGGCGTTCAAATTTCGGCTCCGGCTTATAAAAACTTTTCTTCAATTTCTTTTATAATGGCTTGCAGATCTTCCAGGGAATCGGTTCCCCGGCCCCGCAGAGCGCCCTCAAGGCGGCCCCGCAGGTCCCGCAGCACTTTTTCCGCATATCGTGCAGCCGGGCCTGTCCCAGGTTCCAGCTTTCCCAAAAAGGGGTATAGGAGATCGGTTTTGGGCGGACGTCCTATGTAGACGGCGGAAAAAGCGGTGTACACCCGGCCGCTGTCCATCACCGCTTTTTCCTGCAGCAGGGTGAATCCCAGATTCCGCAGGCCGATCCGAAGCTCCCGGGCGGAACTCATTGGCTGCAGAACCAGCAATTTGCTATCACTCCGCAGCCAGTGGGTTTCGGCGATTATCCGGAGAATCAGCTCTCCCCCCATGCCGGCAATGACAATGTCGTCCGCTTCTTCTGATTCGACCTCCCGCAGGCCATTGGAAAGCCGCAAAAAGATTTTATCCGTGACCTGATAACGGCGAGCGTTCCAGGCGGCGGTCTCCAATGGCCCGGGGTTGATATCGCAGGCCAGCGCCTGGGAGATTTTCCCGGTTTTCAAAAGCCACACCGGGAGATAGGCGTGATCGGTGCCGATGTCGCAAAAAGGTCTACCGCCCCGGATCATCCCGGCGCACAAGGCCAAACGGGGGTTGAGCTGAAACAAGGGTCTCGCCATGCTTGTAGCCCCGCTCCTTTCTCCTGATTTTAAACAAAGATAAAAGTATGCCGCCCGGCCAGACGCCGCGCGGCAACGGAACTGCATTTACTTGCCTTGCAGATGCTGGTTGATCTTTTCCACCAGCTCTTCCGCACTGATACCGTGGACAGCGCAGGCCTGCTCAAGCGTTTCACCCCGGGAAGCGGGGCAGCCCAGACAATGCATACCCATCTCCAGAAAAAATGGAGCGGTGGAAGCGTCCATATCCAGAATATCTCCAATGATCGTATCTTTTGAAACAGCAGCCATTCAGATCGATCCTCCTTTCTAAAGATTTTCACCTGCTTCTATTATAATACCCTTTTCGGCAATACGCAATACAAATTTTTGTCGTCGATTTTCTGCCGAAAATTGCCATTGCGGCAAATGAAGCGGCCGGCATGCTTTCAAAAATCAGCCAATTTTCCGCAGGCCCTTCGGATAACGGTTTTTCAGACGTCCCCCGGATGCCTTCCCGAAGCCGGTGACCACGCCGTTTACGCAAACGGCGGTGTAGCCGGTTTCCCCGCAGTCCAATTCCCCTCCACACAGGAAAGTATCCAGTTCCGGGCTATCCGGTGAGAAGTCCAGGCTGCGCAGGCATTCTTCCTTTTTTCGGCTCACAAACAGGCCGTGGGACGGCTCAATTCGACCGGACCGCACTTCTCCCAGTTCCACCCCTGCGCGAAGCACTCCCAGCCCGCGCAGGGCAGGCAGCTTCTCCGGCAGCAGCAGGAGCCGGTTTCCGAATCTGGCCAGCCTGTCGGAGCAGGTGCCGGGAAATAAAGTACTGTAAAAGTCTGCTGCGGCCCGGGCATCCGATCTGCTTAAAAATTCGGAAAAATCTGAAACGCCGCAGGGGTTTTCCGCGATCCTCCGAAATTCTGCCACAAAATGACCTTCGCCGCCATCCATTGGGAAAATCCGCCGGGCAGGAGAACCGTCCAGGGCGGGACGCCCAAAGCTCACATTGACAGGGATCTGTTGAAATTCCGGGTGGGATTGGAGAAAAGTCAGGGCCGTATCCTCGTTTTCTTCCCGGGAAAAAGTGCAGGTGGAATAGACCAGCACGCCGCCTTCCTTTACTGCTAGGGCGGCCGAATCCAAGACAGCCGCCTGTCTCCGGGCGCAGGCGGCTGGGCTTTCCGGCGTCCACTGGGCCGCGGCTTTCGGTTCCCGGCGAAACATGCCCTCACCGGAGCATGGGGCGTCGACCAGCACCCGGTCAAAATATCCGCGCAGGGCTTCGCAGAGCCGCTGGGGGTGGCAGGAAGATACCACCCCGTTTGGTACGCCCATCCTTTCCAGATTGGAAAGCAGGGTATTGGCTCGGCTTTTGACGATTTCGTTGGCCCAAAGCAGACCTTTGCCGCCTAAAAGCCCGGCGATCTGGCCGGCTTTTCCCCCTGGCGCGGCGCACAAGTCCAGAATTTTTTCCCCCGGCTGGGGATCCAGCACAGTCACCGCCGAGGAAGCAGACGGTTCCTGGGAATAGAACATCCCCGCGTGGTGGGCCGGCAGGATGCCAAGCCTTTCCGAGCCTTTCCCGGCGTAAAAGCACAAAGGGGAAAAAGGAGCGGGAGAAAGGGAAAACGGCACGCTTTTTTTCAATGTTTCAAAATCGCATTTTAAGGGGTTCAGCCGGACGCCGCGGAAGGCGGGAAGCTCCATGCAGCGCAGATATTCGGGATATTCCCAGTCCAGCAGTACCCGCATCCGTTTTAGGAATGCATCGGGCAGATTCATATTTTTTCTCCCTGAAAAATTTTTGCATAAATGCCGCCGCCCCGTCCACACTAGGAGATGGAAAGGAGCGATAAGCTTATGTTCAGCAATCAAAACAACAATCAGAACCAGAACAACCAGAATTCTCAGAATCGTTCTCAGAACAACAACAGCCAGAACCAGAACAACCAGAGCAATTCTCAGAATTCCAAGAGCCAGAACAGCAAAAACCAGAAATCCGAAAACAGCCGGGAGCAGGAACAGCGGTTCTAACTCCTATCCTGCGTCCCTCGGAGACTGTGTCCCCGAGGGATTACATAATAGTAGAAATTCAGCGGGCTGTCAATACATTTCCGGTCAGCAGAAACAGCTTCTTTATACGATTGCCGCAAGCAGCGCTTTGCGGTCACTGGACACCACAGCGTCCGCTTACATCCCTTACAGGAAAAAGTCGCGCATAGGATTATTTGAATAAAGACACTTAGTGGCCATGCGTGAAATGAAGGAACTTGGGTTTATTGCCGGTCCGATGGCACGCTCTTTTAGTTTTTCCCTAAAAGCATGGTTTCCATCCGCATCAGCGCCGGCCAGGAAATTTTTAAAACCGTGCCGGTGAGCAGACCGGTCAAGATGCCGAGCAGCAGCAGGATGGGGATGTAAAACACTACGGAAGATGAAACCAGCACCCACGCGCAGAGAAGCTGTGCGGCGTTGTGGGCCAGCGCACCGCACACGCCTAGCGGCAGGAAGGAAATTTTTGTTTTTTTCAGAAGCACCCAAACGCACACCGTGCTGAGCAGCCCTCCCGACAGGCTCATTGCGCCTGCTGCGGCGCCCCGGGTGAGGAAGGCGAAGCCACCCTTAAGTACTGCCAGAAACAGGGCGCAGGGAAGGCCTAAGCTTCCCGCCGCATACATGGAAACAATGTTGGAAAGCCCCAGCTTAAAACCGGGCGGGGTCATGGGCAGGGACGGGAGCAGTCCTTCCAAAAAAGAAAGGGCCAGCGCCAGAGCTGCCAGAATTCCCGCCAAGGCCACGGGCCTTGCTTTCCCCTTCATGCCCGCCACCTATTTCAGGGCCGCCCGGCGGATCAGGAGCCAGGCGAGCAGGTGGGACAGAGCGGCAAAAACAAGGCTGGTGGTCATGGTGTGCCATGGTGATTTCAGCAGGAAGGAAAAGAAAGCTTCAACGGTTCGTTCCAGCGTAAGATACTGTTCCTGCAGGCCTAACCGGTCCCGCAGGGATTTCAATGTGGGCACAACAAAAATGAAAAATCCGGGTACGCTTGCGCTGACCGCTACCTTTCCCAGGGTGTTCAGCCGATAGTACAAAGCATTGATGCAGTAACCCAGCCCGGCGGCAGCCAACAGCAGGCAAAAGCTGAAGGCCACACTGTACAGGGTAAGGGCCACGGGGGAGAAGAGGAGCGCGTCGTCTTGGAAAAGTATGGCCATCAACGAGATGGACTGGGTATTTACGCCGGGAAGCTTTCCAATTAAATCCAGCAGCAGGGTGATGACTTCGTCCAATACGGCCATGATCCCGCACAGAACGGCGGCGCAGGCCAGCCGTCCCAGAAAAAGGTTTTTCCGGGTGACACCGTTTTGCAGAGCCATGCCGAAATTATCCTTAAAGGAACACAGGCTTTTCACAAACAGGAACAGGGACGTCATCATCGTAAGGCCGCTTAAGGACGCTCCCGCGTTTCCGCTGTGAAATGTGAACCAGGCTTCCAGCAGGGTCAGTCCCACCATTGCCAGGTAATAAGCCAAAACATTTCTCAGGTTTTGGAGCAGTTGATAACGGAATGAAGCGGTGACCCTCATAAAATCTCCTCCTTTTCCTCGGTGAGCAGGATAAATAGTTTCTGCAGGTCCATCCTGCTGAACTCAAGCCCATCCAGAGCGTTTGACCGATCTGGAATTCCCCGCACACAGGCGGTGCGCAGGCCGCCGATGGAATCTACCTGCAGCGGTTCCCTGCCTGTCAGGTATTGTTCCACCGCTCGTGCCGGGCCGGAAACCTGGTAATATCCGGCGGTCAATTCTTCTGTTGAGCAGGCTGTCAGCAACTTGCCGCCTTTGAGAATGGCGACGTTTTCCAGGAACCCGGCGGCTTCCTCGATCAAATGGGTGGAAAGCACCACAGTAAAGGGCTTTTCCCCATATTTTTCCAAAAGTGCTTTATAGAAAAACTCCCGATGGTTAGCATCCAGGCCCAGCACCGGCTCGTCCAGCAGCAGGTGAGGAACATTGACGTTTAAGGCTGTGACCAGCTTGAAAATGGACAGATACCCGGCGGAAAGCCCCTTGACCTTTTTAGACGTTTCCAGCCCAAAACGTTCCGCCAACTGATTGGCGGCTTCTTCATTAAAATCCGGATAGAAGTTCTTGGTCCATCGGAAAGCATCCTGAACCCGCATGTTTTCCGGATAATATGTTTTTTCGCTCATCAGGTACAGCTTTCCTTGGGCCGTGTCCCCTTCCTGGGCCGGTTTTCCATCGACCGCGATTTCTCCGGCATCCGGGAATCCCCGATTGGCGATCAGGCTCAGCAGGGTGGATTTTCCGGCCCCGTTCCGGCCCAGCAGACCGTAAATTTTTCCATCGTCAAAGCGCAGGGATACACTGTCAAGGGCCTGGACTTGCCCGTACCGCTTTGCAACATTTTCCACAGTGATGCTCATGGTTTGTCTCCTCTCCTGTATTCCGCTTGGAGCATAGTGATCAGCTCTTCCTCCGACAACCCCAGCCGCTTGGCTTCCGCCGCTGCGGGAGTGATAAACCTGCGGGCAAACTGCGCACGGCGTTTTTCCTGTAAAAGCTTCGCCGCTCCAGGGGATACGAACATTCCCACACCCCGCCGCTTATACAGGATGCCCTCCTCTACCAGAAGGTTGATCCCCTTCAGCGCCGTGGCCGGATTAATGGTGTACCGCACGGAAAAATCCGTGATAGATGGGATCTGGCTCTCTTCCGGGAACGCCCCGGTGAGGACGGCTTCTTCAATCCCGTCTGCGATCTGCTGGAAAATGGGAGTTTGGGAATTGAAATTCAGCTCCATGTGCCTTGCTCCCTTCTTTGAATGTTAGTTAGTTAGTCTAGTAATTAACCATTGATCATAGGATACCAGCACCGGCTCTTTTTGTCAAGCCCCGGCAAAAAAATTTTTTTCGGACCGTTGACGAAATTGGCGGAGAAAGGTAAACTGTTATTAAAAAGCGCAAATATACTGCTTTTGATGAAATGTTTGATCCAAAAAGACGAGGAGAGTACGCGCACATGCCAAAAAAAGAGAAAAGCAGCAAGCCTTCCGGAAAAATGCACGGCTATATCGCCGGGGCCGGGGAGATTGTGGAACAGGATGTGGGGGAGACCCTGCGGAAAAATTTCATGCCCTATGCCATGAGCGTCATTTTGAGCCGGGCCATCCCGGAAATTGACGGCTTTAAACCTTCCCACCGGAAGCTACTGTATACCATGTATAAGATGGGCC
>CAYSQF010000063.1:0-11069 GCA_964433105.1 uncultured Acutalibacter sp.
AAAAAACACGCAGTGACGCACTTCCCAGATTTTTCGACTTTTTAATTCCAGGAAGGAATCAAACTTATTCTCTCCTTCTATATACTAAAAAATATAATGGCAATGGGAAATTGCGCAAATTGAAATCAAGCGCCCTGATTTAAGGGCTTCTATAAGGGTGGGATGATCTTGTGAAACGGCTTTTCGGCGCGGCGTTCGCTGTCTTTTTACTGCTGTGCTTATCCGGATGCGGCGGCAAAGCGGACATGGCGTTTACCACCATACTTCCCCAGGAAGTGTCCTCACTGGACCCGCAAACGGCTTCCGGGCCTGCTTCGTCCATTGTGATCGGCTCCATCTATGAAGGGCTCTGCCGCCTGGGTGAGGACAGCCAAATCCTTCCGGGCGTAGCGACACACTGGGATCACAATGACGAATGCACGGAATTCACCTTCCACCTGCGCAAGGCGGCCTGGAGCAACGGCGAACCGGTAACGGCGGATGATTTTGTTTTCGGTGTGCTTCGGGGGCTGGATCCGGAGACAAAAGCATCCGGGCTGGAGGATTTGTTCCTCATTAAAAACGCGAGAGCGTACCACACCGGAACGGTGGAAGCCGCCAATGTGGGGATCCGGGCAGAGGACGACAGGACTCTGGTCATAGAGCTGGAAGCCGGATTTCCGGATTTTCCCGCCCTCACTGCCGGCAACCATTACATGCCCTGCAACCGCGCCTTCTTTGAAGAAAGCGCCGGCCATTACGGGCTTTCCGCAGAATACACCCTGACAAACGGCCCCTTTACCTTCCCCCATATCTATGCCTGGAATACGGATTACGGTGAGCAGAGCATCAGTTTGGAGCGTTCTAATTCCTACTGCGGCGAGCACAAAACGGTTGCTGCGGCCCTCACCTATTTGATCGATTATGACGACACCATTGACAGCGACCCGATAACCGCCCTCAAAAACGGAGACGTGGATATTTTGCGCCTGTCCGAGACTCAGGCACGCCAGGCAGAAGAGCAGGGCTGTTCTGTGCTGGCACTGGAGGACGGCGTGACCGGCCTGCTGCTGAATCCCCAATCGGACAACCTGAACTATGTGGGCACTCGTGAACTGTTTTTGAAAAGCCTGGACCGGGAAAACCTGCTGGCATCCGATGGGTGGGACACTCGGGAGGAAGCGGCGGGGATCATGCCAGGCTGTGTCCTTTGGGACGGCGAGCCATACTACGCGTCGGAGGAAATGTGCTTGATTCCCCAGGACGATGACGTTTTAGACACCATCCCTTCCTTGCTGGATCTGCTGGAATGGGATAAAATTCCCAGCATCACGGTGCTCTGCCCAGACGATGACGCGTCTATCGCCCTTGCCAACAATTTTCTTGTCTCCTGGAACAGTAAGCTTGGAAACGCTTTCAACATTCTCCCGCTTTCGGAAAGCGAGTTGGACGACCGTGTAAGTTGGGACGAATATGAGGCCGCCCTGTACACTCTACGGGCGGGAGGGATCACTCCTTATAACGTGCTGACCGCGTTTTCCGGCTCTGCGTCCCCTCTTCTGCTGAAAAGCGATGAATACGACAGCGCTTTGGAAGGTCTCAGCTTTACCCAGGAAGGGTTTCAGGCGCTGGAGGAAACCCTGCGGGATAACTGTGTGTTTTACCCTTTGTTTTCCGCAAAAACCTATTACGTGCTGGCGCCAGGAGTAACAGGGATTTCCGTGCCGCCGGATCAGCGCCTGAATTTCTCCCAGGCGAGAAAAAAAGGATAAACCCAAAAAGAAACGATAAAAAAACAGCAAGCCCCTCACGGTTTTCGCGATACAGGCTTGCTGTTTTCTCAATTTGCATTACTTAAATATTCTGGTAATCTTCAATGATCTGCCTGGCCAGTTTGGAATCCACCCGGATAAAGCCGTTGGGGTCCACAAAATCCAGAGCACGCAAAACCTCCTGGGACTGCTTGTACACATCCAACTTGGTGGAATGGTAAACCGGCTCCGTTTTCCGGGGCAGGAAAATGGCAAATTCCATTTCCCCATCCTGTTCATTGAACCTGCTGAAATAGGCGTGCACCCGGTTGACCTGGTAAGTGTTTTTGATAATGCCGCACAGGGCGTTTTTCACCAGCTCCACTGCCACATCGTCAAAGCCCGCGTCAAAGGTAAGTATTTTCTCCTTCAGCTCCGCCAAGTTTTTCACGCTGCGCTTGACAAAATCCCGCACGGCATCGGTCGGCTCTACCGCTCCGTTAGTCCCCATGGGTGCAGTGCTGATTACATACCCCGCTACCGGATCTGTGTAGATAAAGGGATAAGCCATCGCCGCAAAGTAATTGCACCGCTTGCAGCGCCAGTCGAACAAGGTCTCCTCCAAAATTTTCTGCTTGAATTCCGGATTTTCTTTCGCGTTGATGCTGGCGTACAACCGGTATTTTTGAGACTCACCGCACTGGGGGCAGATGATGTCTTTCATGATTTCCGTTGACATTCCCCAATTCCTCCCTTCACAGCTTTCCCAAAACGCCGTTTGCGCTTATTCGAAGGGAAGGCTGTCATTTTCCCCCGGCTCGGCGGGTTCCGTGGAAACAGGAGGTGCTTCCGGAACTACATCCGGGGTGGCTTCTGCCGCCGGAGCCTGCTCTTGGATGGGATCATGGTCAAAGCTTTCCACATCATCTAATGTAACCTCTTCCGAGCGGCCGTCCTTCACACACACAGCGGTGGGACCGTCTTCCCCGCTGATGCACGCCACAGAGCACGCCTGCTTATCAAGCTCGTAGAACTGCTCCAGCTGGTTCAGGGCCTTATCCGTGCGGACATTGATCTCGTCCAGCGAGGCACAGTGTGCCTCGGTGACCGGGTTGTCCTTGTCCCGCAGATTGTTATAGTAATACCTACCCAGCGCCAGGTATTCCTTTTCCGCGGCCTTTTCTTCACAGCGGATCACCGTGCGGATCCGGTTGAGATACGCGGCGCGGCGGTTTTTCTCTCCCATGAAGCTGACGGCGTTCCCCACCGCTTTTCCGACATTTTTCAAAAAATTCATACTGCCAACTCCTTTCAGGGCCCTTTCCAGCTTGTCCGGGGTCCTACGTCTGAATTCTACGTCTCTATTATACTGCATTGCGCAGAAAAATAACACCCCCAAAATGAAGATTTTTTCGACAGACAAAAGCCAGCCCCAAATAAACAGAGCTGGCCTTCAATCATGTATTCAAGCATGGAACGCCGGAGTTCCCCTCTCCAGCCAATAAAAGGTGATAAAGCCTTATATCACTCAAAGGATGATTTCGCCGTCCACCGTGCCAGGCAGACCGGCGGCGTTGGACTCGTCAGTATCCACATGCATGGCCAAGGCATACTTGGGGCTGACGCGGCAGACCACGTCGCCAAAAATAAGGGCGCGGCCATTGTAATCCACCTTTACGGAAACCACCTGCTTATCGGCCACACCGGCCTCCTTGGCTTCCTCGGGATTAAAGTGGATGTGGCGCTTGGCGGCGATGACACCCTTCTCAATGGTGACTTCGCCGGCGGGGCCGCGGAGCAGACAGCCGGGGGTTCCCTCCAGGTCGCCGGACTCCCGGATGGGAGCGGTAACGCCCAACTTTCGGGCATCTGTCAAGGAAATCTCCACCTGGGTTTCCTTACGGGTGGGTCCCAGGATAGACATGGACATTGAACCTTTAGGGCCAACCACCTCTACCTTTTCCACACAGGCAAACTGCCCGGGCTGGGAGAGGTCCTTTTTGTTGGTGAGCGTGGCGCCCTTACCGAACAGGGTCTCCAGATCCGCATCGGACACATGTACATGATGGGCAGAGGTTTCTACCATAACTTTCATACCATAAATCCTCCTTCAAAATTCTACAAGTTGGAACAAGGTTATTGTACTACCAGCCGGGAAAAATTTCAACCGGCAATTGTGCTTTTGCCGGAGATATAGTAAAATAGCTTTAGAATTTTCATGATTAAAGAAAGGGCGGGAGATTATGTACGACACCTGGGAAAAGCTTCAGGATGCCTGCATGCAGTGCGGGAAATGCAGCCTGTGCGAAACACGGCACAACGTGGTGTTCGGCGTGGGGAACCACGACGCCAAGGTTTTGTTTGTAGGGGAAGGGCCCGGTGAAAACGAAGATTTGCAGGGCGAGCCTTTCGTGGGCCGTGGCGGCCAGCTGCTGGACAAGCTGTTGGCCGCGGTAGACCTGGACCGGAAAACCAACATTTACATTGCCAATATTGTAAAATGCCGCCCGCCCAAAAACCGGGATCCCCTGCCTGAAGAACAAGATGCCTGCATTGGCTGGCTCCGGAACCAGTTTGCCCTGCTGCGACCCAAGATCATTGTGTGCCTAGGGCGGATCGCTGGCATGAAAATGATCAAACCCGATTTAAAGATTACCCGGGAACACGGCATTTTCTTTGAAAAAAGCGGGGTTCTGTTCATGGCTACGCTCCACCCCGCCGCCCTGCTGCGCAATCCCAGCCAAAAGCCCGCCGCTTTCGAGGATTTTCTCAAGCTCCGGAAAAAGATCGATGAGCTGGGCCTGGACGTCGCAAAGCGATAGATTCGGCTTTTGCTGTGTTTTCTAATTTCCGGCCTTTCTGTCTTTCGCTGGACGTTTTCCCTTTGCGGCCGCAGGCACGGAAACAAACTCGCTGTCCGCCAAAAGAAATCGCCAGGGCCAGTCCGCCGCTTCCCCGGCGTAGTCCACGTTGATCCGTTTTGCTTCCACAATACCCGGAACTAAAATGCCCGTATCCTCTACATAAAACTCTTCGCCGCAGAGATCCGCGCCGTAGTCGTCCATTGTAATCCCCATCGCCTGGCAAAGCTTGCCGGGGCCGCTGCACAACTCCTTCAGCTTTTCCCTTTTCCGCCTGGCGGCCATAAGCTCCAGCCCCTCGACAGGCTGCAGGGCGCGGAGTAGAACAACCTCGGGGACTTCCTCCCGGTTCGAAACGATGTTCATGCACACATGCATGCCGTAAATAAAATAGACGTAAGCAAAGCCCCCGGGGCCGTATTGGACATTGGTGCGCCTGGTACGGCGCTTATAGGAATGGGCGGCGGGATCGTCGGGGCCCATATAGGCTTCCGTTTCCACGATGATCCCCTTTGTCACGCCCTCGGGGCTATAGCGGACCAGCTGTTTGCCGATCAGGTCCCTGGCTGTCTCCAGTCCGGATCTGAGGTAAAACTCCCTGCCAAGCTTCACGCTTCATCCTCCCCATCCCGTTTTTTTCCGTGCTTGTACCAAAATTGATCCGCCACCACCAGGACGGCTCCGGCAACGACTACCAGATAATAAGTAAAAAATCGCCATACCATGACGGCGGCATACAGGTCGTCCCGCACGAAATAATTGCGGAAAAAGGCAGAAAAACCGATCTCCTGGGCGCCGGAAGCACCCGGCATTGGCATAAAGGACACGGACACCTGCAAAAGGCTCTGCACCGCCAGCACTTCCCAGTAGTTGATCTTCGCATAGCCAAAGGCGCGGAACACAAAATAGATCACGCTCATCTGCAAAATGAACTGGGGTACGGACAGCGCGATCCCCAAGATGATGCTTTTCCGCTTTCCCCGGAAATCATCGGTGTAGCTGCCAAAGTCCGCTTGGAATTTCTCAATCACACCATACAGCCTTTCCCTCCTGTTCCGCAGAAAGGGAAGCCTGCGCACCAGCCATTTTGCAAAACGGCAGAAAACTGCCATCACCGGCTTGATAAACAGGCAGGGGAAAAAGATAATGGATCCGCCGTTGACAATCAGCCCCAAAACGATAAAAAACAAAATTCCCGGATTTTCCGCTGCGATTTTCCCATACATGCAGAAGAAGGAAATGAGGGAAATGAGAAAAAAAGCGCACTGGAAACAGAAAAATTTCATGATGAGCACGGCGGTGGAGATTCCCACCGGAACCTTGTCCCGCCGGAGATAAGCCGCCTGCATGGGCTGTCCGCCGGTGGCGCTGGGGGTGATATAGGAATAGTAGATTCCCAAAAGCCCTATCTTCATGCCGCTTCCGAGCTTCATGGGAATATTCTGGCTGTTCATTAGCAACTTAATAATGCCGCCCTCGAAAAAGAAATAGATCACTGTTACCAGCACGGCAATCAGAAGGTAGCCGGGAATCAAGTCGGTCATTATGCGAAACACATTTCCAAATTCCCGGTTGAACACGCCAAAAAGCACCATTACGACAATGGTGGCAATGATATACAGCATCCCCCAGGGGATTTTTTTCCTGGACTTTTCCAAAGGCTCCATAACCGCACCTGCCAGATCCATTGAAATATATTATTATATTTTACCATGTTCCGGGCAGGAATGCAAATTTGAAAAACTTACAGTTTTCTAAACACGCGGTAAAGCTGAAAAGCATCTTGAGAAAAGCGCCTCAAAAAGCTAGCCGAACAGCTTTACCGTAAGCACGGAAAAGGCAATGGCGGCAGCGTCCCCCAACAGCGCGGCAGGGACGGTCCAATGCAGCTTTTTGTATCCGCAGGCGCCAAAATACACAGCGATAGCGTAAAAAGTGGTTTCCGTTGAAGAACTGAGCACGGAAGCGATTTTCCCCGTTTCGCTGTCCGGGCCGAATTTTCGCAGGAGTGACAGCGCGTAGGCAGAAGAGCCGCTCCCGGAAACAGGGCGCAGCACCGCCAAGGGAACAATTTCCGGGGAAATACCGACAGCGTCGGTCAGGGGCCGTGCCAGGGCGCAGACAAGCTCCAGCAGACCGGAAGCCCGCACCATATTGACCGCCACGATCAAGCCAATTAAAGTGGGAAGAATTTTCAGAGACGACCCGATCCCGTCCTTCGCCCCTTCCAAAAAGGCGTTGAACACATCAATATTTTTCAGAAATCCGTATAGCACGATCAGGCCGATTATCACCGGCAGCGCCGCCGCTCCGATCTGGGACACAGACGCGTCACCTCCCGTTTTTCCATCACCTTACAGGCCAGCACCGACACAAAGAGCGCCATGCAGGATGTGATCCACACCTGGGGCAGGATGCAAAAAGGCTCCGCACTGCCGCAGGAACTTCTCATGGCCGCCATATTCACTGGCAAAAGCTGGATGGAAGCCGTATTGACCACCACAAACAAAATCATTCCCCCGGTGGGGGTATCATCCGGGTTTTTTCCCTCCATCGCTCGCATGGCCGCCAGGCCCAAAGGGGTCGCGGCGTTGCCCAAGCCCAAAAAGTTGGCGGAAAGGTTCATGCAGATCTTCCCTTTGATGTCCTTGTCCTCCCGGTATTCCGGGAACAGCCGGTCGATCACCGGAGAAAGTGCCCGGGCCAGAAGGCCCGTCAGCCCGCTTTTTTCTGCGATCCGCAGGAAACCCAGCCAGGCGCACATGGTTCCCAGCAGGAAAATCGAAAGCTCCACCGCGCTTTCCGCCCCGTCCATCACAGCGGCGGAAAGCTCTCCCAAACGCCCGTTTGCCCCGGCACAGACAATGCTCAGCAGGATCATTCCGAACCAAATCACATTTAACATACTTCTCCCCCTTTTTTGAAGAGTGTCCGTTCGGAAATTTTATCGCATATCTCTACAAAATGGGCACTCCCTTTTTTTGTCTTGACTTTATCCGCGGAAAAGTTTATCGTAGCAGTGGAAGAAAATTTATTGCGGAAAGGAATTTTGAATTATGCTGTTTGGTGAAAAAATCCTCGACTACTGGGACGATATTCTCAGGGATCTGGCCACGCTGGTAGCGGTCCCCTCTGTAGCGGTTCCCACGCCGGGAGAACATCCCTTTGGCGATGACTGCGCCAAAGCCATCGACACAGTTTTAGGCATGGCCGAAGGATACGGCCTGAAAACGAAAAATGTTGGCTATTACGCAGGTCACGCCGAATATGGCGAAGGGGAAGGAAACGCCGTGGTCATGGCCCATGTGGACGTGGTCCCCGCTGGCGAGGGCTGGGAAACCGACCCCTTTACCATGGTGATTGACGGGAACCTGGCCTTTGGCCGGGGCGTAGGAGACGACAAGGGCGCTGCCATTGTAGCTCTGCACTGCCTGCGAGCCTTAAAGGACGCTCAAGTGCCGGCTAAACGGAAGCTCCGGGTGGTTTTTGGTTCCGGCGAGGAAATCGGCATGGCCGACATGGCCCATTATTTTGAAAGCGAGCAGCTTCCCGATATGGGCTTCACGCCCGATTCCTGCTATGGTATCTGCCACTGTGAGAAAGGCATCATAAATTTTAAAGTCACCGGGAAAAACAATTCCCCGCTGATCAAAAACTTCTCTGCCGGCACTGTTTCCAACGCGGTCCCCTCCAAAGCGGAATGCGAGATCGCATGTACCTCCGCAGATCTTGAAAAGCTTGAAAAAGCTGCCAAAAGCTGTGAGATCGACATTGCCGTTTCTTCCACAGGCGCCGGGGCCCGCCTTCTGGCAAAGGGGCAGGCTGCCCATGCGGCCGCGCCTCACACCGGCAAAAATGCCGCTTCTTATTTGATCAAGCTGCTGGCGGAAGTGTTTGGCACAAAACAATTGGGAACTTTCTTCCGGTTTGTCTATGAGCGGATCGGCCTGACCTCCGATGGCAGCCTTTTGGGGATTGCCATGAGCGACGAGCCCAGCGGTCCCCTCACCTTCAACCTGGGCCTAGTCTCCGCCGATGAATCGAGCTGCAGCCTGACTGTGGATATCCGCTACCCCGCCACAAAGGAGGGCAAAGCGATTTCCGGCGCTATTTCCCAGGCTGTTTCCGGCTATGACGGTCTTACCTTTACCCTGCTGTCCGACGCTGCCCCGCTTTATCTGCCTAAGGAAAGCCCGCTGATCACCCTGCTGTCCGGCGCGTACAAGGATGTTACCGGAGAGGAATGCAGCGTGTTCTCCATGGGCGGCGGCACCTATGCCCGGCAGATGCATGGCAAGGGCGTGGCCTTTGGGCCAGGCTTCCCCGATCAGGAAAACGGCCACGAGCACGATGTTGGCGAGCGCATTGAGTTGGACCGTTTCCAGACGCACGCCAAAATCTGCCTGGAATCCATGTACCGGATGCTGACTGCGGACTGAGCCGCTGGAAAGGAGCCTATGCGCGAGTACAAGACAATTATGCCGGAGGATATTTTCCGGGACCCCGAAGTGAAAAGCTACATCCAGCAGGGCAACGACAACCTGGGGGCCATCGGCCTGACAGAGCACGGCTTCGCCCACGCCAAACGGAGCAGCGACTGCGCCCGGGATATTTTGGCGTCGCTGGGTTACCCGGAGCGTACCTGCCAGCTGGCGGCCATTGCCGGGTATCTCCACGATATCGGCAACACGGTAAACCGGGCCGACCATGCCCACAGCGGGGCTTTAATGGCTTTTACCCTTTTAAACCGGCTTGACATGCCCCCGGAGGAGATTGCGTTGATCTGCTCCGCCATCGGCCACCACGATGAAAAACCGCCTATCCGGTGAACCCTGTGGCCGCGGCGCTGATCCTCTCCGACAAAAGCGATGTGCGCCGGACGCGGGTCCGCAAAAACGCGGTGTTGGCAAACGACATCCACGACCGGGTCAATTACGCAGTTGAGGAAACACGGCTGGACATCGACACGGAAAAGAAAGTCTGTATATTTAATATTACAATTGCCACCCAGATATGTCCCGTGATGGAATACTTTGAAATTTTCCTGGAACGGATGGTTCTGTGCCGCAAAGCCGCACAAACGCTGAGCCTGCAATTTGAGCTTATCATCAACAACACCCGCCTGTTATAAAAACCGGGGCTGGACAAATTTCTGTCCGGCCCCGTTCATTTTGTTTTTCCATCATTTGGCACTGTACGTTTGCTTATGCCGTCCCATTTTGATTTTTCTTCCTCTCCAGCAGGATGGCATCCAGCAGGCGGTGGGCCGCTTCTTCTTTTGAAAGCAGCGGGAGGGCTTCCTCCCCTTTTGGGGTGATCAGCGTCAGCACATTGGTATCCGTGCCAAATCCGGCGCCCTCCTGCCGCAGGGAATTGGCGGCAATCATGTCCAGGCCCTTTTTCTGAAGCTTTGCCCGGCTGTTTTCCAGTACATGCTCCGTTTCCATGCTAAACCCGCACAAAAACTGCCCGGGCTGGCGATGCTCCCCTAGCCAGAGCAGGATATCGTCGGTGCGTTCCAAGGCAAGGGTAAGCTCCCCCTCTCCCTTTTTCAGCTTTTGTCCCGACTGCTGCGCGGGACGGTAATCCGCCACCGCCGCAGCCTTGATGATAACATCCTGCTCCCCAGCACGGTCCTTGACAGCTTCAAACATGTCCAAGGCGGAATCCACATCCACTGTTTCCGCAAAGGCAGGCTTTTTCAAGGCGGTGGGGCCGGAAACCAGTACCACTTCTGCCCCACGGTCAGCGGCGGCACGGGCAATGGCGTATCCCATTTTTCCCGTTGAGTGGTTGGTCAAATACCGCACCGGATCCAGCGCCTCCCGGGTGGGGCCGGCAGTGACCAGCACCCGCAGGTTCTGCATATCTTTTTCGTATCGCACCGCGTGGTCCACCGCTTCCAGCAGATCCTCCGGCTCCGGCATTTTCCCTTTGCCGACAGCCCCGCATGCCAGATGGCCGCTGGCCGGCTCAATCACCTGCCAGCCGTAATTTCGCAGGATTTCCAGATTGTCCTGGGTCACGGGGTTTTCGTACATTCGTGTATTCATAGCTGGGGCAATCAGCTTGGGGCAGTCGCAGGCCAAAATGGTGGTCGTAAGCATATCGTCGGCAATTCCGTGAGCCGCCTTGGCAATGACATTGGCCGTGGCTGGGGCTACCAAAAGCACGTCCGCCCGATCGGCCAGGGCCACATGCTCCACATGGCTTTGAAAATTCCGGTCAAATGTGTCGGTCATGGCCCGGTTATGGGTCAGAGCCTCAAAGGTGTGCGGGCCGATAAATTCCGTGGCGTTTTTCGTCAGCACCACCTCTACGTTGTATCCCCGCTGAACCAGTTTGGACGCCAGCGCAGCCGATTTATAGCAGGCGATCCCCCCTGTCACTCCCAAAACTACCGTTTTCTTTTCCATAGCTTGCGCACCTCTTTTTTCATTTGTAAAAAGTATAACAAATTCTCCGGGGGAAGTAAAGG
>CAYSQF010000064.1:0-11057 GCA_964433105.1 uncultured Acutalibacter sp.
CCAAAAGATTTTCCGGTCTTGCAGGATTCACATTTTTGGAGTAAAATAAATAATTTAGTGAATTCCTTTGCAAGGAGGGTCTTTTCAGTGGAAGAGCAAAAAGGAAAGGCGGGAAGCCTTTGCAGGAAAACGGCGGAGTATGTACTTGCCTTCTTAAAATGGGTGGTTGCCGCCGGAGTGTTGGGCGCCGGGTGCGGCCTAGTAGGGGCTGGGTTCCACAAGACTGTGGATCTGGTTACGGAAACCCGGATGGAACACCAATGGCTGGTGTGGCTTTTGCCTTTAGCGGGACTTGTGATTCTGCTGCTGTACCAGCTGTGCCGGGTAAGCTTTGAAACCGGCACGAATTTAATTATCGAATCCGTCACCAGCAACAAGCATGTCCCCATCCTGCTGGCACCCCTGATTTTTGTGGGAACCGCGTTGTCCCATCTCTGCGGAGCTTCCGTGGGCCGGGAGGGCGCTGCCCTCCAGCTGGGAGGCAGCATCGGCCATAATTTTGGGGAGCTTCTGCACTTCGATGAAGAGGATGTGCGAGTGCTTTCCATGTGCGGGATGGCCGCCTGTTTTTCCGCTCTGTTTGGCACGCCGCTTACCGCCGCCGTATTTGTGCTGGAGGTCATCAGCGTAGGCACCCTACGATATAACGCCTTTCTGCCCTGCGTAGTTTCCTCCTATACCGCATTCCTGATCGCGGACGCTTTAAACGTTGCTCCCATGCGCTTTTCTCCCGCCGAGGGGGTCTTGAGCCTTACGCCGGTTACCGCCCTGCAGGCGTCCGGCCTTGCGGTGCTGACAGCACTGGTAGGGATCCTGTTTTGCGTTAGCATTCACAGTGTGGGGCACTGGGCTGCCAAATGGGTGAAAAATCCATACCTGCGCATTTTCGCGGGCGGCCTGCTGATGGCAGTGCTCACCGTTTCGTTCCGCTTATACGATTACAACGGTGCGGGGACGGACATTATCACCGACGCTTTGGCAGGCGAAGCAAAGCCCTTCGCTTTTTTGCTGAAGCTTCTGCTCACTGCCCTGTGTGTGGGGGTGGGCTTTCGTGGGGGAGAAATTGTTCCTACCCTGTTCATTGGGGCAACCTTCGGCTGCGTGGTGGGTCCTCTGCTGGGATTGCCCGCCGGTTTTTCTGCGGCGCTTAGCATGACGGCTTTGTTCTGCTCTGTGGTCAACTGTCCGCTGGCGTCTCTGTTCCTGGCAGCCGAGCTGTTTGGCACCGCTGAACTGCCGCTGTTCGCCATAGCAGTGGCGGTGGCGTTTGTGCTGTCCGGTTATTTCGGCTTATACAGCAGCCAGAGGATCGTCTTTTCCAAAATCAAGCAGAAGGTTTTGAATGCCAACACGAAATAGACGAGGGATCGCTTTCTTTCGCAGAGGTAATGTGTATATGCTTCCCTGCTGTAGGTGCGGAAGCATACACGAAAAATCTTCGGAACGAACCTTCCAAAATAAACATGGCCGCTTCCCGAAAATCTTTTAAGGAAGCGGTTACATTTTCGCTCAATGAAACATCTATTAATAATGGGAAATTGGCGAAAGCCGTGAAAAGGGGTGAGACTGTGCTGCTGGAAAAGCAGAGAAGCGCGGCACTGGTGCGCAAAGCTGTGAAAGGGGACAAGGACGCCTTTGTTTCCCTTGTTACCCATTACCGCCAATACATGTACGCAACCGCTATGGCCGTCACCCGCAACGAGCCTGACGCGCTGGACGCCATTCAAGATACGGTTCTCACCCTTTGGGAAAAGCTGGACTCCCTGCGGGATCCGGAAGCCTTCAAAACCTGGATGACCCGGATCTTGGTGAATTACTGCCGGGCAAAGCTGAGGGAGCGTGGGATGGCCGTTCCTCTGGAGGAATGGGAAGAAGCGGGGGAACTGCCTGACTGGGACGAATCGATAGATGTCCACCGCGCGCTGTCCCAGCTTTCAGAGGAGGACAGACTGATCCTGCAGCTGTTCTATTTTGAGGATATGCCCACAAAGGAGATCGCTCAGGCGCTGGATCTTTCCCCCGAAGCGGTGCGGATGCGCCTAACCCGGAGCCGGAAGCGCTTTAAGGAAAAATATGGAAAGGAGGCGCGACATGAAAAATATTAGGATAAAATGGATCTTGAGAAAGGAGCTTCCTTACCCAAAGCTGACCCAGGAAGCAAGACGCAGGTTCAGCCAGGTCCTTTCCAGCTTGCCGGAGAAGTCTGTCAAGGCCGCGCCTGCCCATTTCCCCGCCCACTTTTCCGAAAAGCCCAAGCAGCAGAGCAATACCCGAAAACATCAGGCGCGGGAGCCTGTGGAGCTGGAGGTTTTCCGCCCGGTTCCCCGAAAGCGCCGGGCTTTAGGGTTTGCCGTCAAATGTGTATCCGCGCTGGTGGTGCTGTGCACCGTCGGTCTGTTGGTCTTGAACGTCGTCCGTCCCGACCTTGCCGAGGACCTGCCCGGCATGGGAAACATGTTCCAGAAAATAAACCGCTGGTGGTCCTCTCACCTGATCATGCCCCAGCCCACGCCCCTGCCGGAAGTGATTCAAAAAGAAGAAAATGGATGCACGCTCACGGCGGAAGAGGCCTATCTGCTGGGCGACTACCTTTTTCTGGAGCTGCGTCTGGATACGGAGGATGAGCAGCTTCAGAAGGCCGCATGGCTTTCCAATGAGTTCAATTCCAGCGGAGAGCCGGGGGAAAACGTGACCGCCCTTTTGGACGGGAAAACGCTTCAGCCATACAGCGATCTCGTCTTTGAAAAAGAAAACGGTTCTTTCCACTGTTCGGCCACGTTCGTGCTTCCCGAAGGCTTTTCCGGGGATAAGGCCGAGGTCGAATTAAAAATCTCCAATCTTTTCGGCAGGCCCCTGTCCGCCCAGAACGGCCCGGCCCTTACCAACGCGGAAATCCAATGGGACAAGCCGCTTACGCTGGCCTTTACCGCTCTGGCGCATCCGGGCTTTACCGCCGCTATGGCCAGGGCAGAGGAATACCCTACCTCCTGTAACGGTGTGCTGCTGGAAAATTACCACTGGACTGAGGGGGGCCTGCTTTGCGTGACTGTTTCCTGCCCCGACCTAGCGTCTCCGGATTGGAATTCCTTTGATCTGAATCTGTGCGATTCACACGGGAATAACTGGTCAGGGATGAACACTTCTTTTGAAAAGCAGGAGGAAACCTTCCGAATCCGCTTGACAGCCGAATTCGATTACTCCCAGGAAGAGATGGGGGAGGAATTCCAGGTGTTCTTGTGCGGGACGCCGAGCAATTCTATCTTAAATGATTTTTCCGCGAGTCTGGCTGGTTTTTCAATTTCGCCTGATACAGGAACGATCCTGCCGATCCAAAATCTGGCGGACGATGAGGCGGACGATGAGTATGGAGAGAATCCGATCATGGACATGGAGGACTTCGCCGCTTGTCAACTGCTGGGCTTTCCCTGCCGGGACCACATGTTCGCTTACCAGAGCGCCTATATGTACCACAGCGGGTACGACCCTGAGATGGATTGGTATGTTCCAAAAGCCAATCTTTTCGTCCTCGTCGATGTAGACCAGGATTTGCCCGTAGAAGCGGAGCTGTACCTGGACGGGGAAAAATGGGCAAGCGTTCCCCTGTACTGGCAGGAATCGGCCTGCGAAACCACAAGCACGGGCTATTCCTGCGAAACGGAAAAATATTCGCTGAATATGGAACGGATCGATGCAAAAGATGACGGCGGCATATATAGAAACATTAGGCGCGCCTACTATTTGACCGCCAATTTCCAGATGGACGAAACCGGCGGATATTTCTGGGAAAACCATGAATTTTCCTACCGGATCATCAACACCTTCACAGGGGAGACCCTCTGCCAAAGCGGCGACTCCACTGACTTTCCGCAAATTCCGGAAGTCTCCCCGGAGCCTTTGCCCAACGTAAGCGAAGCGGAGTCTCTCGGTGCAGTGGAGAGTTCCCCTGAAGAAGCGGCCTACTGATAATCCTCCAAAATACCCTTTACCGCGCTGAGGTTTTCGGCTTTGATCCCCTTTTTCAGCAGCTCCTGATCCGGCTGGGGCAGCAGGTATACCTCAACATCGGCGGTGAGGAAGGGTTCGACTTCTCCGGTTCGGAACACCCCGATCTTGCCATTGTGTACCCTCACCAGGTAGGATTCCTCCTGCCGGGAACTTTCAACACTTTTTTGCGGAGCGGACGAGCCTGCGAGGGAATTCGTCCCTCCGCTTCCATTTTCTTGACTTGCGGATTGGTTTAAGCTATAATAATCCATATGGCTCCGGATTGGGTCGCCTTGTACCGCCAGGGCGTCGTGCCGTTTGAAAGCCAGGGCGGCTGCGCATACTATTAGTGCTGCGGCGGTCACCAGCAAGAGGACCATCGTATATTTTTTATAGCTTTTGGAAGGATAGCGGATCATAGAAATCACCTCCGGCCTAGTATGTGCCATTTTTTCCCTGTTATACCGGAGCGTTTTTATTTAAGACCTCAAAGAAGGAGGCGGCCTGTTCATGCGGGAAGATATGAACAAATACAATACAAGCTATACCCAGGTCCCGTCCCAGCGGACAGAGGGGGAATTTTCCCAGTCTGCCGGGGCTACGGCGAAAACCCTGGGCGGCATGGTCTGGAAGGCGTTTAAAACCCTGTTTTGGGTTTTGGCCATCAGCGGCGTGCTGGTGTTCCTTTCGGTCATGTCCATTATTCTCAGCTATCGCAATTCGGAGCCGCCCAATATTTCCGCCATGAAGCTGAATTATTCCAGCTTTCTTTATTTGGATGGGGAAGATGGTGCGTCTACCGAGTATATGGCCTTTTACAGCAGTGAAAACCGTGTCTGGGTGTATCTTTCCGAAATACCGGATTATATGAAAACGGCTCAGATTGCCATTGAGGACCACCGCTTTTCCGAGCACAAGGGTGTGGATTGGAAGGGCACCCTTGGGGCAGTGTATAAGTTGTTTACCCATGCTGAGGGCGCGGGCGGCGGCGGTTCTACCTTGACCCAGCAGCTGATCAAAAATATCACCGGGGAAAACCAGGTAAGCATTTTGCGAAAGGTGAAGGAAATCTTTACCGCTTTAAATCTGGAGAGCGGGTATACCGACAGCCAGGGCGTAAAGCATGTTGGCTATAGCAAGGAAGAAATTTTGGAAGCCTATCTTAACGTGGTTAACTACGGGGGCCAGTGCCAGGGAGTGCAGGCCGCCGCCAACCATTATTTTGACAAGGATATTTCTCAATGCTCCCTGGCGGAGTGCGCCTTGATCGCGGGCATCACCCAGAATCCTTACCAGTACAATCCCATGCTGTTTGAGGAAGAATCAAAAGAACGGGCTAAGGTGGTTTTAGATCGAATGAAGGAGCTTTCAGACGCCGGAGAGCTTCAATCCGAACTGACCACACCCATCACCGAAAGCGAATATAACGACGCCTTGGCAGAGTTGGAAACCATGCAGTTTGTGGGCGCAGAGCTGGAAGAGGAGGATTATGCCGCCAATCAGGATGAGAGCAAGTGGAACGATTACATCGACACTATGGTAGAGGATCTGATAGGCGACCTGTGCGAGAAGTATTCCTATTCCTATGACCAGGCTGAAAGCTTGCTGTATAACGGCGGCCTGGAGATCCACAGCTCTGTGGACATGGATCTGCAAAACGATATTTCCAATTATTTCCTCACAAATACGGAAATGCTGCCTTCTGATGAAGCCATTGAGCTGGCGTTTTTCATGATGGACCCCTACACTGGCAAGGTTTTGGCCATTGTTGGTCGCCGTGGAGAGCGCAGCGGCATGCGTTTGGGCAACTATGCCACCGGTATAGGCATGGCCGGTCGGCAATCCGGTTCCTCAATCAAGCCCATCAGCCCTTATGCCGTGGGCTTAAATGAAGGCGTAATTACCTATGGAACGGTGCTGAAGGACGAGCCTATCCCCGAATATAGCGAAGACAATGATGGATGGCCTGTTAACTTTGACTTGCAGTGGGATGGCACCATGAATGTGGACAGGGCTATTGAGGAATCTCAGAACGCTCCTGCCGCTTGGCTCTGTAAAGATGTTACACCCGAAGCCTGTTACGACTGGCTTACTAACAAGCTGCATTTCACCAGTTTGGTTGAGGACGATGCAACCAGCATTGCGGCAATGGCCCTGGGCGGCCAGACCTACGGCGTGTATTTGCGGGAAATGGTGGCAGGCTACCAGATTTACGCCAACGGCGGCGTGTATCACAAGCCCATTACCTACGACTATGTAAAGGATCACGACGGCAACGTCATTTTGGACAACCGTCTCGATGTAAATCCGGGCGAGCAGGTGATGTCTGAGGAAAATGCCACCATTATGAATAAGCTGCTCCATCGGCCTATTTACGGTTCTATGGGAACGGCTACCAGCTACCTGTCCGATTTGGATACGGAAATTTTCGGAAAAACCGGTACTACCGATGATAATTATGACCTGTGGTTTATCGGTTCTACTCCCTTTGCTACCTTTGGCATGTGGAATGGATATGTGGAAAATATGGAGCTGGAGGATTCCACTACTGTGAAGGTAACAGTCCGGGCGGTGCTCCAGCACCTTTTGGAAAATTATGACTGGTCCGGAAAAAGCTGGGTCCTAAGCGACAACGTGGTGGAAAGGACTTTCTGCCGGGACAGCGGCAAGCTGGCAGGATCCTACTGTTTGAATACGGCCAGCGGCTGGTACGCAATTGACAATGTACCGGAAACCTGCAACGGCGGTTCCGACCATATTTCTGGGAAAAACGTGGCTTCTCCCTCACCTTCCGCATCTTCGGAAACCTCCGTTGCGCCTTCGATCGAACCCTCTTTGGAGCCTGAGTCAACTCCCGAGAATACGTCTTCCGAAACTTCATCGGCAGTGGCTTCCGAACCGCCGGTGTCCAGCACTCCTGATGTAACGTCGGAGTCGCCTACGCCGCCGGTTGAGCCAACGCCTGAATCGCCGATATCATCCAGCCCACAAGACTATAACGTGGAAACTTTTACGCCAGATGTTCCGGTAGGATAATTTGTGAGCGGCTGCTGAAGCTTTGCCATACATCCGGCCCGTTGAGTATTTCAGCGGGCCGGGTCGTCCTTTCAAGGTCTGCGGGCGGGAGGACGTTGGCAATACTTTTCAAATCAGCAGGTGAGGAAAGGAATGGGATGCAGGTATGGCAGAAATCGCGGTAATGGGCCACGGCGTAGTGGGGTCCGGAGTGCTGGAGGTGCTTACCCAGCACAGCGAAAGCATTGCCCGCCGGGCAAAAGAGGAGATTCAAGTCAAGTATATCTTGGACCTCCGGGAATTCCCCAACCTGCCTTACAGTCATAAATTTACAAAAGACTTTCAGGTGATCCTAAATGATCCGGAAATCCGGATTGTCGTAGAGGTCATGGGCGGGCTGCATCCGGCTTTCGAGTATGTAAAGGCCTGCCTGGAACATGGCAAAAGCGTGGTGACGTCCAACAAGGAGCTGGTGGCCGCCAAAGGCGCGGAGCTGCTGGGAATTGCTCAACGGAACAATTTGAATTTTCTCTTTGAGGCCAGCGTGGGCGGCGGCATTCCCATTATTCGGCCGATTAGCCAGTGCCTGGCCGCCAACGAGGTTAGCGAGATCGCCGGCATTTTAAACGGCACCACCAATTTTATCCTTACCAAGATGATCCGGGACCGCATGGACTTTGGAGAAGCGCTGGAGCTGGCCCAGAAGCTGGGCTATGCCGAACGGGATCCCTCCGACGATGTGGAGGGCGCCGATGCCTGCCGAAAAATCTGCATTTTGGCTTCTTTGGCCTTTGGCACCCATGTGTATCCTGAAAGCGTTCATACCGAGGGCATTTCGGGCATTACCCTGTCCGATGTGGGGTACGCCGAAGCCTGGGGCGGCGTAATCAAGCTGATCGGCGAGGTGAAAATGCTCGGCAGCGGGAAAATACACATTATGGTAGCGCCCATGTTTGTCAGCCGGGAAAGCCAGCTTGCCAATGTGGACGATGTGTTTAACGGTATCCTGGTCCGGGGTGACGCCACCGGTGACGTGGTGTTTTACGGCAAAGGCGCGGGTAAGCTGCCTACCGCCAGCGCGGTGGTGGCGGATGTCATCGACTGTGTGAAGCATTTTAGGGCTCGGAAGTATTTATTTTGGGAGGACGCTAAGCCCGACTATGTCAGCCCCTTTGACGATGCGGGCGAGGATGTGTTTCTCCGGCTGCGGGGGACAGGGGATTCTGATACCGCGTTCCATAGGGCGGAAGCTGTGTTCGAAGCCCCTGTGCGGTTGATCCGCAGGGATGAGGAGCCTGGAGAGGTGGGCATTATTGTGTCCAACACAACGGAAAAAAACCTTGCGCCATATCTTTGCCGCCTGGAGGAAAACGGCCTTACTGTGGAAAACCGGATCAGACTGTCCGATTTTTAAAGTGGTGCCGCCGTGAAGTAATGCCGTTCAACGAACCAAGTGTTTTCTAAGCTTTGTGGTAAGTCTTGCTTCCAAGCTTCAAATCAGTAGAGAGGGTCGTGGACAAAATGATACGTATTGACGTTCCCGCCACCAGCGCCAATCTCGGCTCTGGTTTCGATTCCCTGGGTATTGCGCTCACCATGCAGAACCGGGTGTGGATGGAAGAATCGGACACGCTGGAGATCACCTGCACCGATGATACGCAGGTACCCACCGACAGCGGCAATTTGATTTTTTGGGCTGCCAGCCACCTTTATGAGATCTGCGGCAAAAAGCTGCCGGGGCTTCGGATTATTCAGGAAAACAATATCCCGATGGCCCGGGGCTTAGGGAGTAGCTCCGCCTGCATCGTGGCGGGTATTTTAGGGGCGAACCGGTTTATGGGAAACCCGTTGTCCAAAACGGATCTCATCAACCTTGCGGCGAAAATTGAAGGTCATCCCGACAACATCAGCCCGGCCCTTTCCGGCGGTCTGGTGGCTTCCGCTATGGAAGGGGAGAGGGTGTACAGCGTCAGCGTGCCCGTTTCAGATAAGATACGGTTTGCCCTGATGATCCCGCCCTTTGAGCTGAAAACGGAAAAGGCCCGGGCCACCCTGCCGAAAACCTATTCCCGGGAGGACGCGGTGTACAATCTTTCCCGTTCCGGTTTGATGACAGCTTCCCTGTTTTCCGGGGAGCTGCATAATCTGAGAGTGGCGGTGCAGGATCGCATCCATCAGCCTTACCGTTCCGGGCTGATCGAGCATTATGACAGCGTGTTCCGCATGAGCTATGAGCTGGGTTCCCTTGGCACCTATGTCAGCGGTGCCGGACCCACTATCATCGCGATGATCGATTCTGAAAATGCCGGTGCCTTCGGGGAAAACTGTGCTTCCCACTTAACGGAAAAGGGCATTACCGGCTGGCAGGTGAAGATACTCAGCGCCGCCGCGGAAGGCGCCCGGATTGTGATCGAGTAGAGCTTTGCCGGAATTGATTCTATTACCATATTGAAGGGATTTGTTTATTATGGCCCTAATCGTGCAGAAGTTTGGCGGCAGTTCTGTCAGGGACGCCGAACGTATCAACAATGTGGCGGATATTATCACCTCCGTCTATCGTGAAGGAAACGACGTGGTGGCGGTGGTTTCCGCCCAGGGCGATACCACCGACGATTTGATTGCGAAAGCGGCGGAGATCAATGAAAAGCCGTCAAAGCGTGAAATGGACCAGCTGCTTTCAGCCGGGGAACAGATTTCAGCTGCCCTGCTGGCAATGGCCATTGAGCGTTTGGGATATCCTGTGGTTTCGCTTTTGGGCTGGCAGGCGGGATTTGATACCAGCTCCGACTATGGAAGCGCCCGGATCAAGAAAGTGGACGCTTCCCGGATACGAAAAGAGCTGGACAAACGCAGGATCGTAGTAGTGACTGGTTTTCAGGGCGTCAATCGCTACGGTGACATGACTACCCTTGGAAGGGGAGGCTCAGACACTAGCGCGGTGGCCATTGCCGCCACCATGCACGCGGACCTGTGCCAGATTTACACCGATGTTGACGGCGTTTACACAGCGGATCCCCGAATAATTTCGGGCGCGATAAAGCTTTCTTCTATTTCCTATGACGAAATGCTGGAGCTGGCTACGCTGGGCGCCCAAGTGCTGCATAACCGTTCGGTGGAAATGGCGAAAAAATACAATATCGAATTAGAAGTCCTTTCCAGCTTGACCAGGGAGAAGGGGACTATTGTAAAGGAGACGAGCAACGTGGAAAAAATGTTGATCAGCGGCGTGGCAAAGGATGACAATATCGCCAGGATTTCTATTATCGGTGTGCCGGATCGCCCCGGCCTTGCCTTTAAAATCTTTTCCAAGCTGGCTTCCAAAGGGGTCAATGTGGATATTATCCTGCAGTCTATCGGCCGCAACGGCACGAAGGATATCAGCTTTACTGTGGAAAAAGATAAGATGGAGGAAACGATCGGCCTACTGGGCGATTATGAGGAAACCTGGGGCGCTTCCGGCATTGTTTCAGACGACAACGTATCTAAGGTTTCCATTGTGGGTGCGGGTATGGAAACCCATCCCGGCGTGGCGGCGGAGATGTTCGAAGCCCTGTTCAGCTGGAATATCAATATCCAGATGATTTCCACCAGCGAAATCAAAATTTCTGTGCTCATTGCAAAGAGCGATGGGGAACGGGCTGTGGAAGCCATTCACGATAAATTCTTTGAAACCATGTAAATCCCTTGCCAAAACTTGAAAGCTAAAGCTTCGATTAATCCGTCCCCGGGCGGCAAGAATAATCCCGGGGGTGAGTTTTATGATCATGAATGGCTGGGGAAACGGCTGGACCGGAGCGCCGATGAACGATGCGGCATACCTGCCCTTTGCCATGCTTTCCGGGGACGATTTGGAAATGAAAGCTCTTCCGGAAGAGGTGCGGGAAGCGCTGGAAGCTCACAGGGACGAGCTTCACAGCGCGGCGGATTTCCGCAATATGGTTGCCGAGCTGATGCGCCGGCGGTAAGAGGAAAAGCGGACAGGGCAGCTGCCCCGTCCGCTTTTCCTTGTGCGCCCGGTGAGCGCACGATCTAACGGGTGAAAGACCCGAATCCGCCCG
>CAYSQF010000065.1:0-10649 GCA_964433105.1 uncultured Acutalibacter sp.
GCAAATTCCGGATAAGCCTTTTCCACGCAATCCACCACCGCTTCCCGGTCCTCTTCCCCGGCCCAGCGATAAACCACACCGTCCAGAGTGCTGCCCAGGATGCCGCCTGCCGGACAGAAATCCGCAAGGTCCATGCTCATGTCCACGCACTCACAATCCCCCCAGGAATGGACGTACCCCCGCTTTTTGAAAAAAGCTTCGTTGTCTCCTGTTAGGGGGATGCCGGGGGTAATGTAGCCGGGGCCGTCGCAGAACTGAATTTCGGAAAAGCCTTTTTCCCGCACCTGCGTCTCACTCTGTTCCAAAAGTCGAGTGCCAATCCCCCGGCGGCGGTATTCCGGCAGCACGCAAAGCATCAAAACCGTATTTCCGTTTATGAGCGACACAGCCGCCAGCACGCCGTCCACATCTTCTGTCAGGCATTCGTTTCCAGAAAGCCCCAGCACGTGGCGCACCGCCTGTTCTGACCGGACATTCTCAGGAAAACAGCTTTGATACAGCTCCCACAATTTTTCTTCCATACTCATTCCGCCTTACCCCAATTCAATGCCCCGCTGGGCGCATGCGTTCAAATCCATACCAGCGGTGCGCCCCGCCAGAAATTCGTAATACCCCTGGGAAGCGACCATGGCGGCGTTGTCCCCGCACAGAGAAAGCTCCGGCATATATAGCTCCCAGCCTTTTTTTTGGCAGAGCGCTTGAAGCTCCCGGCGCAGCAGACGGTTTGCGGAAACGCCTCCGGCAGTCACCAGCTTTTGCGCACCGGTCTGCTCCGCGGCCTTTTCAAAGTGGTCAACCAGAAGTCCCACCACCGCTTTCCGATAAGAAGCGCACAGGTCGGGCACGCTGATAATTTCCCCTCTCTGTTCCGCGTTGTGCAGCAGGTTCAACACCGCCGTTTTCAGCCCGGAAAAGCTGAAGTCAAGCGGTGCGCCATCCACGTGGGGACGGGGGAAGGGGTAAACGTTTTCATTGCCGCCCTCGGCGATTTTGTCCAGTTCCACGCCGCCGGGGTAGGAAATCCCCATTGCGCGGGCGGCCTTGTCGAAGGCTTCCCCCGCTGCGTCATCCCTGGTGCGTCCCAGCACGTGAAACTCCGTATAGCTGTTTACTTGAATAATATGGGAGTGTCCGCCGGAGACTACCAGGCACAGGAAGGGTGGAGCCAGGCCAGAATTGGTAATGTAATTGGCCGCCACGTGTCCCCGTAAATGGTGGATCGGGATCAAGGGCAGGCCGGTGGAAAGGCACAGCCCTTTGGCGAAATTCACCCCCACCAGTAGGGCACCGATCAGCCCCGGGGTGTAGGTGACCGCCACACCACCCAGCTGGGAAAAGCTTTTTCCGCTTTGCTCCAGCGCTTCCCGCACAACGCCTACAATGGCTTCGCTGTGCCGCCGGGAAGCAATCTCCGGCACTACGCCGCCGTAAATTTTATGCTCTTCCACCTGGGAAGCGATTACGGAGGACAGTACCTTCCTGCCGTTTTCAACAACGGCGGCGGCAGTCTCGTCGCAAGAGCTTTCTATTCCCAATAGCAGCATAACCTGTTTCACTCACTTTCGCTTTATGCAAATACCTCGGGCAGTCTGTACAATTTTGAAATTCCGCCTAAAGCAGCCGTTTTGTCATGATCAGGGCATCCTCCCTTGGCTCGGCGTAAAAATCCTTTCGGCGCCCTTCTTCCCGGAATCCAAACCGCCGATACAACCCTACCGCTTCCAAATTGGAAGGGCGCACCTCCAGGGAAAGAAATTCCCCGCCCCGGCGGGCAGTTTCCTCCAGCAGGGCGTTCAGCAGGGCGGTGGCGGCTCCGCGCCGGCGGAATTTTGGAAACACCGCCACATTGTCCAGGTAGCATTCCCCGGCGGCGCAGTGCATTCCTGCGTACCCGGCGATTTCCTCCCCGGAAAGCGCCACGTAAAAAACGGCGGCGGGGTTGCCGAGTTCTGCTTCCAGCCCTTCCCTGCTCCAGGGGCGGGAAAAACAAAGCCGTTCCAATTCCGCCAGCCGGGCGGTGTGTTCTTCCGTCATGTCGGCGATTTTCCAGCCATCCATTATTTTTCCTCCCCTTACAAATAATCACCTGACATACGCTGCGGATAAGATCGCGCGGCAATATCCACATTATAAAACATTCTGTCCTGTGTTGCAAGGCAAGGTTTTACACGGAAGCATCCAAAAGAGGGAACTCTTTATATATTTTGACATATTTTGCCGCCGTGACATGGACGCGTCCTGCTGCATGGGCTAAAATAAATGCCCTTTCCCGATTAACTCCATTGACAAACCGCCGTGTTTTCTCTTATACTGAAAGACAGTTTTTAGAAAAGAGGGAATGTAGTGAAGCTGATGAAGAATGGCAGAACGGGGTTTTATCCCCAGATTACCAGGTTGGTGATTCCCATTGTCCTGCAAAACCTTTTGAGTGCGGCGGTGAATTCCGCCGACGTGGTTATGTTGAATTTCGTGGGGCAGTCCGCCATTTCAGCGGTGTCCCTGGCCGCTCAGTACGCAAGTGTGCTGTTTATGGTATTTTATGGGCTGGGTACCGGCGCCACCATGTTGTGCGCCCAGTATTATGGCAAGGGCGATATGAAAGCCATCCAGGTGGTGGAGGGCATTGCCCTGCGGTTTTCCATGAGCATTTCCGCCGTATTTGCCCTGCTGGCGCTGTTGATCCCGGAAAGCCTGATGCGCATTTTCACCCAGGACAGGGAATTGATCTCATTGGGCGTTTCCTATCTGCGGATCTTGAGTGTCGCTTACCTGTGTTGGGGCATAATTGAAATCTACCTTTCCATCCTGCGGAGCATTGGCAGGGTAGCCGTCAGCACAGCGCTGAACACTTTTGCCTTTACCTTGAATATCCTCCTGAATGCCGTGTTTATTTTCGGCCTGTTTGGCGCGCCGAAGCTGGGCGTAGTTGGTGTGGCCGTGGCAACTTCCCTTTCCCGGGTGCTGGAGCTGCTGCTGTGCTTTATCGTGTCCGCCCGCAGCAAAGATGTGAAATTGAAATTTTCCTATCTGTTCCTAAAAAGCAAGGAGCTTTTTTCGGACTTTATGAAAATGTCCCTCCCTGCCCTGCTGAACGATGTTGTGTGGGGCCTGGGCTTTTCCATGTATTCCGTGATTATCGGCCAGTTCTTAGGTAGCGATATGGTGGCGGCAAACTCCCTGGTCACCGTGGTGCGGAATCTTGGCACCACCCTGTGCTTCGGTGTGGCCAGCGGTGGCGGGATTCTGCTGGGTCAGCTGATCGGAGAGGGCAAAATGGAGGAGGCGGATATCGGCGCGAAAAAGGTGATGCGGCTTACCATAGTCACCGGGCTGATCGGCGGGGTGATCATCCTGATTGCCACGCCTATCGTACTGCGCTTTGCCGACCTGACAGAGCAGGCAATGGGCTATTTGAGGGTGATGCTGCTGATCAATTCCTATTACGTTATGGGTGCGGCGGTGAACACTACCCTGATCGCCGGCGTGTTCCGGGCGGGGGGTGACAGCCGATTCGGCTTTTGGTGCGACCTGATTGATATGTGGGCCTATGCCGTACCCCTGGGCTTCCTGGCTGCGGCGGTGCTGAAGCTGCCGCCTTTGTGGGTTTATTTCCTGCTGTGTACCGACGAGTTCGTGAAGTGGCCCTGGGTTATCCGCCGATATCGAAGCAAAAAATGGCTGAACAACATTACCCGGGACGATTTGTTTCAAGCAGGATAAAAAATAAGCGGCCCCTTGCAGCAGGGGCCGGATGGAAAACTATTTCAAAATCAGCCTTGTTTCTCCGGGGTTGAGGGTGGAGAGCTTTGCTTGAATTCTCGGGTGGGAAAGATCCTCCCGCACCATATCCCGCAAGACGGTTCCCCTGTTGGAGCCGTGGATGACCCGCAGCTCCGAAACGCCTGCGGGAACGTGGTCCAGCCAGTTCAGCAACAGGTCTTTGGCGTTTTCCAGGTAAACACCGTGAAGGTCTACAGTCATTATACTGCCGTCACGTTTGAAGCGCATAGCGGCTCACTCCTGAGTGCCGGTTTGGGAAAAGATCGTTTTCCGGCCAAAGAATAGGATGCAGAAGCCCAGCAGGAACAGGAGCGCCAGGCTTACAACGCCGATGGAGTCCCGCCCGGTCAACTGGGTAAAGACGGCGACCAGCACCGGTCCGATCACTGCGGCAAATTTCCCGAAAATGTCGAAGAAACCAAAGTATTCGTTGGAGCGCTCTGCGGGGATCAGCTTGCCGAAATAGGATCGGGAAATGGCTTGAATGCCGCCCTGGACTGTACCCACCAGGAAAGCCATGCACCAGAACAGAACCTGGGAAAGGCCCAAGGCCGCTTCGTCGCCGGGGTGCTGCTCGATATTGAAGCCCATGAAAAAGCCCACCACGCAGATACAGAAATACACGGCGATCGCCCCACAGAGGATGTTGATAGAACCAAACTTCCCCGCCAGCCGTCCAAACAGGATGGAGAAGGGCACAGCCACCACCTGAGTGACCAGCAACGCCAGGATCATGCCGATCATGTCCAGGCCCAGCTTGGAGCCATAGGAGGTGGAAATGGAAATGATGGTCCCCACGCCGTCAATATAAAAGAAATAGGCCAGGATAAACAGGAAAACGCCTTTGTTTTTAAAAATTTCCTTTGCCGTCCTCCACAGGTTTGACAGGGAAGAACGAACCAGGCCTGTTTTCGATTCCACAAAGTGGATCTGCTTGACGTTTTTCAGAGTAGGAATACTGAACACCAGCCACCAGACGCTGGTCAGAATGATCACCAGTTTAAAGGCCGCGGGGTTGTCCATACCCATCATGACCAGGATGACAATGGAAAGCAGGAACGGAATAGTGCTGCCGCCAATGTAGCCCATCGCATAGCCCCAGGAGGAGACCCGGTCCATCCGCTCCGGCGTAGTTACGTCGGTGAGGAAGGAATCGTAAAACAGGCAGGACCCGGAAAAGCCGATATGGGAAAGCACATACCCGGTGAGCAGCAGGCGGTAATCGGTGACAAAGGCGTTGGAAAGGGTAAACACCACGCCAATGAGCATAAAAATGGTGAACAGTTTTTTCTTATATCCCCTGTGGTCACCCAAGGCGCCTAAGATAGGGGCGAGCACCGCTACCAGGAAGGTGGAAATAGAGGTGCCGTAGGACCAGAGCACCAAATTGTCTGCCCCGGCGTTTTGGCAGACGCTGGCAAAATACAGTGGGAAAATAGCGGCCAAAATGTTGGTGGCGTACACGGAGTTGGCCCAGTCGTACATGATCCAGCTTTTCTCCGGTTTGGTAAATTTCTTTTCATTTGTCTTTTCCATACAAACTCCCCTTCTGTCCTCCGGCGAGCCGGAGAACCTTTCTGCTCCTATCATCGCATACTTTTCCGGCTTTTTCAAGTAAAATGCGTGTAAAATAAGAGGATCGCGCGGTTTTTGCCCGTGCGATCCTCTTTTACCGAAAAAATTGGTAGGACAGCCGTGCCCCCTGTGAACAGGTCAGAACAAGGCCAGCAAGTACTTGCACCGTACATGGTAATAGCCGTATAGGTTTTCGTCCAGCCGTTTTTCCAGTTTGGAAGCCAGATCGGTCAAAGTGGAAAGCTCCTCCGGCGTCAGCACATGATTGCTGAACCGCGCCTTCAACGCCAGTTGCTCCACTTCCTCCGGAAGGTCAACGCCACCGTAAGGCAGAACGTAGTTTTCCTTATAAAGCCGCCGCAAATGAACATAAACCCGCAGCGCCGCCTTATTCCGGTCCTTCTGGCGGAAGGTGTGTTTCCGCCAGGCAAGGCGAACCAGCCGGGCAATCCAAATCAAAAGGAAAGGAAGGGCCAGTATGCCCAGAACCAGGAGGAATGTGAGGAAGGCAGACCAGCCGGTTTCCTTTTCCTCTTTTCTGGTTGCGGCTGCGGCGGAGCTGGGAGTCGGGCTGGGGGACAGGGTATCTGCCTGCCCGTCGGGCACCAGCTCGGGCAGCTCCGCCAAATTGGGGCGGTCAGGCCCGTTCAGCGAGTCGCTTTCCGAAAGCTGCTGAGTTTCCTGAGGAGTAGAGGGCCCGATGGCATTGGCATAAGCAGCGGGAGCGTCCGGTCCGGGCGGCGTCACCTCAAAGGGAATCCACCCCGAACCGCCCCAATAGATCTCCACCCAGGCATGGGCGTTGTAATCCGGTACATCCACCCAATCCTCGTTTTCGTCCACCGGGACTACATAACCCTCGGCATACCGGGCCGGGATGCCGCAGGATCGCAGCAGGGCCACGGCGGCCGTGGCAAAATGGACACAGTAGCCCTCTTTGCTTTCGCTCAGGAAGTACTCCACAAAATCCCTTCCCTGGGGCAGGGTTGGGGGCGTTAAGGTGTAAGTGCATTCCTCCGCCAGCAGATCCCGTATCTGCTCCGCGCATTCCAGATAATAGTCTTGAATCCTCCGAAAAGACAACTGATGTTTGGTAAACAACTGCTCCTGGGACTGCACAAGCTCTAGCTGATCGAATTCGATCGTATTCGGAATGCAATCGGCCTGCTGGGGTGCGGCAAGATCGTGCTCAGCCCTGTAATCCTCCAGAAATTCCCGAAGGTCATCGGGCAGGCGGGTATAATGGTCATATACGAACTCGCTGTAGCTTTCCACCCGGCTGATCACCGCCTGGGCAGCGTCATCGTCTGCAAGCTCCACAGCCCAATCCGGCAGCTTCCACAGGTCTGGAATCAGAGGAGCGGAGGCAGCTGCCTGATCCTCGTCCCATTGATCGTAAAGCATGTCCAATGTGTCCTGGGAGAAAACGCTGCCTTGAGAAACCTCAGTGGAGGAATCTGCGACCACACCTGCCGAAGTATTCTGGATTATCTGAAGCACCGCGTAAGTGGAAAATCGGTTGAGCATGCAGACACCGCTTTCCGGTAGGGCATAGGCAGACAGGGTATATTCCTTTGGGCCGGAAAACAGATGGGAGGATTTCAGAAAAGCATCGTCTATATAGGCGATATCCGTCAGCTCCGTTTCTGCAGCATACAGCCCACCGGGGGAATAAACACTTCGTGAGTCTACATTGACCTTTCGGACAGACAGGGTATAGAACGGACCTCCATTGTAGAAACTGGGCAGAAGCAGATCTAAATCCGCAGATAGAGTTTGAGCCTTCTGCCCGGCCAGGCAGGAAGCGGCTTCCTCGGCGTCCTCCGGTGCCAGAAGCTCCCAGCTTGTGCCGGTATATACACTGCCAACGAAGCTTTTAAGATAATCCTTTTTGAGATATGAAGATCTATCGCCCCACTGATGACGGGACTGTAAGACGGTTTTCCCCGTGTAATTCCGGTCTCCCAGAGAAGCCAGGTCGATCCGGTTTCCGCCGCTGCCTGTGCCGCCCCGAAACAGAGCGGGCAGGTTGATGCCTTCGGTCAGCCCCGTGCGAATCTCGTTGGCAAAGGTAGGGCGCTTGTAAGTGTCCGGCGGCCAGGTCTTGTAAATAAATATCATGCATAGGGCCACCAGTGGAAGCAGGAGCAGGCTGACAGGCTGGAGGAAGGAAATACCGGAGGTGCGGATATGCTTTTGCTTGCCGCCCTGCCGCTTTTCATGGCGCATGGAGGGCGCTGCCATGAGCAGGAAAGCCCAAAACAGCAGCAAAAGCCCAACGGCCCAGGGGGAGGGTTGAATGGAAAAGGCCAGAGGAAGCAGCAGGAAAAGACCGGTCCATGCGAAAGCACCAAGGGAGCTTTGCCGCAGGACCAAAAGCCAGGAGAGAACCTCAAAAAAGAGCGGCTGCAAAAACATGGCAAACAGACCGAACAGCCGGGTTTCTTCGGCGGGGGAAACCCAGGACAGATCAAAAGCGGGCAGGGAAAAATTCAGCTTACTTTCATAGGCGGCCAACACCACGTTGATGGTGCGCAGACAGCCCTGGGCCACGTCGCCGAAGCACCGCCACAAAAGGATGCCCCAAAAGGCGGCAAAGATCAGCGAAATTATCCATTTCCAGCGGCTTAGCAGAAATTGTGCCGTGCAGATGACCGCACATCCGGCACCGACAGCCAGCACGGGGACAGGATCAAAGGAAATGCCAAAGGCGGTGAAAAAACAGCCCATTGCGCCGCTCCCCGCTAGAAAAAGCACCACGGTATAATAAAAAAAGGAGGAAAGCAGGTTGGTTTTGGGTAGAAGAATCTCGGGAGCTTTCAACATGGACTTCTTCTCCGAAGGTTCTTTATTTTTGCGCATGGTATTCCTCCTTCCCGGGGTGTTTAGGCAACAGTGTACAATATTACAAGCGGAACCCGTTTAAAGCGTCCGGCAGGGTGTTGGGGCGAACGGGAACCAGGTTGGCGCCGTCGGGCAGATAAAGCTTTTCCTCCGGCCCGATGGTGGTCAAAATACTGACCTTGGCGTTAGGCAGCTGTTCTCGCAGGCCTTCGAACACGGCGGTGTCCGGGCGGCAGCACAGGTAAATCACATGATAGACTCCGGAGGGTAGCTTGGTTTCCCAACCGTCCTTTGGACGAATAGTGTAATCCAATTTTCCTTCGGCGGCCTTTTGGGCGGCGGAGTCTGGTGCTTTGGCGAGATCGTTTAACAGCAGGGAATTCAAAATCGGAAACAGGTCCTCTGGCTGATCTGCTTCCCGCAGGAAAAGCTCCCCGTTGAGCTGGCTCAAAACCCCCATCCGGTGGCAGGATTCCTGCTCTAACAAAAAGGCAGAAAGGGTGGCGAACACGTCCAGAAGGGCATCCACCTCTTCCCCGGGACCATTTGGCTCCAGCAGGAAAAAGATGTGATCGGCAATGGGAAGGCTGAATTCCCGAACCAGCAGATCTCCGGCTTTTTGAGATAGCTTCCAATGGATCTGAGAGAGCTTGTCCCCTTCGTGGTAATCCCGGAAGGCAAACAGCTCTGAAGGGTCGTGCCCTGGCTTCACTTGAGAATACCGCTCCCCTTCTCCTTCCGGAATGGCCGTCTGTTCCAGCAGCAGGCTGGGACGGTATACCGTCGGATAAAACAAAACCGATTGCCGGCAGGGCTTTTTCAGCCGCAGGGGCAAAGCAAACAGACCCATATAATCGCAGACCCACCCGCGCGAAAGCTCGCAGACAATCTCTCCGCAGGTGGGGGAGGCCAAAACATGGGTAATAGCCAGCGGTTCTTTCCCGGCAGTAAAGTAAAAGCGTTCCTTTTGCAGCTCGCCGGTCAGGGTGTTGCGGACTGCCAGGGTCGCTTTGGCCCGGCCGCTGGGGAAATGGGACCGGCTGTCCACAGTGATGCGCAGCTCCGTGGTTTCCCCTTTCCCAACGGCAGGGCGGCTGACCGACAAAACCACCCGAGCACCTAGAGCGCCGGGCAGGGAAACCAGCAGGGAGAGAAGGGGAAGGGAAAGGGTCACCGCCAGGGTGTAAAAGGACAGGTACCCGTAATAACAAAAGAAAAACAGCACGGCACCTGCCAAAACGGCAAGATAGCAAAGACGGTTTTTCAACATGGCTTACACCAGCTTCGGCGCGGGGACCGATTGAAAGCTTTCCGTCAAAACGCTGTGTACTGTAGCGCCGCTGATTCTGGCCTGGGGATCTAGAGAAAGCCGGTGCTCCAGTACGCTGAAAAACAGCAGCTGCACATCAGCGGGGATTACATAGTCTCGGCCCGACATCCAGGCGGAAGCGCGGCAAGCACGGATTAAAGCCCCGCCCGCCCGGGGGCTGGCCCCCAGCCGGAGCATGTCTTGCTCCCGTGTGGCGGCGCAGAGCTTGGCGACATACAGGTATAACTCATCCGACACATGGACCGCGGCCACCTCCTGCTGAATGTCCAGAACCTCCTGCATGGTGATAGCAGGGGTGATAGAATCCACCGGCCTGGCGCCTTCGGTCTGCTTCAAAACCTGGATCTCCTGGTCCAAAGCAGGATACCCTAGGGAAAGGCGCATCATGAACCGATCCAACTGGGATTCGGGCAGCAGCTGGGTACCTGCCGAACCCACCGGGTTTTGGGTTGCAATGACTACAAAAGGCTGGGGCAGGCGGTGAGAAATGCCGTCCACCGTGACTTGGCCCTCTTCCATGGCCTCCAACAGGGCGCTTTGGGTTTTGGCGCTGGTGCGGTTGATTTCATCCGCCAGCAGAAGGTTGCACATGGCGGCGCCAGGCCGGTATTCAAAGCTTCCGGAAGCTTTGTTGTAAGCGGAAAAACCCATGACGTCCGCCGGCATGACTTCGGGAGTGAATTGGATGCGGTTATAGGTAAGGCCCATCGCCCGGGCAAAAGCCAAGGCCAGGGTTGTTTTTCCAACGCCGGGATTGTCCTCCAGCAAAATATGCCCCTGGGCCAGAATTGCCATCAGCGCCCGGCAGATCACGGCGTCCTTGCCGATGATGGCCTTGCGCACCTGATTGACGATTTTCATGGCTGTCGGTTGTATCATAAGCATTTCCCCTCTTTATCGGTACAAGAGCAAAGTCAAACTCTAATTATTTAATTATAACATAACAGGGAAAATTTGAATAGTCCCCCGTTTTGGTAATTTTACGGGAAGTGTAGCGTTACAATAGGTAGCTGATGTTATTGCAAAAAACAAGGATTTGCAAAAGCAAGTTGACAAATTCCTGCAAGTGAAGTACAATTAGTAATTGATAAAAAATATCAATATGGGACACAATCATTAT
>CAYSQF010000066.1:0-2098 GCA_964433105.1 uncultured Acutalibacter sp.
TGAAGCAGAATATACATCCCGACTATCAGGAAACTACCATCACCTGCGCGTGCGGCAATGTCATCAAAACCCGCTCCACAAAGAAGAACATCAAAGTCGAAATATGTTCAAAGTGCCACCCGTTCTTTACGGGCAAGCAAAAGCTGGTGGATACCAGCGGCCGCGTGGATATGTTTAAGAAGCGCTACGGCATGCAGGATAAATAAGTAAGGTTCCAAACCCCGAACGGCGCAGAGGCAGCAAGGCTGTTTTCTGCGCCGTTCCCTTTCAAAAAGGCCAAGAAGGCGCGCTCAGGGAAGCCGCGCGGTCAGAAAGGAATCAGCGAATGGAGTATATCACTGTTAAAATGGAAAATTCCGATGAATTCGTGGAAAAGAAATCCCGTTTCATCGGCACCTGCCGTCCGGTGCGGACAGAAAAGGAAGCCCTTGACTTTATTGCCCGGATGCGTTCTAAATACTGGGACGCCTCCCACAATGTATACGCCTATATTCTGCGGGAAAGCGGCGTCCAGCGGTTTTCCGATGATGGGGAGCCGCAGGGTACGGCGGGGATCCCGGTGATCGATACCTTGAAAAAAGCGGGAGTAGTGGATGCCGTGGTGGTGGCTACCCGTTATTTCGGCGGTATCCTGCTGGGCGGCGGCGGGCTGATCCGCGCGTATTCCCATACGGCGTCCCTGGCTTTGGCGGCCGCCCGAAAGATTACTATGCGGGAATGCCTGCTGTTTTCCGCCGTCTGCGATTATTCCTCTTACGGTAGGGTACAGGGACTGGTTCCGGAGTGCGGCGGTGTGGTGGACGATACGAAATTTCTGGAAAACGTCACACTGCGGTTCCATATTGCGCCCGAGTCCCTGTCGGCGCTGGAAAGGAGACTAGCGGACGCCACCGGCGGAAAAACCGTTCTTTTAGAGGAAGGGAAGCGCTTTTTTGAATTTTTCTGAAAAATTTTCGGCTGAAAGAAGTATTTTACCCGGAAAAAGCGTATAAGGTATTAGAATCAAAGTATTTAAGGCGGATTTCGATCTGCAGACAAGCCTGCTTTACGCTTTTAGGAATAGGAGGGTGGATCATGACGGTACGGGAAGAAACGCAAAGGCTGGAGCATCAAATCCTGTCACCCTGCGCGGCGTTTTCAGATGCAACGCGGGGCCGGGAAATTCCGGAGGAGGAATGTGAATTCCGCACTCCTTACCAGCGGGACCGGGACCGGGTGATCCACTGCAAGTCCTTCCGCCGCCTAAAGCACAAGACCCAAGTGTTCCTGGCCCCGGAAGGCGATCACTACCGCACCCGGCTGACCCATACCCTGGAGGTGGCTCAGATCGCCCGCACTATTGCCCGCGCGCTGCGGCTCAATGAGGACTTGACCGAAGCCGCCGCCCTGGCCCACGACCTGGGCCACACGCCCTTTGGCCACGCGGGGGAACGGGCGCTCAATGCTTTGATGCCCGGCGGGTTCCGTCATTATGAGCAAAGCCTTCGGGTGGTGGACCGCCTGGAAAAAGAGGGACGCGGCCTAAACCTGACTTACGAGGTGCGCAATGGGGCGCTCTGCCACACCACTGGGCCGGAAGCCGCCACCGCCGAAGGCAGGATCATCCGCTATGCCGACAAGATTGCGTATATCAACCATGATATCGACGACGCCATTCGCGCCGGGGTCATGCGGGAAGAGGACATCCCAAAAGAACTGACGGAGCTTCTGGGGGATTCCAAAACAAAGAGGATCACTTCCCTGATCAGTGCGGTGGTGTGCGCCAGCAGGGAAGGAAATATCTGTATGGATCAGGAAACCCAAAGCGCCTATGAGAAGCTTCACAGTTTTATGTATCAGGCTGTTTACATGAACGAATATGCCAAGCGGGAGGAGAAAAAGGTCCCGCACATTATGGAAAGCTTGTTCGAGCACTTCAGAAATCCCGATTTTCTTCCCGATTACATGAAACGCATTGCCGAGACGGAAGGCAAAGAGCGGGCCGCCTGCGATTATGTGGCAGGCATGACGGACCATTACGCCGTAGCCTGCTACCAGGAGCTGTTTATCCCCAAGGCGTGGAATCTTGGGATTGGCAATTAGTTTGTGGATATGTATG
>CAYSQF010000066.1:2198-10489 GCA_964433105.1 uncultured Acutalibacter sp.
GGATATGTATGTTAGATATTTAGTATGATGAGATGAGAACGGTTCTGTGCAGATACCGAAAGGAGGAAGAAAATGCCTTTTCCGCCGGATTTCCTGCGGGAACTGGACGCCCGCAGCCCCATCGATCAAATCGCTTCCTCCTATGTGGATTTGAAGCGGCGGGGGAAAAACCTGGTAGGGCTTTGCCCCTTCCACAATGAAAAAACGCCCTCCTTCAATATCTATCCGGAAAACAATTCCTTTTACTGCTTTGGATGCGGCAAAGGCGGCGGGGTGTTCCAGTTTGTGATGGGCGTGGAGAACCTTGCCTTTCAAGACGCGGTGCGCTGGCTGGCCCAAAAGGCCGGTATGACCGTACCGGAAGAAGGGGTGGATGACAGCCTGTCCCGGATGCGCACCAGAATACTGGAAATCAACAGGGAGTCTGGGCGCTTTTTCTATCAGATCCTTATCTCCCAGGAGGGCGCGCCTGGCATGGAATACCTGCGCCGTCGGGGCCTGGACCTAAAAACCATCCGCCGTTTTGGCTTGGGGTACGCGCCGGACAGTGGCTTTGCCCTGGTGAACCATTTAAAAGAGAGGGGCTACACCCCGGCGGAATTGCAGGCGTCCGACATGGCCAGAATCTCCAAACGCGGAAATCTCTATGACCGATATCGAGGCCGCGTGATGTTTCCCATTTTCGACCTGCGGGGCAATGTGGTGGCGTTTGGCGGGCGTATCCTCACCGATGAGAAGCCCAAATACATAAACACCTCCGACACGCCGGTTTATCATAAAAGCAGCGGCCTGTTCGCCATGAATTTCGCGAAGGATTCCGGTTCCCGCCAGTTGATTCTCGCTGAAGGCTACATGGACGTTATTGCGCTGCACAGGGCGGGCTTTACCAACGCTATTGCGTCCCTGGGCACCTCCCTGACCGAGGAGCAGGCTCGGATCATCCGCCGTTATGCGGACGAAGCAGTAATCTGCTATGATTCCGATGAAGCAGGCCAGCGTGCCACCCAGCGGGCAATCCCCATTTTAAAAAACACCGGTCTGCGGGTGCGGGTGATCACTGTGCCGGGAAACAAGGACCCCGACGAATTTCTTCGGTCCCACGGCGAGGACGGCCCTCTTCGGTTTAAGCAGCTGCTGGAGACAGGCGGGAACGATACGGAATACCGGCTGGAAAAGGTGCGCTCCAAGTACGACCTTTCCACAGAGGACGGAAAATCTCGTTACCTGCGGGAAGCGGTGGACACTGTGTTGGCACCCTTGGACCGTATGGAGCGGGACGTTTACGCAGGCAGGCTTTCCCGGGAAACCGGGGTTGGCAAGGACAGCATTTTGGATATTGCCGGCCGGGCCGCCGTACAAGCCAGACGCCGGCGGACGCGGGAGCTGATTCGCTCCCAGCAGCAGGTGGCCGCCGCAAAAACCGTGCTGAACGGGGAAAAGGAAAAGAATTTGAAAGCGGCTTTGGCGGAAGAAGGCGTAATTGCCTACTTATTCCGGCATCCGGACCGGGCGGAAGCCCTTCGGGAGCTGCTGCCGCCGGAAAAGTTCGTAACAGAGTGGAATCGCAGAGTATACCGCGCTTTATTGGGGAAAACTGTATATGGCGACATTTCTCTCGCCGATTTTTCGGAGGAGCTGACCCCGGATGAAATTTCAGAGCTGACCCGTATCCTCACCGAGTGGGACAGCGTGCCGCCCACCTGGACGGATATAGAGGAATACGCCAGGATCCTGCTGAGCCGCCCGGAATTTTCCGATCCGGAAAAGATCAGGAACGCCACACAGGATGAATTGAAAGAGTATTTTGACCGATTAAAGCGGCAAAAATGACGAAAGCTACGGCCGTAACAAGAAAATGCCTGACCGGGAAACAGAAAGGAATGGTAAAAGTATGGGTGTACAGCCGGATAAGAAAACGGTGATGAAAGACCTGGTAGAGATGGGGAAAAGCAAGGGGCAGCTCAGTACCAAGGAAATCCTGGACGCCTTGGGTGAGTTGGAATTTGATCCCGAGCATATCGAAAAGTTTTATGACACCTTGGAATCCCAGGGCGTGGAGATCGTAGAGGACTTTGACGATATCCAAATCAATGACGCCGAGCTGGTCAAAGAGGTGGAGAACACTGAGGTGGTGGACCCCAGCTTAGGAGCGGACGGCGTGTCCATCGATGACCCGGTCAAGGTCTACCTCAAGGAGATCGGCCGGGTGCCGCTGCTTACGCCGGAAGAGGAAGTAGAGTTGGCGGTGCGTATTTCCAACGGAGACGATGCCGCCAAGAAGCGGCTGTCAGAAGCAAACCTCCGCCTGGTGGTCAGCATTGCCAAGCGGTATCTGGGCCGGGGCATGCAGTTTCTGGATCTGATCCAGGAGGGCAACCTGGGCTTGATTAAGGCGGTGGAAAAATTTGATTACACCAAGGGCTTTAAGTTTTCCACCTATGCCACCTGGTGGATCCGTCAGGCAATTACAAGAGCCATCGCGGACCAGGCAAGAACCATCCGCATTCCGGTCCATATGGTGGAGACCATCAATAAGGTGAAAAAGGTTTCCAGCCAGCTGCTCCATGCCAACGGCAGGGAGCCTGGCGCGGAGGAAATTGCCGAGGAACTGGACATGCCCGTGGAAAAAGTTCGGGAGATCATGCGGGTGGCCCAGGAACCTGTGTCCTTGGAAACGCCCATTGGGGAAGAAGAGGACAGCCATTTGGGAGATTTCATTCCCGATGACGATGCCCCCTCTCCGGCGGACGCCGCGTCCCACACCCTGCTGAAGGAAACCTTAAACAGCGTATTGGATTCCTTGACTCCCAGGGAAGAGAAGGTTCTGCGCCTGCGATTTGGTCTGGAGGACGGTCGATCCCGCACCTTGGAAGAGGTGGGCCGTGAGTTCAACGTTACCCGGGAACGCATTCGTCAGATTGAAGCAAAGGCCCTGCGGAAGCTGCGGCATCCCAGCCGAAGTAAGCGCTTGAAGGATTTTTTGGATTGAAGTCCTGAAAACAAAAACATTAGACATACGGGGGAAAACTATGGTAATGACCCTTGAAGCGGACTACGCTGTCCGCATTGTGGAATACCTGACGATCCATTCGGGGCGGTGCGATGCCAGGACGATTTCCGATCACATGCACGTGCCCCTTCGGTTTTGCCTAAAAATCCTGCGGGATCTGGTTGCGCAGGGGATGGTGTGCTCTTTTAAAGGGGCGAAGGGGGGATACACCCTGGCAAAGCCTGCGGCGGAGATCACCCTGCGGGAAGTGATCGAATCGGTGGAGGGTCCGTATATGCTCAGTCGGTGCCAAAAGGAAGAGTACAACTGCGGCAGAACCCACTGCGCCTTGCATAAAATCTATGAAAAGATTTCCGAGAATGTCCGCCAGGAATTGGATTCTTATACATTTGATGCGATTTGCGGCACAAAATGAAAAACAAACATAAATTCTCCGCCTGCGGAGCCGGATTAAATGGCTTCCGCAGGCGGAGAATTTTTTGGAAACGTGGGATTTTTTGCCCTTCTAAACTGTACAATAGTTGAAAAGCTTTTCAGAAAGGGGGTGGGCGACAGTGGACGACGACAAGTTTCGGGAAAGCGTGGAGCGGTATTCCGACGACGTGTACCGGCTGGCGTTCCACTCCTGCAAAAATGCGGCGGACGCGGAGGATATTGTGCAAAACGTGTTTTTAAAGCTCTACCGCGAGAAGAAGGAGTTTGAAAGTGAGGAGCATCTGCGCCGCTGGATTCTGCGGGTAGCGGTTAACGAATCAAAAAACCTGGCGTGTTCATCTTGGTTCCGGAAACGCGCGCCGCTGGAGGAACTTGCCGGGTCTTTGGAATTCCAAGCGCCGGAGGAAAGCGAGCTGTTCCTATGCGTTATGGCACTGCCGCAGAAATACCGGATGGTGATCCACCTGTTTTATTACGAGGATTACACGATCAAAGAGGTGGCTCGGCTGTGCGGGCTGAAAGAGTCCACAGTGCAGACTCGTCTGCAGCGGGGCAGAGAAAGGCTGAAAAAGATGATGACGGAACAGAAAACCCGGCGGGAGAATGGAAAGGAGACGGCAAAATGAACGACTTCAAACATCTGTATCAGGAAACCTTTTCTCATGTAAAAGCATCTCCCGCGCTGAGAAAGGAGCTTTTATCCATGACGGAAAAAACGAGAAAGCCCAAGAAATTTGTGCTGCGGAAGCTTTTAGTCGCGGCGGCGGTGCTTGCCCTGGCTTTTGCCCTGGCAATGGGCGCCAATGCCGCCACCAACGGGGCGCTTTTCGAGTTCATCGGAATGATCTCCGTTGAGGTTGACGGGAAAAGCTATGACGCTGCCCTGTACCGCAGCCCATCCAATGATAGCTATGACGCGATCCTAGGCCACAGAGCATCTGAAAGCGGGCTGGACACATATGTGATTACCCCGAAAGGAAACAGCGGGGACACCATCGAGTGGGACTGGAAGGACAGCTCCGGCACTGAGAAAACATATGTTGGAACCGATGATGATGGGGTGAGCTATGTCGTTGAGGATGAGACAGAAGTGCCCTCCGCTCCTGAAGCGTAAAAATATAGGAATATAAGCAAGAAGCGTCCGGAATGGAAAAACATTCCAGGCGCTTCTGTCTGCACAGAAATTTTTTGTACAATAAAGAAAAAAGCTTGACAAAAGCTTTTTTTCATTATATACTGGTATACTGTATCAGAATGGGCGGATAACACTCCATTCTTTCTGAAAATAAGTATATCACAGCTTTTCAAAATAATCAATAGCGGAACGCAAAAAAAGTATTTTTTTGTTAAGATTTTCCTTTCAACGGCAATATCCGGCCCGGTATTTTCCGGCGGTCGGTTGCGGGAGCACTGACTCAATCGGCGATAATCCATTGATGCAGCGGTTCCTTAAGCATAGATAGATCGAAAATCAGAGACAGAGAGGACATTTCGTCCTCCCAAAAAAGAAAAGATTGGAGTGGCTGTGCCAATGGTGAATGTGAAACCGGTCAAATTGGGCAAGGATACTCGAATGAGCTTTTCCAAAATCGAGGAAGTCCTGCAAATGCCGAACCTCATAGAGATCCAGAAGGATTCTTACGCCTGGTTTTTAAACGAGGGCTTGAAAGAGGTTTTTCAAGATGTTTCCGGCATTACGGACTTTAATAACAACTTGATCCTCGATTTTGTGGATTACAAGCTGGATGATAAGCCCAATTACAGCGTGTCGGAATGCAAGGAACGCGATGCGACCTATTCCGCAGCTCTCCGGGTCACCGCGCGCCTGTTGAACAAGGAAACAGGCGAAATTAAAGAATCCGAGGTGTACATGGGCGAGTTCCCGCTGATGACGCCCAGCGGTACTTTTGTGATTAACGGGGCCGAACGCGTCATCGTTTCTCAGCTGGTTCGTTCTCCCGGCGTATACTACAAGATGGAGTACGACCGTTCCGGTAAGGAACTGTTTTCCTCCACCATCATTCCCAACCGGGGCGCCTGGCTGGAATATGAAAATGACATCAACGATGTATTTTACGTGCGCATCGACAAAAATCGGAAAATCCCCGTTACCGTGTTCCTGCGCTGCCTGGGGTTGGGGACGGATCAGCAGCTTCTGGACTTTTTCGGTGACGACGACAGAATGCGCGCCACTATTGAAAAAGACACCTGCAAAACAACGGAAGAGGCGCTGTTTGAAATCTACCGCAAGCTGCGGCCCAGCGAGCCGCCCACCATTGAAAGCGCCCAGGCCCACATTAACGGTCTGTTCTTCGACGCCCGCCGATATGATCTCAGCCGGGTGGGACGTTATAAATATAATAAGAAGTTGAACCTGGAGGGCCGCCTGTCGGGGCAGACCCTTTCCCAGACTGTTGTCAGTCCCGCTACCGGCGAACTGCTGGCGGAAGCCGGCACAGTGGTCACCCGGCAGCTGGCCCGCCAGATGGACAACGCCGGCGTGATGACAGTGTCCGTGGCCTTGAATGGCAAAGAGGTCAAGATCATTTCCAACGGTATGGTGGATATTTCCAAATATGTGGACTTTGACGCCAAAGCCGAGTGTGGTATCAACGAGCGTGTTTCCTTCCGGGTGCTCAACGAGATTTTGGAAAGCGGCGTTGCCGGTGACGAGCTGAAGGCAGCGCTGAAGGCTCGGAAGAAGGATCTGATTCCCAACCACATCACCGTAGATGACATTTTCGCTTCCGTCAATTACATGAACTGCCTGGCCGTGGGCTTGGGCGTTACTGATGACATCGACCACCTGGGGAACCGGCGGATCCGTTCTGTGGGCGAACTGCTCCAGAACCAATTCCGCATTGGTTTCTCCCGTCTGGAGCGGGTCATTCGGGAACGCATGACCCTGCAGGCCCAGGACCTGGAGGCCCTTACGCCCCATTCCCTGATCAATATCCGGCCTGTAGTGGCGGCAATCAAGGAATTTTTTGGTTCCTCGCCCTTGTCCCAGTTTATGGATCAGACCAATCCCTTGGCGGAGTTGACCCATAAGCGCCGCCTGTCCGCATTGGGACCCGGCGGTTTATCCCGTGACAGGGCCAGTTTTGAGGTCCGCGATGTACACTATACCCACTATGGCCGCATGTGCCCTGTGGAAACCCCCGAAGGTCCCAACATCGGCTTGATCTCCTATCTGGCCACGTTTGCCAGAATCAACGAGTACGGCTTTATTGAAGCGCCCTTCCGAAAGGTGGACAAAAAGACGGGCATAGTCACCGATGAAGTCACCTATATGACCGCAGACATGGAGGACGAATTTATCGTTGCCCAGGCCAACGAGCCGCTGGACGAAACGGGCCGTTTTGCAAATCCCAAGGTGGTGGGCCGTTACCGGGATGAATTCGTGGAAGTGGAAGCTTCTAAGGCCGACTATATGGATATTTCCCCGCGCATGGTGGTTTCCGTGGCAACGGCCATGATTCCCTTCCTGGAGCACGATGACACCAACCGAGCCTTGATGGGTTCCAACCAACAGCGTCAGGCGGTGCCCCTGCTTAAAACGGAAAGCCCCATTGTGGGTACCGGTATGGAATACAAGGCCGGCGTAGACTCCGGCGTGTGTGTCCTGTGCAAGCGGGGCGGCGTAGTGAAGTCCGTCAGCGCCAACCTGATCCGCATCACCGCCGACAACGGCGATATCGATGATTACGAAATCATCAAATTTATGCGCTCCAACCAGAGTACCTGCATTAACCAGGTGCCCGTGGTGTCTGTGGGCGACCGGGTGGAAGAAGGCGAGGTCATTGCTGATGGCCCCGGCATTAAGAACGGGGAGATCGCCCTGGGCCGCAACGCTCTGATCGGCTTCATGACCTGGGAAGGTTACAACTATGAGGACGCCGTCCTGCTCAATGAAAAAATGGTACGGGACGATGTGTACACCTCGATCCACATCGAGGAATATGAAATGGAAGCCCGGGACACCAAGCTGGGTCCCGAGGAGATTACCCGGGATATCCCCAACGTCAACGAAGAGCTTTTAAAGGATCTGGACGATCGGGGCATTATCCGGGTAGGCGCCGATGTCCGTGCCGGGGACATCCTGGTGGGAAAAGTCACCCCCAAGGGCGAGACGGAGCTTACCGCCGAGGAGCGTCTGCTCCGCGCCATCTTTGGCGAAAAGGCCAGGGAGGTGCGGGACACTTCTCTGCGCGTGCCCCACGGCGAGTATGGCGTAGTGGTAAACGTGGACGTATTTACCCGGGAAAACAGCCACGACGAGCTTTCTCCCGGCGTCAATAAGGTGGTGCGCTGTTATATCGCCCAGAAGCGGAAAATCTCCGTGGGTGACAAAATGGCCGGTCGCCACGGGAACAAGGGCGTGGTGTGCCGCATTATGCCGGAGGAGGAAATGCCCTTCCTGCCGGACGGCACTCCGCTGGACATCGTGCTGAACCCCCTGGGCGTGCCCTCCCGTATGAACATCGGGCAGGTGCTGGAGGTCCATTTGGGCATGGCTGCCAAAACCCTGGGATGGAAGATCATGACTCCCGTTTTCGACGGCGCCCAGGAAGCCGATATCCGGGAGTGCCTGAAAATGGCCGGTATGAACGAAGACGGCAAGTTCTGGCTTCGAGACGGCAGGACCGGTGAGTATTTCGACAATCCGGTCACCGTTGGTTATATGTATTATTTGAAGCTTCACCATTTGGTGGACGATAAGATTCACGCCCGCAGTACAGGGCCCTATTCTCTGGTTACACAGCAGCCCTTGGGCGGCAAGGCCCAGTTCGGCGGCCAGCGCTTCGGTGAAATGGAAGTTTGGGCTTTGGAGGCTTACGGCGCC
>CAYSQF010000067.1:0-10100 GCA_964433105.1 uncultured Acutalibacter sp.
CCTGTTCAAACGATTGCTGAAAGAAGAAAACCAATAACGGAGAAACGCCTTTCCATTTGCTACGCTCCGATAAGGAAGTAATTAGAGAATTACACCTATGGGCGCGGCAAAGGCAAGAGACAGCGAGAAGTATAGAAATGTACCTCTCGCTGGGACAAGAAATACCCCAATATCTCCCAGTCCTGGCAAGATAACCGGGCCAATCCCAGCCACCTACTTCAAGTACCCCCAGGAGGTACGGCGGCTGATCTATACTACCAACACGATTGCGGGATTTAACCGGCAGCTTCGGAAGGTGACCAAGGCAAAGTCTGTGCTCCCCACGGATGACAGCCTGCTGAAAATGCTCTATCTGGCCATGATCGACATTATGAAAAAATAGACCAGCCAATGCCGGGACTGGAGCGTGATCTACACCCAGATGGCAATCTCCTTTGAGGACCGGATCCCTGAATAGCAGAAAACGACCTGCACGTTAAGGAAAAATGTACTGCAGTCAGACTTACATAGAATCTAGGCTATATCCTCAATTTGCAACACAAAAAGACCCTTGAGTTTCCTCAAAGGTCCTTTTAATTTGTTTAGTCACTTACATTGGCTATATTATTAATTTTTGTATTCCGGAGTCTTAGGGAAAATCTATTTTTCCGGAAGAAAAGTTATCCTTTTTCTGAATACTGGTACATTGGTTTTACGTCCATTTCCGGCACATCATTGCTGATTTCCAACTTGCCGCCTTTACTCACATCACATGAAATCGCTTTTCAAAGCTTTGAATATACGGCATGAACCAGACCCGTGCCAAATTGGTCATTGAAACTCTGCGTTGGTTTCAGAAGCAGGAACCACCTTTTCCAGTTCTCGTTTTACGGACTCAGTTTCCAGATCCATTATGATTTAAGCGGAAACGTGAGTCCGCAAATATGCTGTTGAGGTTCTTTACTATCCATTGGACTCACCCGCCTTCTTCGCAATTTTTGCGCTTCGCTGTTTCATGCAATTTTGCGGTTTCCCGTTTCTATTCCATTCCTTACCAGGATGTTTCGGAAAACCAACCGTTTTGACTCTCACCATCGTTTTCATCCAAAACTTAAATTCAGATACCAAGTTCCAAACACCGTTTTCTCTTTCTCGTCAAGAAAACGTCCGTTTCGGCTACTTCCGATCCAGCAAAGCCGCTGCGCGGAAACCATAATCGAGATGGTTTCATTCTTGAAGATGTTTCTTTGAGATTTCTTTCATCTCTTATCTTCGTTTATATTATATCGGAGCTTGTCGGCTTTGTCAATAGTCTTTTTCAAAATTTTTAAAAATTTTTATTTCTATTGCCAAATTTGCGCATATATCATTTTTCCGTGTCCGCAAGGACAAACTAACTTTGAAAAATGTCCGGAGGAAATATCTTGCACTTGACTTTCCATTCATTTTTCAGTACAATGTCCTTGTGAAAAATAGTAAGTTTCGTTTTTTGGAAAGGAGTCTGCCCCGTGGACAACGAATTTGAAGCTGATTTGCTGACCCTGATCGATGACGAGGGAAACGAGCATGAATTTGAAATCATCGATGAGTTGGAAACCGACGAAGGGCATTACATGGCTCTTGTCCCTACCCAGCAGAACCCGGAAGAGCTTTCCTCCGACGCCGAAACGTATTATATTTTTGAAGTAATTGAAGAAGATGGTGAGGAACAGCTGCAGGAAGTCGATGACGACGAGCTGCTCGACAAGTTGGCGGAAATTTTTGAAAACCGTTTTAACGAAGCTTATTTCGATGAGCCGGAGGACGAATAAGGCCCGGCTGAGTCAACCGGCAAGGCGTTTCAGCCTGCCCGATACGCGGACTGTGCACAAATAACCCTACACTCAAATAATCGGGAGCCTTGCTCCATGCGCGGATTGCAGACCTCCCGGCCCGGCTTTAACCGGCGCTGGAAGAAGGGAGCGTGAACCGCGTGGGCGGGCACCCACCTGCGTTTTGGTAGCAGGTTATTGAGAAGCACATTACGGTCGGGCGGGTTATCTTTTTTTGACCTGGAATGTTGGCGATCTGAGCGGAAAATTTCCGCTCTCTTTTTTATTCCGGAAAATTCTCTGCCCACTTTGCAAAAACACTTGACATTGCTGTCTTTTCTAAGGTAATATACAAGTAAAAGCCAAAGAAAATGATTGGAGGAGTTTCTTTGATAGACGGAAAAGTTGCAGTAGCGATCGTTGGATGCGGCGGAATGGGAGGCGGTCACGCGGTGGCCATCTCCACCGGGAGCGGACAGGCCCTTTGGATGACTGACGGCTCTAAGGGCCGTGAGCTTATGCCAGGTGACACTGATCTGAAAACAAAAATGGTTTTGGCCGGCACCTTTGACATCAAGGAAGATCGTCAGGAATGGGCGCGGAACCAGGGATTCCATACATATTCCAGTTTCGAAGAGATTTTAAACGATCCCAATGTGGACGTAGTCCTGGTGGCAACCCCCAACGACAGCCACAAGGAACTGTCCATCCGGGCTATGCGGGCCGGAAAAAACGTGCTTTGCGAAAAGCCGGTAATGATGACCAGCAAGGACTTGGAAGATGTGTTGGAAGTGCAAAAGGAGACAGGCAAGGTGTTTTATCCCCGCCAGAACCGCCGGTGGGATAAGGATTACCTGACCATGAAAAAGATCTACGAGGAAAAGCTTATTGGCAATGTGTTCCACATCGAGTCACGCTATCATGGTTCCCGAGGCATCCCTGGAGACTGGCGCGGTGTCAAGGCTCAGGGCGGTGGCATGATGTTCGACTGGGGCGTCCATCTGCTGGATCGTTTGGTCCTGATGATCCCCGAGAAAATTAAAACGGTTTACGCAAAAATGACCCACGTCACCAATGATGAGGTGGACGATGGTTTCATTATGAACATGGTGTTTGAAAGCGGCCTTACCGCCACGGTAGAGGTTGGGACCTGCAATTTCATCACCCTCCCCCATTGGTATATGTGCGGCGACCAGGGCACCGCCGAAATTAAGGATTTCCGGGATCCCGGCCGCATGGTGGTTCTAAAAAGCTGGGAAGATAAAGACGCCACGCCCATCCTGATGGGCGAAGGCCTTTCCAAAACAATGGCGCCCCGAAATGCGGATTCTGTAGACGAGCTGCCCCTGCCTGACTTCCAGTATGACCGCAACCAGCTTTACTCCAATGTATGCGACGTGGTGCTGGGTAAGGCGGAGCAGATTGTGAAAAACGAGGAAGCCCTGCGAATCCTTCGCTTGATGGAAGCCGCTTTGGAGTCTGATGCAAAGGGTACTGTGGTCCACTTCGAGTAAGCCGCTTTTTTGGAAAATACCAGTAAAACTGGCAATGGGCTTAATAAATAAAGGAATCCCCCAAAACGGAGTAGTTTCCGCTTTGGGGGATTCCTTTTGTCGTTTTATTCTACCGTAAAACTGGTCCAATCGATTTGGTTCAGCTCCATAACATCCGTACTTGTAACCATACCTTGCTTTTGATAAAAGGGAACCGCGTTGCTGTTCGCACAGGTATATAGGATGATATCCCTTTTCCCGCCCGCCAGCTCATGAGCTTTATGGAGCAGCTCTCTGCCGATCCCCTGCTTCACGAAAGCCCGGTCTACGCCCAAATCAGTAATAAAAAGCCAATAGGCAAAATCGGTGATCCCAAAACATACGCCTACCAGCTTGCCATCCTCAGTGCGTGCGGCAATGCTGATGGGAACATGATTTACAAGCTTTTCGATCCGCTCCTGAAAACGCTCCTCGGGATATTGGGAGCCCAGGTCCGTCCTTTTCAAAAACTCTATATATTCGGCGGCTGAAAGCTTTTCCGTTTTAATCGTGATTTTTCCCATAATTTTTCTCTTATCGCTGGCTTTTACAGATCAGCTGATTATATTCCAAGCAGCAGTTTGGCAATATTGAAATAAATAATCAAAGCTACTGCGTCCACAATGGTGGTGATAAAGGGACTTGCCATTACAGTTGGGTCTACCCCAAGGCGCTTGGCCAGGATAGGCAGAGTGCCGCCTACAAAATTTGCCACCACCACTACAACCACCAGGGTAAGACACACCACTGCAGCCACGAGAATCCCTACCCGGTCTACCAGCATCATCTTGATGAAATTTGCAAGGGCCAGCGTAAGACCGCAAAGCACGGCAACGCCAGACTCTTTAAATATGATCCTGGGTACATCGGAATACCGTATCTCTCCCAGAGAAAGGCTTCGGATAATGGTCGTGGACGACTGGCTGCCGGAGTTCCCGCCGGTGTCCATCAGCATGGGAATAAAGTTTGTCAACACGACACTGGCTGCCAGAGCGCTTTCGTAGGAAGCGATGATTGTACTGGTGAAAGTAGCGGAAATGGTCAGGAATAACAGCCAGGGAATTCTCTGCCGCCAGGTGGCAAGGATGCCTATTTTGATGTAGGGCCGGTCCGAAGGAGCCATAGCGGCCATTTTTTCAATGTCCTCCGTGGCTTCCTCCTGCAAAACATCGATCGCGTCGTCCACGGTAACAATCCCCACCAGGCGTTCCTCGGCATCCACGACCGGGATCGCCAGAAAATCATATTTACTCATGGCTCTGGCTGTTTCTTCCTGGTCAGTGTGAGTATAGACGAACTTGACATTTGTCTCCATAATGTTGGCAATGATCTCTGTTTTTGGAGAAAGCAGAAGATCTTTTACCGTCACGATGCCTTCCAGCTTTCGATGGCTATCGGTAACGTAACAGGTGTAGATGGTTTCTTTTTCCACACCAGTGGCGCGGATACGCTCAAAAGCCTGATCCACCGTCATTCCGCGCTTCAAATCCACATATTCCATAGTCATGATGCTGCCGGCGCTGTCCTTCGGATAATTTAAAACCTGGTTGATCATTTTGCGGGTGTCAACGTCCACATGGCGCAGAATCTTCTTCACCACGTTGGCAGGCATTTCCTCAATCATGTCCACGGTGTCATCCAGAAACAGCTGCTCCATGACCTCATCCAATTCCCTGTCGCTAAATCCACGGATCAGGATTTCCTGCTTTTCGCCATCCATATAGGCAAAAGCATCCGCCGCCAGCTCCTTTGGAAGCAGGCGGAACAGGATAGGCATTTTAGCTTCCGGTACATCCTCCAGCAAGGCTGCGGCGTCAGCAGGGTTGCTGTCCTTCAGCAGACCGGAAATCTCCGAATATTTTTTTTCTTCCAATAATTCCAAGATTTTTTCCATCATTGCGCATACCTCCCATCTAAATCAATGTTTGGAAGGCAACACAAAGCCAGAGCGAACACAGTCCGACTTTCAGGGCCAATGAATCGACGCGTAAAGATCAGGCAGATGCATTGGCCGCCAAAAAAACTATCATTCTATAGGCGGGCGCAGAGGGACGCGCTGCCCAAGTTGGACCGGCGGCACAACGGGACTTCTGCCGCGCTCTGCTCACTGGACTTTATGCTGCCGCTTCTTCGTGGAACGCTCACTCTGCTCCCTCCTTCACATTTCAAATAAACTTCGGTTGGAAATAATGATTTCACACTGACAAATGTACCCTTTTTCCAAGAATTTGTCAAGGAATAATTAAGGCTTATCGGTTTGTTCCCAGAAAAAACAAAGCCACTGTCCCAGGGCCGGAATGGGCGCCGATAACAGGCCCAATCTGGTTGATAAACACCTTTTTCACACCCAGCTTTTCCTTGACCTGCTTTTCTATATACAAGGCGTCGTCTAAACAGTCGCCATGACTGATAAACACTACCTGAGCACCAGGATCAATGGCACTCTCTTCCATGTGCTTTACAATGGCGTCAAGGGAATTTTTTCTTCCCCTGACCTTCGCCACATTGATCAAATGGCCTTCGTCATCCACATGCAGGACCGGCTTGATCCCCAAAGCGGTACCGACCAAAGCTGTGGCGGCGGATATCCGGCCGCCACGCTTCAGATGGTGAAGATCGTCCACTGTAAACCAATGGCACAGCCGAAGCACATTTTCCCGGAGCCAGGACAGTACCTCATCCATGCTTTTTCCTTCCCTTTTCTGCATAGCCGCGTGATAGACAAGCAGGCCCTCACCCATAGAAGCGCATAGAGTATCGAACACCTCTACGCGGCGGTTCGGAAACTTTTCTTCAAGCTCCTGCTTGGCCAAAAGCGCGCTTTGACAGGTGCCGGAAAGTCCGGAAGAAAATGCAAGATATAAAACATCTGTCCCCTGTTCCAAAAATGGAGTGAATTGAGCAATAAACTCTTCAGAATTGATCTGAGCCGTAGTGGACATTTTCCCACTTCGCAGTTTTTCGTAAAACTCATGATCTGTCATTTCCCCGCCTCCGGGGATGTTGTGATAGGTGTGTCCTTCCAGAGTGTAACACATAGGAATTACCTGCAAATCCAGTTCCCGTACCATCTGCGAAGTTAAATCGGTTGTAGAGTCCGTGATGATCTGATACGCGGCCATGTAAAGTCCTCGCTTTCATATAGAATTTATATATAAGGATCACGCTGGGAGTTGAAACACAGCGCGCCGATCTACTTACTGCGGCTGTCAAGGAAGCTCTGCAGGATCACAGTGGCGGCCACAGCGTCCACCACGGCTTTCCGCTTTTTCCCCCGGACATTCACATCGTTCAAATATCCATGGGCCGTGATGGTTGTTCCCCGTTCATCCCACATATTCACCGGCAGCCCGGAAAGTTCCTCGAGAAGGCCCGCCATCTCTCGTGCAAGCTGGGCGCTTTCCCCTTCGCTGCCGTCCATATTCCGGGGTAGGCCGACGACCAGCCGCTGAGCCTTGTTTTCCCTTGCCACGGCGCAAATTCTCTTCGCCAGCTGTTCCCAGTTTTCCTCCCGGATTACCATAAGGGGCGAAGCCAGTATTTCTCCCGGGTCACACAGTGCCAAGCCCGTGCGCGCTTTTCCCAAATCCACTGCAAGAATAATCATATAGCCTCCGTGCGAAACTGGTACACCGTAGGTGAGCGGCGCAATTCCTCCGGCAGATGGGATTGATCGTTTACAAGTTTCCAAGAAAGGTGTCCCGCGTCATCCGCTTCCAAAACGCTGACACCGGTGTTACCAAACACCACACTTTTCCGGATTCCCTCAGGTCCTCCAAAGCACACCCGGGCATAGAGGTTACGGATCACCCCGCCGTGAGTGGCTACAAAAACAGTTTTCCCAGAATTTGCGGAGATAATTTGATCCACAGCGGCATTGATCCTTTGATACGCCTGCTTCATCGTTTCGCCGCCGGGAAATTCACAAAGGTCGGGGGACTTGTCCCAGTGTTCGGCCACAGCTGGGAATTTAACGCCAATCTCCGCAAGGGGAAGGTTTTCCATTTCCCCCACATCCAGCTCCAGCAAACCGGTCATTGCCTGCACTGGCAAGTGGTGAAAACGATTGACAGCCTCCGCCGTTTTGCGGGCGCGGCTCAAGGGACTGGTGTAAATGGCGTTCAGGCGCACATTGCGAAACCGCAGGGCCAGCAGATCCAGTTGTTTTTCCCCGTCGGGGCTGACAGCGGCGTCAAAGCGGCCTTGAAACCGTTTTTCAATATTCCCCGTAGACTGACAGTGCCGCACAATATAGAGCGTCGTCACCACGGACGCATCCCTCCCGTCAATTCAGAAATAGACTTCACACCGTTTTTCTCCATATATCCGGCAAGCCCCTCGCAGATTTTCAAGGGAGCGTAAGGGTCGGTGAACAGCACAGTGCCGATCTGCAGTGCCGATGCCCCCGCCAGCAGCATTTCCACGGCATCTTGCCAAGTGGAAATGCCTCCCAGACCAACAATGGGGATCTTCACCTTCTGCGCAGTCTGCCACACCATGCGGAGAGCAATAGGCAGGAGAGCCGGACCGGAAAAACCGCCGGTATTGTTGTGCAGAATCGGCCTGCGGGTGTGAATATCAATGCGCATCCCGGTCAGGGTGTTAATCAGGGACACTGCGTCAGCGCCGGCGCTTTCAGCCGCTGCGGCCATTTCAGAAATGTCCGTTACATTGGGAGAGAGCTTGACCATCAACGGCTTTTTGCAGTGCTTACGCACCTCCGCGGTAATCCCATAAACGCCGCTGCATGTGGTACCAAACTGTACCCCGCCCTGCTTGACATTGGGGCAGGAAATGTTTAGTTCGATCATGTCCACGCAGGTGTCGTTCAGCTTTTCCACTGTGGCACAGTAATCCTCCGGGGCATTGCCCGCCACATTTACAATAATCCTTGTCCCTTGCTTGGACAGCCACGGCAGATCCTTCTCAATAAAATGATCCACCCCCGGGTTCTGCAATCCAACAGCATTGAGCATACCTCCGGGAGTTTCCGTGACCCGGGGCGGCGGGTTGCCGGGTCGCTCCTGAATGGTGATCCCCTTGCAGGAAACGCCGCCAAGCACCGACAATGGGTAAAATTCGTGATACTCCCTGCCAAAGCCAAAGGTGCCGGAAGCGGCGATCAGTGGGTTTGTAAAATCCAACCCGGCCACGGAAGTTCGCATTTTGGGGCGTATCACCCGGGCCTTTCCGTCCGGGCCAACGACAACCCCTTCCCCATCGTTCAGAAATACCAGGTTCCCACCGGTTTCCCGCTGATATTTGCGGGCTTTCTCGGGATTTTCCTTATTACAATGGGGCATGACCTGCACATCGGTAAGGCCCAGGCCGGTCAAATCCGGAAGGCCCAGGAAGTTCAGCTGAGGATGGTACTGTTCAATGACGGCGATGGTAGGGCCTAAAACCAACGCTCCGGCACTCCAGCCGATCAGAAGGCCGCGTTCCGCGACCAGTTTCAAAACCCCTTCTCCGCGATGCTCTCGGATGGAATGTAGAAGATAGTAGGGGTTACCGCCCATCAGCACCACTACGCCATATTCGCGAAGCTGTTCCGCCGGCTGGACATCAAAATCAAAAATATCGGTTTCCAGCCCCAGAAATTCCAATTCCTTCAAGTTTCGGGGCACATGGTAATTCTTTTCCTTGTATTCTGGGTCCGCCGTAACCACCAGCGCCGCCTTTTTCTCGGCCCCTGCATATTTTTTTGCTTCCTGTAACAAATCGAAGCTGGTAAGGCCGTTTGAGCACAAAAAAATCATATCATTCCCCTTTTTAAAACACGACTTTACGGCCGTCAAACACCGGACCATCCTTACAGACATGACCATAGTATTGCTTTCCGCCTTCGTCCAGCAGAGCTACGGCACATCCCAAGCACGCCCCGATTCCGCAGGCCATCCGCTCTTCCAGGGACAAGAAACAGGGGACACCGCGCTTTTTCGCGATCTCGCGGACCGCCCTGAGCATGGGCATGGGGCCGCAGGCAAATACAGTTTCAAACTCTTCTTTCGCGGCCAACTCCGTGACAAGTCCGTGAAAACCGTAACTGCCATCGTCTGTGGCGATTTTCACCCGGCTCCCGACGGCCTCAAAATCTTTTTTCAAAATCACGGAACCCCTGTTTCGGAACCCAAGCACAGTCACGGCGTTTTCCCGCAACTCGGCCGCCGCGCCCAAAAGGGGCGGCACGCCAATGCCCCCGCCGATCAGCAAGGTTTTCCTGCCGGGATTCACCGGGAACCCACGACCAAGCGGGGCAAGAATCTCAATTTCGTCACCCACTCGGAATTCTGCCAATTCCGCCGTACCCTTGCCCCGGATCTGGAACACAAAACGTAGCGCGTTCCGCTCCCGGTTTATTCCACAAATTGAGATTGGTCGCCGAAGTACATGACCCGGCAGACGGATCTGCGCGAACTGTCCCGGCGACGCCTGTTCAGCCAGGCCGGGGCATTCCACTGTGAAGTCGTACACATCCGCCGTCAGCTTTTCTGTCTGGATCAATCTGCAAATTTTTGAATCATACGCTTTCATGGCTCCACCTTCCAAACCGCCGTTTTATCAGCTGACACGAAGTATTCGTGAAATTTTCCTTTCCTCGTCCATTTCCAGCACGAAATCTCCATGCAAAGTCACCTTTTCTCCACCGTCCGCATACATGACAAAATAGGTTGTCACCAGATACCGTTTCCAGCGTCTTGCGTCGTAAACGTTCAGCATCAGCAGTTTAGACGCCAGCACCGCGGGGTCTAATTCTTCCATCACGTTCCAGATAGCG
>CAYSQF010000068.1:0-8323 GCA_964433105.1 uncultured Acutalibacter sp.
CGCCGGAGGCCTGCTCAACTACACCAAAAGCGGCTCGTAAACCACACAGTAAAAGGAGTGAAACACATTGGAAAAAATACGCATGAAAACGCCGTTAGTGGAGATGGATGGCGATGAGATGACCCGCGTACTCTGGGCCATGCTCAAACGGGAACTGCTGGCACCCTATGTGGATTTAAAAACCGAATATTACGATCTTGGTTTAGAAAACCGGGATCAGACAGAGGACCAGGTCACGGTAGATGCCGCCAAAGCCACCCGGAAATATGGGGTAGCCGTCAAGTGTGCCACCATTACTCCCAATGCCGCCAGAGTAGAGGAATACCATTTAAAAAAGATGTGGAAATCGCCCAACGGCACCATCCGCGCACTGCTGGACGGCACAGTGTTCCGTACGCCCATACTGGTAAAGGGCATCGAGCCTTATCTGCCAAATTGGAAACAGCCCATCACCATTGCCCGCCATGCCTACGGCGACATCTATAAAAACACCGAAGCAAGCGTGCCTGCCGGGGCAAAAGCGGAGATTTTGGTCACTACGGCCGACGGCAGCCAGGAAAAATACCTGATCCACTCCTTTGAGGATGGTCCCGGTATTGTGCAGGGCCTGCACAATACTGATAAAAGCATTGAGCATTTCGCCCATTCGTGCTTTCGGTACGCTCTTGACACCAAGCAAGACCTTTGGTTTGCCACAAAGGACACCATTTCTAAAACCTACGATCACCATTTCAAGGATATTTTTCAGGATCTTTTTAACCGGGAATACGCGGAGAAATTTCAAAGGGCCGGGATCGAATACTTCTACACCTTGATCGATGACGCCGTGGCACGGGTTATCCGCAGCAGGGGCGGCTTCATTTGGGCCTGCAAAAATTATGACGGTGATGTGATGAGCGACATGGTTGCCACTGCCTTCGGCAGCCTTTCCATGATGACATCCGTGCTGGTTTCCGCAGATGGGGTTTACGAGTACGAAGCCGCCCACGGCACCGTGCAGCGCCACTATTACAAGTACTTAAAGGGTGAGGAAACCTCCACAAACCCAGTAGCAACCTTGTTTGCCTGGACCGGTGCCCTGCGCAAGCGTGGCGAATTAGATAGCCTTCCAGCACTTCAAGATTTTTCCAACAAGTTGGAACGCGCTGTGGTAGACACCATCGAAGGCGGCGTGATGACCGGTGATCTGGCAGCGGCTTCCACCTTACCCAACGCCCGCAAAGTGACCACCGAGGAATTCATCGCGGCAATCAAGGCCAATTTGGAAAATTTGTTATAAGATGAAAATACTGCATTGAAATTTCTGAGGTGCTGAGTATGAAAAATGGCTGTCGATCCTTGTGTCCGCAATTTTGCTTTTTGCCTTGCCGGCTTGCAGCTCTAAAAGCGGAAAGCTCTCAAAAGAACTTGGCGTCGACATCTCCGGCGGCCGTGAAATTTCCAGCTATGACTCCACGGCGCAATGGGAGACGGGACTTCTCACATCATTTTGAGATTCAGCGATCATGCGGTTCTGGAACAAATCAAGAGAAATTCCAACTGGAAGCCATTTCCTCTGGACAAAGCGGTGCAGGCTTTGGTTTATGGGATATCCGATGGAACAAGCAGCATGGGACCGTTTTTGAATGACGGAAATGGAAACCCACTGGTGCCGGAAATCAAAAACGGCTATTATCTCTTGATCGACCGGAACACAGACAAGGAAACGGATATTTTGAACCGCAGCTCTTTTAATTTTACTTTAGGGCTATATGATGCCGATACCAACACTTTACATTATTGTCAGCTTGATACATAACTATTATTGCCGAATTTTCGTTTTCAAATGGGAAGAAATTCAAACAAAAAGCTTAAGGCAGTTGTTTTAACCTCGAAAACAACTGCCTTTTTTACATCATGTGATATTCACGGAAGGTCAATAAGTGGTGATCTCCACCCGCCGGATCACCACATCCTCAACAGGCGTGGAGCCATCCTCGCCCACCGGAGTATCCATCAGGGCTGTCACATTTTCCATGCCTTCAAACACCTGCGCAAAAACCGTATGGCCCTCGCCGGTGGTGGAATAATACCCGTCCAGATGCGGATTCCCGCCGTTTTCATTGTACAAGGTTTTCATTTCATCCGGCACCTGATCCATTTTGATCCATCGGCCATAGCTGGCGGTAAAGGCGTCCGGATCATTTTGATACTGCTCAAAACCAAGCTGATAATTATCCCAGTTTGGCTTTGTACCGCTGGTAGCGTTGATAAAGAATTGGCTTCCGTTGGTGTTGGCGCCACTGTTTGCCATCGCGACAGCGCCATCGATATTCACCAGGTTGGAATTGAATTCGTCCTCAAAGCCTTCCCCCCAAACACTTTCCCCGCCAAAGCCATCACCCTGGGGATCACCGCCCTGGATCATAAAACCTTTTACGATCCGGTGAAAAGTCAGGCCGTCATAATACCCCTGAATGGCGTGGAGCTTAAAATTATAAACGGCCTTTGGCGCTTCGTCCGGGAAAAAGCGGAGCTTGAAGCTTTCACCGGACAACATTGTCACTATGGCGATTTCTTCACCCTTTTCTGGGGGATCAAGCTGGTAGCCAACCGCTTCATGGTTAGACGTAGACTTAAGCTGATCCCGCAGGATAAGCTGATCCTGATTTTTCAATACCGCAGCGGCGGGAGAACCGTCAGAAGCTGCGCAAGCTGTACAGCTCAAGGCAATCAGCAGAGCCAGCAGACAGAGAAACCATCTTTTCATAGGGAAATTCCTTTCTAAAAGGGAAACAGCCGGGCTTTCCCAAAAATTATAATGTGAACGCACAAAGAATTGTATCTCAAATTATCTCAGTTTGCAAGCCCGGACTGTGCCAAAAGATCACCCCTTCTTTGGTGCGGGAGGAACACGAAAAAATAGGATAATCGTTTTGGCCGGTTGTCCCCTGCCAGCATGTTAAAGCCATTTCTTTCATATATTTCTTTACAGCCAAAGGAGCACCGCGTAATTTTGCGGCACCGCGGCAAAAGAGGATGGACGGCATCGTCCAGAAAGGAATGGTCCGCACAATGAAATTTTATCCGGAAGGTCATCTGATCGACACACCTGAAAATAAAACCGCCCTGCAGTCCCCCGCATCCTTATCCGAAGCTATGCGGGACCAGAAAATATTGGAAGCCCGCGCCCTGATGTGCGACAGCAATCACAACCTGATTGTAGACTTCAAATTCATGAAAGGGATCATTCCCAGAGAGGAAGGGGCCATCGGCATAAAGGACGGCAGTGTCAGGGATATCGCCATTATTTCGCGAGTCAACCGCCCAGTGTGCTTTCTGATACAGGATTTCATCCGGGACGAATACGGCAGGGTTACCGCTCTGCTTTCCCGCCGGGCCGCCCAGGAACTGTGCAGGGAGAAATACATAAGCCGTTTGATCCCCGGCGATGTGCTGGATGCCAGGATCACCCACATTGAACCGTTCGGCGTTTTTGCGGATATCGGCTGCGGCGTTGTCTCCCTGCTTCCCATTGACACCATTTCTGTTTCCCGTATCGAGCACCCTCGGGAGCGTTTTTCTGTTGGAATGGATATTCGGGCAGTGGTCCGTTCAAAAGAAAATAACCGCATCACCCTTTCCCACAAGGAGCTTTTGGGAACCTGGGAAGAAAATGTCGCCGGATTTCGGCCCGGTGAAACTGTAGCGGGAATTATCCGCAGCATTGAAAGCTACGGCGTTTTTGTAGAACTCACTCCAAATTTAGCGGGCCTGGCGGAGGTGCGAGAAAATATTTTTCCTGGACAGCAGGCAAGCGTGTTTATCAAAAGCATTCTGCCGTCCAGAATGAAGATTAAGCTGATTATTATCGAAACCTTTGACGCTGACCCCGGAAAGCCCTCTCCGCCCGAATACTTTTTCCAGGGTTCCCATATGGATGAATTTATCTATTCCCCACAAGACAGCGAAAAGTACATTGCGACCGCCTTTAATGGTTGACGGCACAGCCAGAAAACGCATCTCTGCGCTTTTCTCGCCCACTCCCAAATTGACAAAATCAACATATCAGACCTAAAACCTCAGCCGAGAGCCTTCCGCCGATCTTTTCCGTTAGATTTCAAGGATAAAACCTTGTGCATTTCCTGGTACAGCTTATCCATATCCACCGGTTTTGACACATGCCCGTCCATACCTGCCTCTAAACAGGCCGCGATATCCTCAGCAAAGGCGTCTGCCGTCATGGCGATAATGGGGATGTCCCTCACGTAGGGCCGACTGTCTGCCCGAATGGCCCTGGAAGCGTCTCGGCCATTCATGACCGGCATTTGGATATCCATTAAAACCATATCGTAGGCCCCGGCCGGGGCCTTCCCCAGCATATCCACACATTCTTGGCCATTTTTTGCGTGATCCGCGGAGATACCGCTCATGTCCAGCAGCTCAGCAATCACCTCCCAGTTTAGCTCATTGTCCTCAGCCACCAGCAGGTGCTTCCCCTGCAGGTCGTTTGCCTGATTCGCCTTCTCTTCGGCGGTTTCTCCCTCTAGACGTAGAATCTCACAGAGCTTTTCATAAACGTATGACCGAAACAACGGTTTGCTGATAAAGCCGTTGGCGCCGCTGTCCCCGGCCTCGTCTTCGATTTCGCTCCAATCATAGGCACTCACCAGAATAACGGGCATTTCGCCGCCCGCCACGCTCCGGATGGCCCGGATGGTCCGCAGGCCGTCCATTTCGGGCATTTTCCAGTCCACTATGGCCACAGCAAAGCTTTCGCCCTTTTGACGTCCGGCTTTCACAATATTCAGTGCTTCCTCACCGCCTAAGGCAGTTTTCGTCACGGCACCCATATCCCGCAGAATCTCGTCGGCGCTTTCCAGGAAAATCTCGTCATCATCCACCAAAAGGATCGGAATCTTTTGAGGGAGCGTGAGCTTTTCCGGCATCTTCTTCCCCACGGGCACATCCAGGGTGACAGTGAATTTTGTGCCCTTGCCAAGAGTGCTTTTACAATCGATGGTGCCGCCCATTAAATCCACCATCTGCTTGACAATGGCAAGTCCAAGGCCGGTACCTTGTATTTTATTTATCCGGCCATCCTTGGCGCGGGAGAAAGTTTGATACATGGTGGCCATGAATTCCTCGGACATGCCGATTCCAGTATCCTCCACCGTGTAAGTGAGACGCACATGATCGTTCTCCGGAAGAAATTCCTCGGTGAGATCCATAACTACCTTGCCGCCCTCCGGCGTGTACTTCACGGCGTTTGTCAAGATATTGATAAAAATCTGATTTATCCGCACCTCGTCGGCGTACAAACTCTCGTAATCAACCCTGTGGAGATGAACGTCAAACTCCAAGTCCTTGGCGCTCAGCATAGGACGCACAATGTTGATAAGCGAGGTGATCGTTTCCCGAATGGAAAATACAACAGGGTTCAGAGTGAGCTTGCCGCTCTCTATTTTGGAAATATCCAACACATCATTTATAAGAGTCAGCAAATGATGACTGGAAAGATTGATTTTTTCCAAGCAATCCTGTACCCGCTCTCGATCGTCCAAATGATGGGCGGCAATAGTGGTCATGCCCACAATGGCGTTCATGGGTGTGCGAATATCGTGGCTCATGCTGGATAGAAAAGTGGTTTTTGCTTTGTTGGCTACCTCTGCTGTTTCCAGAGCTACCTGCAGCTCCGCCTGGGTTTTGGCTTGCGCCTTGTTGAAGGAGCGCAGATTATGCAAATAAATGGCAACCAGCAAGCCAATTACCGTAAAAATCACTATAAGAATCCAAATGATCAGCACAGAGTGCCTTCGGAAAATTTCCCAAATGGTAAGATCCGACTCCGCGTTGGAATAAGCCATGAGAGAGCTGGTAATGGCAGCGGTGTCCAGCTGCCGTATCGCTTTGTTAAGTATACCTGCGAGAATACTGTTTTCCTGCCGCACCGCCATGCCGAAGTCCTCCGAGGTGTTCAGATAGGCGATATTCATACTCTGATATTCGGAATGTTCGGCAATAAAACGCTGAAGAATACTGGAACAGCCTACGGTGCACCGCTCTTCTCCACTGAGGATCGCGTTGAATGCGTCCTCCCGGGATGAGAAGAAAACCATTTCCGAATCGGGATAATAAGACGTAAGATAATACCGCTGGCCGATGCCCTCCTTCGCCAAAGCCACCCGGTCCAGCATATCACTGCTATAGCTTCCCTGATACACGACCATTGCACGGTCGCTGATAATCACATCCGTTTGGCGGAACCCCTTGCTTTCTGTGAGCCACAGGTCGGAGTAAATTGGGAATGCGATATCAATTTCTCCGGCATCCAAGGCGTTCTCCATCTCCCGGATCGTATCATAACACACAGGAGCTAGTGAGATATGCATATATTCAGACATAAAATCGATTAAATCCTTAACTAATCCTGTGGGCGCCCCCTCTTTGGTCTGATCGGAAACAGGAAGGTTGTCCCGAACGTATCCCACGCACAGTTCCCCCGCAGAAGTCAGCCAGTTCTTTTCGGTATCGGTAAGTACCTGCTGCGCGGCTTCGCTATAGTACTTCTGCCAAAGGGTGACGGGCAAATCAGGCGAATAAGTACTCAGCTGCTCCATTGCGTAGTCCAAATCCTCCAGAAGGTCCGGGCGCTCTTTGCTGACGGCAAAATATCGGGGGTCCCCATCCAGTCCCATATCCTTATAAGAGAACAGCATTTGATCCATGCGCAGATCCGTCTGATATACCCCGGCGACAATGTCCACTTCGCCGTTCATCAGCATATCCAGCGCCTCAGAACGGGAACAGTAGACGTATTCATACCGCCACCCAGTGAGGATGGAAATGGCCTGATAGTATTCATAGGCGTAGCCGGACTTGCGGGCATCGTCTGAAAATCCGTCCTGAAACGCGCTGTTGCCGGTATAATAGCCCACCCGCACTGTTTCCCCGGAATAAATCAAATCCGGCGTGGCAGCGTAGGTATCGATATTATCCCGCGTCACCAGAATAGTGCCAGTGTCGTAGCTTGTAGCCGACGGTCTTCCTTTGTCCACAATCTCCTTGAGCACGGTTACAGCCTGATATCCCATCTGCTCGGTGCGTTGCACCAACAGGGCATCGATGATCCCCGAGCGAACAAAGGCAAGATTTTCTTCTGTGTCGTCAAAGCCCACCAGAATCAGATCATCCAGGCCCATCTCTTCCTTCACCCGGGCTGCGCCAGTCGCATTTACGGTCGCAGTGTTAAAAATTGCGGTGATGTCAGGATACTGCTCCAGCAGTTCCCGGGTGACTTCCTCAGATGTGGTCATATTCCCCCCGGTTTCAACGGTGGCTACAATATCTATATCATAATCGCGAATCGCGTCTGTAAAAGCGTCCACAACCTTAAGCTCCTTTTCTGCGGAAAAGGAGCTTATCGCAACGGCGACCTTTGCCGTCCCGCCGGTCAGATTGACCATAGTCTTACCAGCCGAAGTTCCAGCGTTGAAATCATCGGTTCCCACATATGCAGCGCGGGAGGTGGCAGGAGCATCGCTGTCAATGGCAAGAACGGGGATACCTTCCGCAACAGCCTTATCAATCAGCGGGAACAGTTCCTCAATGCCGGCATAAACCATGATACCGTCCGGCTTTGCCTCCACGGCTTCTTCCATGTATCCAATGATCTCGGTAGCGAAATTTTCTGCGGCCTGCGGCCCGATGGTTGTAGTGGTGGTGCCAAGCTCCTGGTCGGCGGTACGAATGCCATCGCAGCAGGTCTGCCAATACTCAATTCCCACAATGGGACATACAAAGATAAAATTGTAACCTTCGGACTCCGAGGAAGAAATATTATCCTGCTCAACAGCGTTGTTTCCTGTAGAGCATCCGGTAAAAAGAAACAGTGTGGCCAGCAGGATTCCCAATACCTTCTTACTCAAATCAGGTTCGCCTCCAAATAATCTCTGATGCAGGGAATGTACAAAATTCAACTTTGCTCACAAAGCGGCAACCATACATAGCATCAATCCTATTAGAGTTCATTTATATAGCGCACTTTGCAAAGACTGATGTTTTGCGCATCTCTATCTCGGATAATAATTAAAGCATCCACCCAACAGTGGCACGGTAGAGCGAGTGCCTGCCAAATGCTGCGGCTGCCATCGTAGGAATTGCTGTCAAGAGGTATAAAGCAGCAATAAGTATTCCCATAAAAACTACAAAACTTTTCGAATCAGCACATACGCTCTCTATTTATTTAATAATACCAAAATGCCTTTTGAAAGTCAATTGCAAATGCAGTATCTGCCCCATGGTAGGAAAACTGTTGGTTTCTGCTTTGTGATGGCCTGCGGTT
>CAYSQF010000068.1:8423-9978 GCA_964433105.1 uncultured Acutalibacter sp.
TTGAATCTTTCTGTGCCAGAAACTTTTTTCTTTGCCCGGATACTTGCCAGTCGTTTCTAAAGGTGGACAGTGCTATCTGCTCCCATTTGACCTTACAGGGCACAGGCAGCTTCTTCGTTCTCTTGTGAATGTCCGTCAGAAGCTCTTTGATGAGCGGTTTGCCACTATCTCCATGTCATTTATAGCGAGCAGGCGGAACTAAAAGCCGTCATTCCTGCCTTGGAGAGCGGGCTGGAAAATGCGAAGATGCAGACCACCGTCTTGCAGAGATTCATTGACCAGACAAAGCGAATTACGCAGCTCACTGAGCCTACGCCGGGATCGTCCACTCTGTCCAGCCACTAGGCGCTTTCGTGCCGTCAGCACACTCAGCTTCCGCAAGGTAAAGGCCCTAAATCCGTTTTACAGGAATCCAAATGGCACTTTCGTACCCAAAAGAATTTACCTCGCTTTCTGCTGCATACCATTCCAAGCTTACGTCCGCAGATACCTGGTATTCCGTATTTCCGGGAAGCCATTCTTGAAAAATCTGAGTATTTACCGATTGCAGCGCCCCGGGCAGTGGTCCCCGGCACGGGAACTTAGCCCATTCCTGCTCCGGGAAAGAAATTTTCCACATGTTCTCCGGCACAGGCCCGCCCTGATATCTGCCGGCAATCAAGTACCGGAATACCCCCGGCTTTTCTCCATCGCAAACGCACACGCCAAATTCCCCGATCCGATGGGCACAGACCGCCTGTTCCTCGTCGGTTTCCGGCTCTTTCCCTGAAAACAGTGGACCCAGATACCTTTCGGAAAATTCATCCCAAAACTTTGGACAGTCCTGGTAGCCGGCGTCAAAAGAAATCTCCCTTTCAAAGCCAACCAGCGTAAAGGCCTTTACCTTTTCAACCGTATACTCCACCGCTTCTCCTCCTTGAACGGTCACTGTGATCTTCAAAGGAAAGAATGTTTTGATTCTGCTGTGGTCCCGCATGATCTGCGTCGGCGTGGCACCGTGAAACCGTGCAAAGGCCTTTGAGAAGCTTTCCGGCGTTTCAAATCCATACTGGTACGCCGCGTCGATTACTCTCCCGCGGTCAGCTGCCAAGTCCAACGCGGCCAGGTACATCCGGCGATACCGAAGATATCGGGAAATGGAATAGCCGGTGACCATTTCAAATCCTCTTTGCAGATATAAGGGCGATACGGAAACATGGGCAGCCACATTCTCGGGGGTGATTGGCTCCCGGATATGCTTCTCCATATAATCGATGGCTTTCCGAAGGGTTTGGGTCCATTCCACGATGTTTCTTCCCTCTTCCTTTGAAGTATTTTTAATATACCAGATAATTTGGGGACTGTCCTGTCTTTTTCATATTTGTTTTGTCTGTGAACATAAAGCAAAAGAATTTTTTCAACACGTTAATTTGGGATTGACAAAAATATTGTCGTTGAGTATAATAAAAAAGCATGTTGACACGGTTCGATCCTGTATATGCTGGTGTGGCTCAGTTGGTAGAGCAGCTGATTCGTAATCAGCAGGTCAGCGGTTCAAGTCCGCTCACCAGCTCCA
>CAYSQF010000069.1:0-9847 GCA_964433105.1 uncultured Acutalibacter sp.
TTTTATGAAAGTCAACATCGGCACGTATTCCTTTGGCGGCATCGCAAGCTACCTGGGACTTGGCCCCACGCTGCAGGAGAAATTCCAGACCATCGCGTCTTTGGGCTATACCGGCGTGGAACTTCTGCCCGTAGATCTGGACAACAACAGCGTGGAGGACATTAAAAAGTGGGCGGAGGAAACCGGCCTGGAGATTGTTTCCGTTCATGCCAAGCCCACCGAGGAGATCGTTAAGAAAATGGCCGCTTTGGGCGGCAAGGCCGTAATCTGGGCGAGCACCCCCTTCTGCAATAAGGAAGAAGCCATCGAAGTGGCCCACGAACTGGATCAAATGGCGGAAATGGCAGAGCCTTACGGCATTAAGATCGGCTACCACAACCACAGCCAGGAATTCTTTGTAGATCAGGGGAAATGCCTGCTGGAGCATCTGCTGGACAATTCCACCAAATGCTATTCCCAGCTGGACTGCGGCTGGGCGCAGAACGGCGGCTGCTATCCTCCCACCTTTATCCGCAAATACAAAAACCGTATCGTGGCCATTCACGTAAAGGAAAATTCCAAGGTGCAAGGTCCCGGTCCGCGGCCCGCTTCCGCTCACGAGCAAAAGCAGGGCGATGGTCCCTTTGCCCACGCTGCGGAAATGTCTTTGGAAGAGCGCCAGAAAATTTTGGATCAATTTGAAGCCCAGAACAACAGCCCAGAGGGAAAAAAGCGGTTCGAGGTTCAGTGCAAGATGGGCGCGCCGGAATCCAACATTGATTGGCAGGAAATCAAGAACGCCCTGGACGAGCAGGATTTCGAGGCCTTCTGGGTCGTGGAGCGCGAGGGCTTCTACGACGAGCACGACAAATGCCTGAAGGATGACTGCGCCTGGATTAAGGAACATGTAAAATAACCGGTTTATCCGGCAGCCATACAAAAAGTACGCGGCGCGGAGAGTGTATCTCCACGCCGCGCTTTTTCCACGTCCGCTCTATTCCCCGGGCTGATAGGAAAAGCTTTCAAACATGGCCTTCTGCCCTTGCTCCCCTTGACAGAATAACCCCAGGAAGCAGCCGGTAAAGGTGCCGCGCATCACTTCGGTGGAAAGCAGCTGGGTACAGCCCTCCCCCACCTTTTCCAAAGGACCTTCGGCAGGTCCTGCAAAGAATCGGTATTTCTGCCGGTCCGCTTTGATACGCAGACGGATCTTGCCGCTATCCGGCAGGAAAACGGGAGTGGATTTCGCCGTTAAGTCGCAGGCCCGGCGATACAGTAAACAGGCACGCCTGCCATCCCGCTTTGTCACCAGCAGATCATAATGGTGCTCGTTTGTGTGGAACACGGTGATTCCCGCCTGTGCCGCTTCCGACGCCGGGAAAAACTCCAAAACCGTTTCGGCAATCGCCGCGAACTGGCCCTGGCGCACGCCCACAAAGGTAGGGGAACCCAGGCTGTCCAGGCAGTCGCTGCCGGAAATCAGGGTAAGGCCCCGCTCCATGCCATAATTTTCCCTTACAGGCTCCCGCAGGCACACCCAGCGCGGCGGAAGTCTTTTTTCCTCTGCAAAGCTTTCGGTAAAGCTAAAAATGTCCTGCTGCTTGTCCGGCCCCGGCCGGTCCGCAAGCTCTATCTCCGCAGGAATAGTGCCGCCGCCGTTTACTACCGGCCATCCGTCTTTATTCCAAACCACCGGAGCCAGCATGGTTTCCCGGCCAAGGTGGTGCAGCATGCTTTGCGAGGGCCTAAAGCCGTGGAACACCATCCACCAATCCCCCGAAACACCTTCTACCAGGTCGCCGTGGCCCAAGCCTTGGAAATCGCCGGGGCAGGGGCCGTCCGCTCCAAAAATCGGGGTCACGTCCCGATGGGTCAAAATCGGGTTTCTGGGGCAACTTTCAAACGGCCCCCAGGGGCTGCGGGACCTGGCAATGGTTTCCATGTGGCCGTATTCGGTGCCGCCCTCGGCAATCATCAGGTAGTACATCCCATTGATTTTATACATGTGAGGGCCCTCTGGGCATTTCCCGCCGGTGCCGTACCAGATGATCCTTTTCTCCGAAAGTATTTTCCCGGTTTCCGGATCTATCTCAAATTGGACGATCCCCTGGCGTTTCCGGCTGTCAACACCCGTTCCCTGGTAATAGGTCTTTCCGTCCTCATCCCAAAACAGAGAAGGATCGATGCCCCAGTGGTCGATTTGGACCGGGTCGGACCATTCACCCCGGATGTCATCGGTCCAGACAAAGAAATTGCCACAGCCGGTGACGTTGGTGGTGATCATGTAAAACCGGCCGTCGTGATACCGGATGGTCGGGGCGAACACGCCGCCGGAAGTCCCGGCGTTTTTCAGGGGAAGCTGGCTTTTCCTGGTGAGCACATGGCCGATCTGCTCCCAGTTCACCAGATCCCGGCTGTGCCAAAGGGGAACGCCGGGAAAAAATTCAAAAGAGCTGTTGACCAAATAATAATCCCCGCCCACCCGGCAGATACTTGGGTCCGAATAAAATCCCGGAAGGATCGGATTACGGTATTTCATAAAAACTCCTCCTATTTATTTCAGCAGCCGCTGGCTACAGTAAAAATATCATAGCAGACCAAAAATGTTTTGTAAAGCGCTTTGGAGTGTCGGGGAAAGCGGCCCTTTACAAGAATTTAACAAAAAATCCCTTTAAAAATTTACGGGAAACCTTCATAATAAAGTGGAGAAGCCTTCCTCAAAAGGCTTGCGGGAACCGGGAAAGCGCAGTATACTGTCTTTATTCATCCGGTTTATGCTTTATTACTATGGGAGCGGGGTTGATGCGGATCCTTTGTGCGGTAGGTCCGCGCTGTTTGCGGAGCTTACGTCGATCCAGGCCAAATGCGACATCCGGGAAACGGATTCCACGGCTGTCACGGCTGGCACATTGACTATGCTGCTCCCCACCCTGCTGGGGTAAGCGGAAAGGGCGGTCCATATGAATATCTGGTGCGTAGAGGACGACGAAAGCGTACGGGAAATCGAGGTTTACACCCTGCGATCCACCGGTTTTGAGGCCAGAGGATTTGCAAACGGTGGGGATTTTTTTGCCGCGCTGCGGGAGCAGCGTCCGGATCTGGTTCTGCTGGATGTAATGCTGCCTGGCGAGGACGGTGTGGCCCTTTTACAACGGCTGAAATCGGACCCCGCGACAAGGGAGATCCCGGTCATTATGGCCACGGCGAAGGGCATGGAATACGATAAGGTGCAAAGCCTGGACCTGGGTGCCGACGATTACCTGGTAAAACCTTTTGGCATGATGGAAATGGTTTCTCGGATTAAGGCGGTTTTACGCAGGAGCGCCCCAGCGCCGGGCAGCCTTTTGAAAGCCGGCGAACTGGAATTAGACGCGAATCGGCACACAGTACGCCTTTATGGCGCGGTAATTCCCCTGACTTATAAGGAATTTGAAATGCTCCGCCTGTTTCTTTCCCATCCGGGCATGGTGTTCACTCGGGAAAAGCTAACCCTCTCAGTTTGGGGAGAGGACTATTTGGGAGAGAGCCGCACCATCGATGTGCATATTCGCACCCTCCGGAAAAAGTTGGGGGAATATGGCGGCAGGATCCAGACCGTGCGCGGCGTGGGCTACCGTTTCGGCCCGGTTGACCCCGCCTGAACTTATGACCCGTGATCTTCGCAGGGCGTAATCCTCACCGCAAGAAATTTTTAGAAGGAGACGTGTGCTATGGCGACTTATCAGGATCCCGCGAATACGCCTCGGGAACGGGCAGAAGACCTGCTTTCCCGCATGACTCTTCGGGAAAAGGTAGGCCAGCTCAATCAAAGGCTGTACGGCTTTTCCGCCTATGAGCGCCGGGGGGACGAAATTTCCCTGTCCGACACTTTCAAAGCCGAGGTGGAGTACTGGGGCGGCCTGGGCGCTTTATATGGCCTGTACCGGGCAGACCCCTGGTCTCAAAGGGATTACGTAAACGGGCTTTCCGGCGTCCTGATGAAAAAGGCTTATAATCTCGTCCAGCGCTATGTGATCGAGCACTCCCGGTTCGGTGTTCCCATGCTGCTGAGCACCGAGTGCCCCCACGGGCACCAGGCCCTGGACGGCTACCTGCTGCCAGTAAACCTGGCTATGGGCGCTTCCTGGGATCCGGCCCTGGTTCGGAAAGCCTTCCATGTCTGCGGGATCCAGCTCCGGGAGCTGGGCGTGGACTTTGCACTGATTTCCATGCTGGATGTGCTGCGGGATCCCCGCTGGGGCCGGAGTGAGGAATGCTATTCGGAGGATCCTTATCTGGCGGCCTGCATGGCACGGCAGGCGGTGACCGGGTGCCAGGGAGCAGGCGTTCCGGTGACAGCCAAGCATTTCTGCGCCCAGGGGGAAACCACCGGTGGCGTCAATTCCAGCGCTGCGAGGATCGGCGGCAGAGAACTGCGGGAAATCCACCTTCCCCCTATGAAAGCCTGCTGTCAGGCCGGGGTAAAAGGGGTAATGGCCGCGTACAACGAGATCGACGGCGTGTACTGCCACGCAAACCCGGAGCTTTTACAGACAATCCTCCGTGAGGAGCTGGGCTTTACAGGCCTGGTGATGGCCGACGGCACCGCCATTGACCGGCTGGATCGGCTGACTGGCAGCCCGGCAGCTTCCGGGGCAATGGCATTGGAAGCCGGGATAGAATTAAGCCTTTGGGATCAGGGCTTTGCCCATCTGGAAGAAGCGGTGGAGCTGGGGCTAATCTCCCAACGGGCGGTGGACCGGGCCTGTCTGCGAGTACTGGAGTTTAAATTCCGGCAGGGCCTGTTTGAACATCCCTACCTGGAAGAGACTCCCCCAAAGCGATTTTCTTATGAGGAATTTCCGGAAAGCCTGGAGTTGGCCAGGGAAAGCGCGGTCCTGCTGAAGCGCGGTCTGCTGCCCCTAAAACGGGACGGTAAAAAGCTTGCGGTGATCGGCCCCAACGCCGATGCGCTATATCACCAGCTGGGAGATTATACCCCGCCCCAGCGGGAGGGAATAGGCGTTACCCTGCTGCAGGGCCTGCGGGAAGAATTTGGCCAGGACGCTGTCAGCTTTGTTCCGGGCTGCACCGTATGCGGCGCGGACCGCTCCGGTATTGCCCCAGCGGTGGAAACCGCCAAAACCAGCGATGTGGTCATCCTCGCACTGGGAGGTTCCTCCAGCCGATTTGCCGGGGCGGCGTTTGGCAGCAACGGCGCGGCAATCCTGGACGGCCCCGTCCAAATGGACTGCGGCGAAGGTGTGGACTGCGCATCCCTCCAGCTGCCCGGCGTGCAGGAGGAACTTGCGAGGGCAGTATTTGGCACAGGGAAACCGGTAGTGACGGTGATCCTTGGGGGCAGGCCCTACGCCATCCCGGAGATCTGCGAAAAATCAACGGATGTGCTATATGCCTTTTATCCCGGCCCTATGGGCGGCAAGGCTCTGGCGGAGCTGCTTTCCGGAAAGCTTTCCCCTTCCGGCCGGCTCCCCGCTTCCCTCCCCAGAAGCGCCGGTCAGCTTCCCTGCTATTACAATTACAAGGATTCCTCCCCCGCGCCCCGTTATCAGGATCAAGCCGCCGGCCCGTTGTACCCCTTTGGCTGGGGGCTTTCCTACACCCGATTCGAGCTGACAGACGTACAATTCCCATCTCCGCTTTCTAAAAAGGATCTGCATGCCGGAAAACGGGCGGAGGTCAGGTTTACCATTAAAAACGTGGGGCCGATGGACGCCTGGGCTGTCCCTCAGCTTTTTCTGCACGATCGACAAGCCAGCACCACCCGGCGGGTCAAGGAGCTGAAAGCCTTCCGCCGTGTATTCGTAAGGGCGGGAGAAACAGAGAAATGCGTGCTCACCCTGGGAACCGAGGAGCTTTCCATTTGGGATCGGGCAATGAAATTTACCGTGGAACCAGGTGAATTCCTGCTGTTCTTGGAGGAGGGCGGCGCCCGGTGCGCCCAGGGAAGCTTTACCGTCCTGCCGTAACGGTAAAACTGGACGAAGATTTCGGCAGCGATTCGTAATACTTGGCAATTGCCAAAGTCGCTCATCTGCATTTGAAACTTTTTATAAAAAGCTTTTTAAGATTATTGACAATATGAAAATAGGGGTTGAAAAGATGTACGGAACTCATTTTAAAAATTCGGCACGGCTGCTTTTCCTACCCCTTGCGCTTCTTCTTTTCTTCCTGTCGGGCTGTAACCAAAGCGGCCTCCCATTCCGCCGAAGCCGGCCAGGATAAATCCAGCTTTACACGCTTGGAAAATACGGAGATCGACGATGCCGATACTTATCACTACTGTTACACAAATTCGGTGGAGCCGGGGGGCAGAAAAAGAGATGAAGAATCGGACGTTTTGATCCCCTATGAACGGTACGGCGAACATTACCTATTTGAAACAGAAAACTATATCTATTTGTTTGCCTTTTCCGGAGCGAAAAAGGATGACGCCTGCCTGACGTGTTTTCAAAAGGTGATTGACAGCATTCAGGTCGATGCGGAGCCATCTTATCAGTGTTCCCATATGGAAAACTGCGGATTGGCTTGAAACCAACATACGGTATACAGTTAAGGATCTGCAGGATTGTGATTTGACCGGGAGCATGCCCGAATCCATTCAGAATACGATCCGCCAACTGTCACAATAGGAAACGCTGAACAAACGCGGCTCTGGCACTTTGGCAATTGAAATCGTCTGTAAGGCCTATCCCTCTTGACTTAAAGTCTACTTTAAGTGATATGATAAATTATATCGCTGACGCGGCTGGGATTAGGAACCAGCAAGTTTTATGGGGGAAAAGCAATGACGGACAACAACAGAAAATTAGAACTCTTCGAAAGGGAATCTATCCCCCGGGCGGTGGCCGCGCTTTCCATCCCCACGGTGGCAAGCAGCCTAGTGGCCTTGATTTACAGCATGGCGGATACATATTTTGTCGGCATGCTCAATGCCCCGGTGGAAACGGCAGCGGTGTCCCTGGCGGCCCCGGTGTTGCTGGCCTTCAACGCGGTAAACAACCTGTTCGGCGTAGGTGGCTCCAGCATGATGAGCCGGGCGCTGGGCCGAAAAGATTATAAAACCCTAAAACAAAGCTCCGCTTTCAGCTTTTATGGGGCGGTGGTCTGCGGCATTTTATTTTCTCTGCTCTGCACCCTGTTGATGACGCCTCTGCTTTCCTTGCTGGGCGCTGACGCTTCCACCACCGGCGCGACCCGGAGCTACCTGCTCTGGACTGTCTGCTTTGGGGCTACGCCGTCCATTTTAAATGTGGTAATGGCCTATCTCATCCGCTCCGAAGGGGCTACTCTGCACGCCAGCATCGGCACCATGAGCGGCTGCCTGTTGAACATCATTTTAGATCCTTTATTTATCCTCCCCTTTGGCTTTAACATGGGCGCGGAAGGTGCGGCTTTCGCCACTTTCCTCTCCAACTGCTTTGCCACCCTGTATTTCTTTGGCTACCTGCTGATAAAGCGGAAATCCACCTATGTCTGCATTTCCCCAAAGGAGTTCACCTTTCGGCCGACGGTGGTAAAGGGCGTTTGCGCGGTGGGCGTCCCCGCTTCTATTCAAAACCTTCTCAATGTGGTCAGCCACATCCTGCTAAACGCAATGGCTTCTCCTTTTGGAGCGGAAGCACTGGCGGCAATGGGCATCGCCTACCGGGTTTCCATGATCCCCTGGTATATCAGCAACGGTATTTCACAGGGCGTTATGCCGCTGATCGGCTACACATATGCGGCAAGGCTCCACACACGTATGAAAAAATCCCTGCGGTTTACCGCCGTGGTCTGCCAAAGCATTTTGATTAGCCTTTCCATCCTCTGTTGCGTATTTTCCGCCCCTATCACCCGGGCCTTTATTCAGGATCCCCAAACGGTGGAATACGGCAGCTGGTTCTTACGGGGCTTTGCGGTGTCCATCCCCTTCCTCTGTATGGATTTTCTGGCGGTAGGCGTATTCCAAGCCGTGGGAAAGGGCGTTCAATCCTTGTTCATGGCCATTGCCCGGAAGGGATTACTGGAAATCCCAGCTCTCTTCCTGTTAAACGCACTTTTGCCCTTGTACGGTCTGTCCCTGGCGCAGCTTGCTGCCGAAGTGGTCATGTCTATTCTTGGCACGGTACTGCTTCTCCGGTTCCTAAAGCGGATGGATAAGGGTTCCGCCTTTCCCCATACCGAAACTGAACGCTGACAAAAGCGTGCTCTTTATATACTAGTTTCTAAGTATAAGCTGGGATTTACAATAGAAAAATGCGAGCGTTTCCATTTTACAGCTCTCTGACCTCAATTCTGTCTCGCTGACCGGCTCTACATAAGCGGTGCTGTCTACTTATCTCTTTAGCTTGCCATTCAAGGACAAGAATGGGTAATTTGAAGAAAATCAAAATGAGTATGTACTTACTTCCAAGCAGGACAGCGTTCCCGGCTTATTGAATATTGCCCAAATACTTATTCACAAATAGTTTGAACCCTCGCACGCTGGTGCGAGGGTTCTGTTACGGTTGCCTATATGAGCCGCTCCCAAATCCACAACAATTATAGAGGCATACAACACGACTACACCCGCATGGGCGGGCTGATCCTGCAGAGCTTTTTGCCGGAGTATGCTCCTACTTCGGAAGGCCGTGGAGGAAGCGGGAATGACAAAGAACAACGGCATCCCTGATTTTACAGGAACTCTTATTTTTCCAGATAGGTTTGTATCATCGCCGCAGCTTCTGCGCGGGTGGCCTTTCCTGTCGGGTCGAGAATACCGTTACCCTTGCCGCAGATGATTCCGTTTTCTACCGCCCACTGCAAGGCGGAAACAGCCCAGGCGCTGGCTTTCGTCCCATCGGTAAAGCTATCAAGACTCCCGGTGCTTTCCGGACTTCCGGCATAATGGTAAAGTATGAGGGCCAGCTGCTCCCTGGTGATGGAGTCATGGGGACCGAAAGAGCCATTGCCGTAGCCGGCGACCGCTCCGGTTTCTTCTCCCCAGGCCACCGCCTGAGAGTACCAGGCGTTCTGCGCAACATCGGAGAAGGTTGTGCCGGTTACCTTGGGAGAACCGGAAACATTCCAAAGAATGGTAACGAGTTCGGCACGGGTCAAGGTGTCGTTCGGCGCGAACAGGTTCTTTCCGATGCCCGCCATGTAGCCGTTTTCTACGCAGAAGTGGACGCCATTGTGATACCACCGAGCCAGGTTCAGATCAGTAAATCTATAGGCTGGGCAGGCAGCGTCCCGTTCACAGTCGGCATACCAGCTTACCAGCTTTTTGAAAAGGGCATCAATGGTTATCTCATCTGAGGGCATGATAAAAGAGTATGTCCCATTGCTGTTGGCAGTAAGGGACAGAAGCTCGCCGTTGCTGTCAAGTACTTTCAATTTGCCCAGCACATAGCCGCTGTCCGGGGTCAGCGTAATCGTGACTGTTTCTCCGGCCTCAGGGCTGGCGGGAGAAATGGTAACCGTGCCGCCGGTGACCTTTCCTGTGCCGCTAACGCCGGAGTCCGAGGAGTCCGTGCCGCCAGCGGACGAGCCTGAGGAAGCCGTCGTGATGGAACCAATGACCGTTGTTATTCCGCTGTCGTTCGTAGCTTTCACCACGTAGGTTGTATGGGAGGACAGCCCGGAGAAGGTAACTGTTCCGTTGTCACCGGCTGTCACTGTTTCAACTATATTGCCATTTGTGTCATAAAGGGTATAGGTCATTCCGGAAGCAGCGTTGGAAACCTTAATGGTACTGCTTGTGGCGGAAAGTGTAGGCGTGGCGGTAGTAGCGCCTTCCGCGCTGCTGCCGTTGGTTACGGTTCCGCCGGTGATGGTTCCATTGCCGTCAAGGCCGCTGCCGCCTGTGCCGCCGGTTCCACCTTCACCTGTTGCGGAGCCGCCATCG
>CAYSQF010000070.1:0-9831 GCA_964433105.1 uncultured Acutalibacter sp.
TGGAGCATTGTTCGGGAAAGCGCAGGAAAAAACCAATTTGAGCGATAATGTTTTTCCTCTTGCAATATTGTATCCGTTTTGCTATAATATTTTTTGAAAGGCGGCAAGCCATTTTTTGGAGTGCTGCTAATATTTTGGAGTTATACACTCAGGAGGAAACATTCATGAAAAAAGTACTTTCCCTGCTCCTGGCCCTAACACTGATTTGCGCCTGTTTCGCTGGCTGCGGAGATAGTAATGCCAGTTCGTCTGCGGCCGGGACGACTTCTGCCGCGTCCAATGTTTCTACAGGCAACACTAACACTACCGGCGAAAAATATAAGATTGGCATTTTGGCCCCGCCTGTTACCCACGGCTGGGTTTCCGGCGTTACCTATTATGCGGATAAGCGCTGTCAGGAGTTGGCTGACCAGGGTGAGATTGAGTATAAGCTTATCACCTGCGACAATGCGGAAGCCATGACCACCGGTATTGACGATCTGGAAACCTGGGGCGCCCAGGCTGTTGTGGCCTATCCACAGTGGGAAGGCATGGAGGCTCCGATCCAGGCTCTGATTGACGAGGGCGTTAAGGTTGTCAATTTTGACATTGAAATTGACTGTGACGGCATTTACCGTGTTTCCGGAGACAACGAGGATATGGGCCGTCAGAGCGCACAGTACATTGTTGATAAGATTGGCACTACCGGAAAGGTCATCATGCTGAATGTTCCTACCGCCGGCTCTGTGTCCGAGCTTCGTGAAAAGGGCTTCACCGAGAAACTGGCTGAGATTGCCCCTGACATGGAGGTCGAGACTTTTGCAACCCAGTTCAATCGTGAGTCCGGCCAGAAAGATTTTGCCGATATCCTGACCACACATGACCATATCGATGCCGTGTTCTCAATGGATGATGAAACTTCCCTGGGTGTTCTGGTTGCTATTCAGGAAGCCAACCGCACTGATATCCAGGTGGTCACTGGCGGCGGCGGATGCCAGGAGTATTTCCAGAAGATGGAAGAGAATCAGGATCTGTGGATCCAGTCCGCTCTTTACAGTCCCGCTATGGTTGAGGACGCTGTGGATAATGCTCTTGCTCTGCTGAAGGGTGAGGATGTAGAGCAGATCAAAATTATTCCCACTACTGTGGTAGACCGCGAGAATTGCGACCAATATCTGGATGAAAGCTCTCCCTATTAAGGACAAATACAGAATCGCATCAGTATTTCGCGGCACAAACCAAAGCATTTGCAGAAACAGAAAAGGCTATGGCGCTCTCGTCATAGCCTTTTCTGAAAAGAGGGGGAATTGGTGTGAATCTTGCAATGCGTGGCATTACAAAATCATTTGGTGCAAATGACGTGCTGAAAGGCATTGACTTTGACCTGGAGGGAGGACAAATCGTTGCCCTGCTTGGGGAAAACGGAGCGGGTAAATCCACGCTGATGAACATTTTGGGCGGGGTGCTTCCTGCGGATTCCGGTTCTATTTCTTTGGATGGCAGGCAGGTCGTATTCCGCACGCCCATGGAATCCTTGACATCTGGTATCGCATTTATTCACCAGGAGCTGAATCTTGTCAACGATCTGGCCGTTTATGAAAACATGTTTATCGGTCGGGAATTAAAGAAGCACGGTTGCCTTTTAAATTCTAGAACCATGTGTGAAAAATGCTCTGAGATTTTTCAGCGGATGGATGTGAACCTTGACCCACGGACGATGGTTAGGGACTTGGACACTTCCTATAAGCAGATCGTGGAAATTGCCAGGGCACTTTTGATGGATGCTTCGATCATTATCATGGATGAGCCAACCACCTCGCTGACCGACCCGGAAATCCAGCGCGTCTTTGATATGATGCACACTCTTCAAGGCCAGGGAGTGGCAATTGTCTTTATTTCCCATAAGCTCCGGGAGGTAATGGAGATTTGCACGGACTACACTGTCCTGCGGGACGGCAGCGTGGTAGCCAGGGGAAAGGTTTCCGATACCAATGTTGATGAATTGGCGCGTTGCATGGTGGGACATGATGTGCGTACCGAATCTCTGCGAAAGGATCGAAAATTGGGGGAGACAGTGCTGGAAGTGCGCGGTTTGACCAATGGGAACAGCTTTAAGAATATCAATTTTTCTGTACGCGCCGGGGAAATTCTTGGTTTTACCGGACTTTTGGGAGATGGGCGCAGCGAATTGTTTCAGACGATTTTTGGCAACGGAGGGAAATACACTGGGGAAATCCTGGTCAGCGGCGTACCGGTACACATTCAAAACACTCGCAAGGCCATGTCCTTGGGGATTGGCTATGTCCCTCGGAATCGTAAAGAAAATGGCATTATCGCCGACATGAATATTTTGGAAAACGGTTCAATCATCACCTGGCCCAAAAACCGCCGTGGCATGATTTTGGATTGGAACCGTATAGGGAAAGAGTTTTCCAAACAGGTGGAGAATCTGAAGATTAAAATGGATGATAAAAGAGATCCCATTGGCAGCCTTTCCGGCGGAAATCAGCAAAAGGTAGTGCTGGCGAAATGGCTGAACGCAGAGCCAAAAGTGCTGATCTTTGACAATCCTACTCAGGGTGTGGATGTGGGGGCGAAGGAGGACATTTACGATATCATCCTAGCCCTTGCCGCACAGGGTGTGGCAATCGTGGTCTTGTCCAGCGAAGCGCAGGAGATCATTCGGCTTTGTGACCGTACGATCGTATTGTACCATGGCAGTATGCAAGGGGAACTGAAATCGGATAAAATGACAGAGCAGGGATTTATGCGTCTGGCGACAGGCGGAGAAATGAAAGAAAGGGCGGTCGTTTAAAGTGGAAAAAGCAGAGAAAGCAAATCGGAAAAATCCCTTGGCCTGGGCAGCCTGTATGTGGCGGACCAACCCACTGTTCAGCACGGGCATGGCTCTACTGCTAATGGTGATCCTGCAAACCATTGCCATTAGTGTGAATTCTTCTTTTTCCTCTCCAGCAGACTGGTTTGGCAAATGGATCTCCAACTGGCTGAATATCCTGCGTGGCAATGCGGGCATTGGCATTGTGGCTCTTGGAATGACCTTTGTAATCATTTCCGGTGGGATCGACCTTTCTGTTGGTTCGCTTTATGTGGCAGCTGGCGCATTCTGCCTGGTGCTTCTTGACACCGGCGCGGTGGGATGGTTTAACAAAATCGGCTTGACGGGCGTACCCGCTATTTTATTGGCCGTGATCCTTACAGTCGCCTTTGCCGCTTTACTGGGGGAAGGCAACGGGCTGTTAATTTCTTATGGGAAAATGCCACCCTTTATTGCCACACTGGGCGCTATGCAGATTCTTCGCAGTGTGACTCAGTACTGCATGCGGGGGCAAAATGTTACTTTGCCAAAAGAATTCTTAAAAATCTCTACCGCTACGATTGGCGGACAGACCCTGCTTCCCATCATTTATTGGGCCATTGCCGCAGTGGTCATGTACGTGATTTCCAAATATACTACCTTTGGCAGGCATGTGTATGCTGTCGGCTCCAATGAACGCACTACTCGGTTATCAGGCGTCAATGTGAAAAGCGTCAAATGTCGGGTTTACGCGGTGATGGGCCTGCTGGTGGGCGTGGCGTCCATTTTGCAGCTTGCCCGGATCGGATCCTTGGACTATGCCAGTGGCGGCAGTGGTTATGAGATGGACGCAATCGCTGCGGTGGTAGTAGGCGGCACCAGCATGTCAGGAGGCAAAGGCTCCATTGTGGGAACGGTATTTGGCACCCTGATTGTAGGAGTAATGAACAACCTTTTGAATTTGGTGGGCGTTGACCCGTACCTCAACGCCGCCTTCAAAGGGGCTATTATCATTGGGGCCGTGCTTCTACAGCGGAAAGAACGGAATTGACGGTTGATTTTTTCAGAGGATTCCGTTATAATAGAAATACCAAAATTTTATACTTTGGAGGCAATTCTTATGTTGGTTTCTGCAAAGGACATGCTCAACAAAGCAAAGGCTGGCCATTATGCCGTCGGTCAGTTCAACATTAACAACCTGGAATGGACCAAGGCTATCCTGCTTACCGCTCAGGAGAATCAATCTCCCGTTATTCTCGGCGTTTCCGAAGGCGCCGGGAAATACATGTGCGGTTTTAAGACAGTGGCCGAAATGGTCAAAGCAATGATCGAAAGCTTGAACATCACGGTTCCGGTAGCGCTGCATCTGGATCATGGAACCTATGAGGGCGCCTTTAAGGCGATGGATGCCGGATTTTCCTCGGTTATGTTCGACGGTTCTCATTACGGCATTGAGGAAAACATTGAAAAGACAAAGGAAGTTATCCGCACCGCAAACGAGCGTGGCATTTCTGTTGAAGCGGAAGTGGGCGCAATTGGCGGCGAAGAAGATGGCGTTATTGGCGGCGGCGAAGTGGCCGATCCCGATGAGTGCAAGCGCATTGCGGATTTGGGTGTGGACATGCTGGCGGCCGGCATCGGCAATATCCACGGTGTGTACCCTGAGAATTGGCAGGGCCTAAATTTCGATGTTCTGGCAAAAATCCAGGAAAAGACCGGTACCATGCCCCTGGTACTGCATGGCGGCACCGGGATCCCTGCCGAGATGGTGAAAAAGGCCATCGCTTTGGGCGTTTCAAAGGTCAATGTAAATACTGAATGTCAGTTGTCCTTTGCGGCTGCCACCCGGAAATATATTGAAGAGGGCAAAGACCGCCAGGGTAAGGGCTTTGACCCCCGGAAGCTGCTGGCTCCCGGATTTGAAGCCATCAAAGCTACGGTCAAAGAAAAGATGGAGCTTTTCGGTTCTGTGAATAAGGCCTGATTTCTATTTAGATAAGGCGGCGGTACGGTTTTTCGTGCCGCCATTTTTTCTGTTTTCAGAGTTTTCTTGTTTTTTCCAGATACCTGTGCTATAATGATTCTAAAATTGGGTATTTTGTTCTGAAAAGAACGATAAGCTAAAAAGGGTGGACAGCATGGAAAGCAAACTGTGTATGAATTGCTTTGCCGGATACCATCCCGAGGAAGGCGAGATTTGTCCCGTGTGCGGATGGGACAATACGAAGGCGCAGATTCGGGATGGCTTAGAGTTTCACACAGTGTTAGCTTCCCGCTATGTTATCGGGCGTGTTAAAGCGATGAATGGGGAGGGTTTCACTTATGCTGCCCTGGACCGTACCACAAAACGGGTGGTAGAGATCCGGGAATTTTTCCCTATGTCTTTAGCTTCCCGTACTCCCGACGATCCCTCCTTAGTTCCCATACCCGGTCGCGAAGTGGAATTTGAACAGTATCTACAGGAATTTATCCAGCTATCAAAAGGCGTCAGCCGCCTGCGAGAATTGACAGTTGTCACTTCTGTCCTTGATATTTTTGAAGAAAACTATACGGCTTATGCCGTTTACGAGTTTGTTCCCGCCCTTTCCCTGCGACGGTTTGTGGAAAACAAAGGCGGATCTATTGGCTGGAATGAAGCAAACCGCATGTTTACCCCGGTGCTTACGGCGCTGGGTCTGATCAATTCCTTGGGGATCTCTCATTTGGGGATTTCCCCTGACACTTTGCGGGTAGCCAAGAACAATACGCTACTTATTACCGGTTTTTCGATCCGGGCGGCCCGTCAGGCAGGCGGATCAATTAGGGAAGAGCTTTATCCCGGATGCGCCGCGATTGAACAATATAAGGATCAGTCTGTTTGTGGGGAAGCCAGTGATGTTTACGGTTTTGCCGCGTCCCTTTTGTTTGCCCTGACAGGCAGTCTCCCGCTGGAAGCGCCACAGCGCGCAAAGGATCAACGCCTGATGATTTCCCGGGAAGTTTTGCACACTCTTCCTCCTTTTGCCATCACTGCACTTGCCAACGCATTGCAAGTCAGTCCGGATCATCGCACTTCCAGTTTTGAGCGGTTGAAGGCAGAGTTAGCCGCCGCTCCCACCATCGTCAACGAAGTGAACCAAACGGAAGCAATTCGCCGATTGCCTCCACTCGACGTGGATCTGCCCCGGAACAAGGGCCTGCCACCTGCTGTCTGGCTGGTGGGTTCCTGCGCTATCACGTTGATTGCTCTGATCATTGTCGCGTCCATGTGGATGGGGGACAGGGGTATGTCCTTTGGGGACCTTACACAATTGTTTGATGCCAGCAGTGTGACTGAAAGTTCTCAGACCGTCCCATCTTTGATCAACCAAAATTACGATGAATGTGTTAAAAAGACCGAAGACGGGGAATGGGATTTTAAACTGAAGGTTTCCGCTAGAATCTTTAGTGAAACAGTGGATGAAGGCAACATCATCAGTCAGACTCCCTTCCAAAATGAGCCGCTGGCGCCGGGAGATACTATACTTGTTACAGTGAGCAAGGGAAGCCCTACCCGTACTTTGCCGCCTATTAAAGGTGTTACCTTTGCGGAATTGCAGGATTTGCTGACGAAAAACGGCTTTGTGCCTGAAAAGGTTGAGGAGCCTAATAATGATCTGGAGCCTGGTTATGTCATTCGCTATCAGGACCATGCGGAAGGGGATTCCTTGGATTATGGTTCTTCCATTGTAGTAGTCGTCAGCTCTGGGCCTGCAGAATAGGGGGGAGAAAGGTGCCCAACGTTTCTGAAAAGAAAAAGAAGTTGTTGTATCTGGCAAGAATTTTGCTGGAAAAAACCGATGAAGAGCACACCTTGACTCTCCCAGAGCTGTTGCGGGAACTTGATGATTTGGGAATTTCCGCGGAGCGAAAAAGCATTTACGATGACATTGAAACCCTGCGGAACGCGGGAATGAAAATCGCCACAAAGAAAGAAAAAACTTTCCAATATTTTATAGGGGGAAGGTGTTTTTCTTTTGAGGAGATACATCTGCTGGCCGATGCGGTTTTGACTTTCCCAAGTATTTCCACAGAAGAAAAGAAAGGGCTTTTGGAAAAGCTTGGTGCTCTTTGCAGCGTTTATCAAGCGGAGGAGCTTCTGCGGCAGATTCCTTCTCTGGAGCCAGCAAAGCGTGGGGAAAAGATTACCTTGGAATTTTCTGCGTCCCTGCTTGACACGGTTCAGGAGCGGTTTGGTGCGGAGATTTCTACGGAACCCATCGGGAAAAATAAACTCAAAGCTGTTTTTCGCACCGAAGTCGGTCCCCAGCTATTTACCTGGCTTTTTTCCCAGGGGACAAACGTCAGGCTTACCGCCCCCAAAAAGCTTGCGGAGCAGTATCGGGAAAAAGCCAAAAGTGTTGCAAAGCTCTACAAAAATTAGACTGCTTTCCCTAATCTAAATCTAAAGCTTTGGCTGCGCCTTTCTGCTTGGAAGGCGCGTTTCCTTTTGCTGGGCGGTCGGTCCAGCGGCACAGGGCGTAATAGCTGCCGGCAAAAACGGCTCCGCACACCAGCGTTTCCATGCCAATCTGTAAAAATAAATTTGAAAGCTGCAAATTTTGCAGGAAGAACCTCCCAAGGGAGACAGAACCTGTGGCGCATAGCAGAGGCAGCAGGATATGCCAAAGCAGGGAAAGCCGGACACTGGTTACCTTCAGCAGTCTGTGGAGGCTTAGCGCCGCATTGAAAATAGTGCTGAAAAATAAGATACATACATAACTTTCCATGCCGAAGAACCGCAGGAAACAAAGAATCAAAACAACCCGAATCAAGGAATCGGAAAAATTATATTTCATAGAATTGAATTGTTCGTCCAGGCCCTTTAATAAGCTGTCTACCACCACATCAAGGTAAATGAGGGGGACAATGGGAGCCAAGATCCGCAAATACTCTCCTGCGCTTTTGCTGTGGTAGAACGCCTGTCCCCAGCTGTCTCCGAAGGTAATAAATAGAACTGAAAAGAACATGCCAAAAGCCAAAGCCGACCTCACGGATTTCCCGGTGATGTAGGCAACCTCCCTGTTGTGGCCCAGCTCATGTTCCTTTGCCACCTTTGGGATCAAAAGCGAAGCGAAGGAAGTTAGAAACGACGAGGGAAAATAAAGCATTGGCATAGCCATCCCTTGTAAAAGCCCATATTGCGAAAGCGAATCGCTATAATTCAATCCAAATTTCCGCAGTTCACGGGGAATCAAAAGGTTTTCCCCGGTATTTAAAAGACTTTTTGCCGCAGAACTTAAGGTGCAGGGAAGGGCGATGTGGGAAAGCCCTCTGAGGACGCCTTTGCTTTTTTTCCGTATCTTTGGGGTATTCTTTTTCAAGCTGTGACGATATGCGGACCAACTGACAATAAAAGACGTGGCTTCCCCTAATGTTGACGCTGCCATTGCCGCAAGGCAGGCGTGCTCAATGCTTTGAGGTGCAAAACGCCAAAAAAGATAGACCGTTGCAACAATAGTCAATATCTGTTCCAGCGTATCGGATGCTGCAGTGGAAAGGGATTCGTCTACCGCTAGAAAATACCCCTTCATGCAGGTACACAATGACATGAAGGGCAGACCGAATCCAAGGATCTGCAGGCAGGGCGTGGCCTGTGGATCGCCCAGAAACGTTTTGGCGGCAAAATCCGACAAGAAGAAAAGGCAGAGGGAAATGCAGGAACTGATTGACAGGCAGAAGGCGAAGCAGCGCGCTACCGTCGAGCGAACATTTTCCCGGCGGTTGGCGGCAATGGCGGCAGATACCATCCGCGTCACCGCAAGGCTGATGCCGGAGGTGGAAAGCGTAACTGTAAGCATAAAAACTGAGAAAATCAGCTGATAAAGCCCCATGCCTTCTGAGCCGATTTTTTGAGACAGATAAGAGCGGTATCCCATGTTGGTGACCCGCAGAAACAGGGATATCGCCGTGAGGATCGCGCCCTGTATGAAAAATTTCCGTTTTGTCATATTCCGCCCCCAGCAAACTGACTTGCAAAAGCAAGTAGAATCAGGTACAATGAAAAAATCAAAGCAGAAAGAGTGAAAATTATGGACGAGAAATGGACTGAGATCAAAATCCAGGTTCCTGCGGACCGGATAGACCTGGCAGGAGACATTGCAAATATGGTGGTGCCCTATGGCATTTATATTGAGGACTACTCTCATTTAGAAGCCGAGACGATGGAGATTGCCCATATTGATCTGATCGACGAAGACCTGCTGTGCAAGGATCGGGACACCGCTATAGTCCATATCTATATCAGCCCGGAGTCGAACCCCGCTGAAGCTGTTTCTTTTTTGGAAGAGCGCTACAATGTCGTGAGCATTCCCCATACAATCACCTGTGAGGATTGTGTGAAAGAGGATTGGATCAACAATTGGAAAAAATATTTTAAGCCGATTCCCGTAGGAGAAAAGCTTTTGATTCGCCCGCTTTGGGAAAATGAAGTAGATGCCGGAAACCGCATTGTAATCGACCTGGAGCCGGGTCTTGCTTTTGGGACAGGCACACATGAAACTACCCGGCTTTGTTTGGAGCTGCTTGAAAAATACGTGCAGCCGGGCTGTGATTTTTTGGATATTGGCTGTGGCAGCGGCATTTTATCCGTAACCTCCCTGCTTTTGGGGGCCAACTCCGCGACTGGGGTGGATATTGACCCACTGTCCGTAAAAACTGCCGTGGAAAATGCCAGGGTCAACAAGGTGCAGGATCGATTTATCGGAATATGCGGGAACTTGGCGGAACAAGTCAGTGGGAAATTCCAGGTGGTCGCCGCTAATATTGTAGCGGATATCGTCATTGAACTTAGCAAAGATGCGCCCAGATTTTTACGTCCGGACAGCGTGTATATCGTCAGCGGTATCATTGATACCCGGGAAACCGATGTGCTGGCAGCTTTGTCAGATACCTTTGCAGTGATCGAACGTAAAGAAGAAAAAGGCTGGGTCGCTATGGCCCTGAAAGAAAAGCAAGGCTGTTGACCACGTGGAAAACGTTATAACTGAAAAGCTTGACAATTTTTTTCGGCTGTCCTA
>CAYSQF010000071.1:0-9827 GCA_964433105.1 uncultured Acutalibacter sp.
CAACCTGCAAGCGTCCTTTTAAGTGCAGCTCTATTTGAATCTAACAAACGCCCTGGGCCAGCATGGCATCGGCAACCTTTAGGAAGCCCGCGATATTGGCGCCGGTAACGTAATCCTTGGGATGGCCGTACTGCTCCGCGGCCTGATCGGCGTTGTGGAAAATGTTTTCCATAATGGCCTTGAGCTTTGCGTCCACTTCTTCAAAAGTCCAGGAAAGCCGCTGGCTGTTCTGGGACATTTCCAATGCCGAAGTTGCCACGCCGCCTGCGTTTGCAGCCTTGCCGGGAGCAAACAGCACACCCGCCTGCTGCAAAAGCTGGGTAGCTTTAATGGTGGTAGGCATATTGGCACCTTCCGCCACGGCCAGAACGCCGTTTCGGATCAGGGCTTTCGCGTCATCCTCCAGCAACTCGTTTTGGGTGGCGCAAGGCAGGGCAATGTCGCATTTGACAGACCACACGCCCCGGCCTTCATGGTATTCGGAATCGGGGCGGTAATCCTTGTAGGCGGCCAGCCGCTCCCGCCGGACCTCCTTAATTTCCTGGATCGCCTTCACGTCCACGCCGTCCGGATCAAAAATCCAGCCGGTAGAATCGGACAGGGTAACTACCTTCGCGCCCATTTCCTGGGCCTTCTGGGCGGCGTAGATTGCCACGTTGCCCGCGCCGGAAATGGCGACGGTGCGGCCATTGATATCGATGCCGTTCTTTTTCAGCATAGCGTTTGTAAAATACAATAGGCCATAGCCGGTGGCCTCGGTGCGGGCCAGGGAACCGCCGTAAGAAAGGCCCTTGCCGGTGAGAACGCCCTCAAAGGAATTCTTCAGCCGTTTGTACTGGCCGAACATGTAGCCGATTTCCCGCGCCCCGGTGCCGATGTCGCCGGCGGGCACGTCAGTGTCTGCGCCGATATGCCGGAACAGCTCTGTCATAAAGCTTTGGCAGAAAGCCATGACCTCCCGATCGGATTTCCCCTTGGGATCAAAATCTGAGCCACCCTTTCCGCCGCCGATGGGCAGGCCGGTCAGAGAGTTTTTGAAGATCTGCTCAAAGCCCAGAAATTTAATGATGCCCAGGTTGACGGAAGGATGGAGCCGCAGGCCACCTTTGTAGGGGCCGATAGCGGAATTGAATTGCACTCGGAAGCCACGGTTGACCCGAACCTTGCCCTGATCGTCCACCCAAGGAACCCGAAATATGATCTGGCGCTCCGGCTCGGTGATGCGCTCCAAAATACCGGCTTCCTCGTACTTGGGGTTTGCTTGGATTACAGGCTCCAGCGAGGTGAGCACTTCTGTGGCCGCCTGAATAAATTCTGGTTCATTTGAATTCTTCTGCTTCAAAAAGTCCAGCTGTTCGCTAATATAAGACATGAAATTTTCCTCCAAATCCTAAAAATATGCAAGATTTCGGTTTGAATCCTGCAAAACGACTGTTTAATCTTAGCACAGGAAAAGACGTTTGACAAGCGGAAAATGAAAAAAACAGCTCCTTGCCGAAAATTTTTTTGCTTAAGGGTGCGCTTCTATGAAATTTGCGGGAAAATTCTATTCCCTGTGAAAGAAGCTTGACAGTAAAGACTGGTTCGGGGTAAAATATTTTCTGTATGGAAAGGCCTATATTTTGGCTCTTAAGCAACACCTGTTATTTGACAAAAGCGATCAAGAAAGGAAGCTGGCAGCATTATGCAAAAAAAGGAATTGCTCTACGAGGGAAAAGCGAAAAAAGTGTACACAACCGAGAACCCGGAGATTTACATCGTCTCCTATAAAGACGACGCTACCGCGTTTAATGGCTTGAAAAAAGGTACCATCGCCGGCAAGGGCGTGGTGAATAATCGGATGTCCAATTTCATGTTCCGGCTGCTGGAGCAGAAGGGCATCCCAACTCATTTTATTGAGGAGTTGAACGAGCGGGAAACCGCCGTGAAAAAAGTAACCATCGTGCCGCTGGAGGTCATTGTGCGCAACACCGCCGCCGGGAGCCTCAGCAAGCGGCTTGGACTGGCCGAGGGCACTCCCATGAAAACGCCCGTTTTGGAGTTCAGCTATAAGAACGATGAGCTGGGCGACCCGATGGTCAATATGTACCACATTTTGGCAATGGACCTTGCCTCTAGAGAAGAGCTTAATACCATAACTTCCATGAGCTTTAAAATCAACTCGATCATGATCGAGTTCTTTAAGAGTGTGGGTGTGGATCTGATCGACTTTAAGCTGGAGTTTGGCAAAACCGCGGACGGAACCATCATTTTGGCGGATGAGATCTCTCCCGACACCTGCCGGTTCTGGGATGTGAACACCCATGAAAAGCTGGATAAGGACCGGTTCCGCCGGGATATGGGCGGCGTAGAGGACGCTTACCAGGAAATGATGAAGCGGATCGGGCTGCAGTAATTCTGCCGCACCGTTTTGATTTAGATACAGGTGGTGTAAACAGTGGCAAGAGACGTATACGAATCCCCGCTGTCCGCACGGTATGCGGATCGGGAAATGAAATACCTGTTTTCGCCGGATATGAAATTCCGCACCTGGCGGAAGCTCTGGATCGCCCTGGCGGAAACCGAAATGGAACTGGGCCTGCCAGTTACTCAGGAGCAGGTAGACGAACTGAAAGCCCATGCCGAGGACATCAATTATGAGGTAGCCCAGGAACGGGAAAAGCTGGTGCGCCACGATGTGATGAGCCATGTCTACGCCTATGGGCAGCAGTGCCCGAAAGCGGCGGGGATCATACATTTGGGGGCGACGTCCTGCTATGTGGGCGACAATACCGATATTATTGTAATGACCGAAGCGCTGAAGCTGATTCGCAATAAGCTGGTAACGGTGCTGCGGGTGCTTCAGAAGTTTGCCGAAGAGTACCGGGGGCTTCCCACTTTAGCGTTTACCCATTTTCAGCCTGCCCAGCCCACCACGGTGGGAAAACGGGCTACCTTGTGGATGCAGGATCTTTTGATGGACCTGGAGGATGTGGAGTACCAGCTTTCCAAAGCAAAGCTTTTGGGCTGCAAGGGCACCACAGGCACCCAGGCAAGCTTTTTGGAACTGTTTGAGGGCGACCACGAAAAATGCCGGGAGCTGGACCGCCGCATTGCTGAAAAAATGGGGTATCAGGACTGCTTTGCCGTTTCCGGCCAGACTTATTCCCGGAAGCTGGACAGCCAGATGCTGTCGGTGTTGTCCGGCATTGCGCAAAGCGCGGCAAAGTTTTCCAACGATATCCGGCTTTTACAGCATTTAAAGGAAGTGGAGGAGCCTTTTGAAAAGGACCAGATCGGGTCTTCCGCCATGGCCTACAAGCGCAACCCCATGCGCAGCGAGCGCATTGCCAGCCTTTCCCGGTATGTGATCGCCGACGCGGTAAACCCCGCTATGACTGAAGCCGCCCAGTGGTTTGAGAGAACCCTGGACGATTCCGCCAACAAGCGCATCAGCATCCCGGAAGCGTTTTTGGCGGTGGACGGCATTTTGAACCTGTACGCCAATGTAGCCGACGGCTTGGTGGTCTATCCGAAGGTGATCGAACAGCACATGCTTAGAGAGCTCCCCTTTATGGCCACGGAAAACATCATGATGGACACTGCCAAGCGGGGCGCGGATCGGCAGGAACTGCACGAGCACATCCGGGTCCACTCCATGGCCGCGGGCAGGGTGGTCAAGGAGGAAGGCGGGGAAAACGACCTGCTGTCCAGGATTGCCGCTGACCCCATTTTTGGTGTGACTCTTAAAGAGCTTCAAGAGATCGTGAAACCCGAGAAATACGTGGGCCGGGCACCCGAGCAGACCGAGGAATTCCTCAAGGAGCAGGTGCGGCCCGTATTGGATCGGTATAGCTTTGTGGAAGAGGAAAAGCCAGAGATCAATGTTTGATTAGAGGCCGGATACTGGATATTAGTCTTTAGTAAAAGGAAGGGTGTCCGACTTGGAACTCTATATCCCCGAGTACAACGACCTGTGGTTCCGCAAAGGGCTTTTAAGTGATCCGGACACCATGAGCTACAACAAAGGGTACTTCCTGGGCTTGCCGGAATACCACAATGACACCGGCTGTATTGATTTCCCGGAGGAGAATTGGGAAACCTGGTATCAAAGGTGGGTCAATACACAGCCGGAGCGGTTTTACGCATACCTGCGGCGCAGGGGGGACGGAGCCTTTCTGGGCGAGGTCAACCTTTACCGGAAGGGTGAGCCGGGCTGGTATGAAATGGGGATCGTCCTGCACAACAAGTACCGGGGACAGGGATACTCCACTGCAGGGATGGAGCTGTTGCTGCAGCAGGCCTTTGAAAAAATGAACGCTGCCGGGGTGAGCAATGAGTTTGAAACCAGCCGGGAAGCGGCCTGGAAGATCCATAAAGCCGCAGGTTTTGAGCCAATCGCCGAGAAGAACGGTATTGTTACTATCGCGGTGACAAGGGAGCGATATCGGCAATTGCGAAAGAAAAATGAATGACAGAAATTGAAATGTGTCTCATTTTGGAAGCCGAAAGCTGACGATTTTTACAATATGACAGCACTATACTATTTCGCGCTTCAGGCTGTCATCCTGGAAATTTTTAGCCTTGATTATGTGGAAGGTTGTGCAGATGGCAGGAGCAGTGCGGGAAAACAGCGGAAAATCAATCATTTGAAATCAATTTAGCGAAAGGTTAGATGTACTATGGTAAAAGCAATTGTTGGTGCATGCTGGGGGTCGCTGAGCGCCGGCGGCGCTCATATAGCGACAGACCGAGCCGGCAGGCGAGAAGACGTCGCCCCGGGAACTATGTAAAACCACATTATGAAAGGCAAGTGTTAATTATGGTAAAAGCAATTGTTGGTGCATGCTGGGGCGACGAAGGCAAAGGAAAAATCACCGACGTGCTGGCGGAAGATTCCGACATTGTGGTGCGGTTCCAGGGCGGCTCTAACGCGGGTCATACCATCATTAACGAGTATGGAAAATTCGCCCTGCATCAGTTGCCCTCCGGCGTGTTCCGCCCTCATATTGTAAACGTGATCGGCAACGGCGTGGCGCTCAGCGTGGAGAACCTGATGAAAGAAATAGATTCCGTGGTGGAGCGGGGCGTGCCGAAGCCCCAGATCTTGGTGTCCGACCGGTGCCAGGTCCTGATGCCCTATCACAAGGAGCTGGATGGCATGGAGGAAGCAAGGCTCGCCGCTAAGTCCTATGGTTCTACCAAATCCGGTATTGCGCCGTTTTATTCTGACAAATATTTTAAAATCGGCTTCCAAGTCAGTGACTTATTCGATGAAAAGGATGCCTTGATGGAGCGCATCGACCATGTGCTGACCTTGAAAAATGTACTGTATACCGAGCTGTATCACCAGAAGCCACTGGACCGGGACGCGGTATATGCAAAGCTCATGGAATACCGGGAAATCCTTGCTCCTTACGCAGCAGATACCGTTACCCTGCTGCACAACGCCGTGAAGGAAGGCAAAACCATTTTACTGGAGGGCCAGCTTGGGTCTTTGAAAGACCCGGACATGGGCATTTACCCAATGGTTACCTCCTCATCGCCCCTGGCCGGGTACGGGGCGGTGGGCGCGGGGGGCATTCCGCCCTATGCCATTGAAAAGATCGTCACGGTGGTAAAGGCGTATTCCAGCGCAGTGGGCGCCGGGGAATTTGTTTCCGAAATCTTCGGGGAAGAAGCCGAAGAGCTTCGTCGGAGAGGAGGGGACGGTGGTGAGTACGGCGCCACCACAGGCCGCCCCAGAAGGATGGGCTGGCTGGATTTGGTGGCAGCCCGGTATGGCTGCATGGTCCAGGGCGCAACGGATGTAGCTTTCACAGTGCTGGACGCTTTGGGGTATCTGGAAGAAATCCCGGTATGTGTGGCCTATGAGCTGGACGGTAAGCGGATTGATTACTTCCCGCCCACGGCGCAGCTGAAGCGCTGCAAACCTGTTTTAGAGGTGCTGCCCGGCTGGAAATGCGACATTAAAGGCATCCAAAAATATGAGGACCTGCCAGAAAACGCCAGAAAGTATGTGGAGTTTGCCGAAAAGCAGATCGGCGTACCCATCACTATGGTTTCCAACGGACCAAGCCGGGAGGATATGATTTACCGGTAAGTCCCACGGTTTTATTTGGCGGCTGCTGTGAATCTGTTTTTAAGCAGGGCAGCCGTATTAAGCGGCGTGGTCGTCCGGCTGCCGTATTCCATCAAATGGAGGGGCGCGAAAAATATGTGTGGCATTGTTGGTTATATTGGGCAGGAGCAGGCGGCACCATTTCTTTTAAACGGCCTGCAGAAGCTGGAATACAGAGGGTATGATTCCGCCGGGGTGGCGGTCTATAATGACAGTGGCCTGCATGTGGTGAAGTCCAAAGGGCGGCTGAGCGTGCTGGACGGGATCTTGCGGGGTGGCGCAGAATTGCCGGGCACCGTAGGCATCGGGCATACCCGCTGGGCCACGCACGGCGCACCGTCAGATATTAATTCCCATCCCCAGGAAAGCGCCGGCGGGAAATTTGCCGTGGTGCACAACGGGATCATTGAAAACTACCTGTATCTGAAAAACCACCTAATCCGTCGGGGCGTGGAATTTGTTTCCGATACGGACACTGAGGTAGTAGCCCAGATGCTGGAATACTACTACCGAGATAATGTACTGGAGGCCATCCAGCGTGTGCTGGAAAAGGTGGAGGGCAGCTACGCCTTGGGGATTATCTGCTCGGACTGCCCGGAAAAAATCTTTGCCGTGCGCAAGGACAGTCCCCTGATCGTCGGCATAGGGCAGGGGGAAAACTATATCGCGTCGGATATTCCCGCCATTTTGTCCAGGACCCGGGATATCTACCGCTTGGGAGACCGGGAAATCGTGGTGCTGGAGCGGGACAATATTGCTTTTTACAATTCGGACGGAGAACCTATAGAAAAATCTCCGGAGCGGGTGGAATGGGACGTGACGGCGGCGGAAAAAGGCGGCTATGCGCATTTCATGATGAAGGAGATCTGCGAGCAGCCGGAAGCCCTGCGTAAAACGATTTTCCCCCGAATCCGGGAAGGAAAAGTGGTGCTGGACGATATCGGCTTGACCGCTGAGCAGATCCGTGGCTTCAACAAGGTGTTTATTGTAGCCTGCGGCACGTCCTACCATGTGGGCGTGGTGGCGAAATACGCCTTTGAAAAGCTTTTGAAGATCCCTCTTGAGGTGGATGTGGCGTCCGAATTCCGTTACCGGAACCCGATTTTGGATGAAAAGACCCTGGTAATCATCATCAGTCAATCCGGCGAAACCGCTGATACCCTAGCGGCTCTGCGGATGGCAAAAGGCCGGGGGGCCAGGGTGTTGTCCATTGTCAACGTGGTGGGAAGCACTATCGCCAACGAATCCGACGATGTACTCTACACTTGGGCGGGGCCGGAGATCGCCGTGGCTTCCACAAAAGCCTACAGCACCCAGCTGGCGGTCATCTACCTGATCGTGCTGTATATGGCACAGGAGCTGGAAACGGTGCCGGAGAGGGACATGGCGGCTTTCCTTGACGATCTGCGCCGTCTGCCGGATTTTGTTGCGTCCTGTTTGTCCGACAAAGAGACCATCCAATATTTCGCGTCCAAGTATTTCAATGCGGACGATATGTATTTCATTGGCCGGAACGTGGATTACGCCGCATCGCTGGAAGCCTCGCTGAAGCTCAAGGAGATCTCCTATATTCATTCGGAAGCCTACACCGGCGGTGAATTGAAGCACGGGCCGATTTCTTTGATCGAGGACGGCACGCTGGTGATTGCCATCTGCACCTATGACCGGCTGTTTGACAAGATGATGTCCAATGTGAAAGAGGTGAAAGCCCGGGGCGCGGTGGTGCTGGGGATCGGCACCAGAGAACGTGAAAGCGCCCTGGCCCAGGAAACAGACTATCAGTTCTGCATTCCGAAAATTACCGATTTTATGTTGCCAAGCCTGTCTATCATCCCTTTGCAGCTATTTGCCTATTATGTGGCGTCTATGAAAGGGTGCGATATTGACAAGCCGCGGAATTTGGCAAAATCGGTGACAGTGGAGTAATGATCGCAATGTGAAAAAAGCCGGGCGGGAAACTCTTCGGCGGTTGGGAAAGGGAAGTGTTTAAAATGGAACATGCGGGAAAGCATCAGTTTGTGTTGGTTTTGGATTTCGGCGGGCAGTATAACCAGCTGATTGCCCGGCGTGTTCGGGAATGCGGTGTGTACTGCGAGGTGAAGCCCTGCACTATCCCGACGGAAGAAATCAAAGCGATGGATCCTATTGGAATCATCTTCACCGGTGGGCCGAATTCTGTGTACCTGGAGGATTCCCCCCAGGCGGATCCGGAGATTTTCCGGCTGGGTGTGCCGATTTTAGGCATTTGCTACGGCTGCCAGCTGCTGGCTCGCGCGTTGGGCGGGGAGGTGGTCCCAGCACAGGAGGACACCGCCCGGGAGTACGGCAAGACCCAAACGGAGTACGATGTTTCCTGCAAGCTGTTCCAGGGACTGTCGGCTCAGGGGGTTTCCTGGATGAGCCACGGGGATTACCTGGCGGGCCTGCCGGCAGGCTTCCGCGCGGTGGCCCATTCCGCGCGGTGTCCCTATGCGGCCATTGCCGATACAGACCGAAAATTTTATGGGGTGCAGTTCCATCCCGAGGTAAATCACACCGAAAACGGTTCGCGGATGCTTCGAAATTTTCTGTACGAGGTTTGCGGCGCTGTGGGCGATTGGACTATGGAGGACTACTGCCGAACTGCAATTCAAGAGCTGCGGGAAAAGATCGGGGACGGCAAGGTGCTGCTGGCTCTTTCCGGCGGCGTAGATTCCTCGGTGGCCGCGGCCCTGCTGGCGGAAGCCGTGGGAAACCAGCTTACATGTGTGTTTGTGGATCACGGCCTGATGCGCAAGGACGAAGGGGACCAGGTGGAGCAGGCCTTTGCAAAATGGGATTTGAACTTTATCCGGGTGGATGCGGAAGAGCGGTTCCTGGGAAAGCTTCAGGGCGTGACGGAACCGGAGCGGAAAAGGAAGATTATCGGGGAAGAGTTTATCCGGGTATTTGAAGAAGAAGCCAGGAAGATCGGCAGGGTGGATTTCCTTGCGCAGGGGACCATCTATCCGGATGTGATCGAATCCGGCCTGGGGAACGCCGCCACCATCAAAAGTCATCACAATGTGGGCGGCCTGCCGGAATTTGTGGATTTCAAGGAAATCGTGGAACCTTTACGCCTGCTGTTTAAGGACGAGGTTCGCGATTTAGGCCGGGAGCTGGGTCTACCGGAGTATCTGGTCATGCGCCAGCCCTTTCCGGGGCCGGGGCTTGCCATCCGCATTTTGGGGGAGATCACAAAGGAGAAAGCAGATTTGCTGCGGGACGCCGACGCCATCTTCCGGGAGGAGGTTGCCGCCGCCGGCTTGGATCAGGCCATCAACCAGTATTTTGCGGTGCTGACCAATATGCGCTCGGTGGGTGTCATGGGGGACGGACGCACTTATGATTACGCCATCGCGCTCCGGGCGGTGACCACCAGCGATTTCATGACTGCCGATTGGGCGCGGATTCCCTACGATGTGTTGGATCGGGCCAGCGTCCGCATTGTCAACGAGGTGCCCCACGTCAATCGCATCGTTTACGACGTCACCTCAAAACCCCCAGCTACGGTGGAGTGGGAATAAAATTCAAGCCCGCAGAAACCCAGTTGTATCAAGGCTTTGCGGGTTCTGAAAGGCTCTTTTGATAACAATTTGATAACAGTCGCTTGAACCTCTATGATTCTCATAACACAGTGGTTTGCAAGTGTGGGGATCATGCAAGACGGTTTGTGACTGGAAAATCCATATTATAACGCCCTTAGCTG
>CAYSQF010000072.1:0-9206 GCA_964433105.1 uncultured Acutalibacter sp.
CGACGCTTCCAAGGGCGTGGAAGCCCAGACTCGGAAGCTCTTTAAAGTCTGCGTCATGCGGGACATCCCCATTTTCACCTTTATCAACAAAATGGACCGGGAATCCCGTAGCCCTTACGATCTGCTGGACGAAATTGAAAAGGAGCTTGGGATCGGCACCTACCCCATGAATTGGCCCATCGGTTCGGGCCGGGATTTCAAGGGCGTGTATGACCGAGAGAAAAACCAGGTTCTCATGTTTGAGCCGGAAGGAGAAAATGTGGGCCGGAAGGAAGTAAAGGAAACCGCCTGCGCATTGGAGGACGACTCACTGAAGGCTGAGATTGGCGAGTACCTGTACGGCACGTTGACGGACGATGTGGAACTGCTGGACGGAGCCGGATATGAATTCGATCTGGAAAAGGTCCGACACGGTAAGCTTTCTCCCGTTTTTTTCGGCTCTGCCCTGACCAATTTTGGCGTGGAGCCGTTTTTGGAAAGCTTTTTAAAGCTTACGCCCCCGCCCCTTTCCCGCAACACGTCCCAGGGGATCGTAGACCCCTTTGATCCCGCTTTTTCCGCCTTTGTCTTTAAGATACAGGCAAATATGAACAAAGCCCACCGGGACCGCATTGCGTTCCTGCGGATCTGCTCCGGCAAATTCGAAAAGGGCATGGAGGTCGAACATGTGCAGGGAGGCCGGAAAATCAAGCTTTCTCAGCCTCAGCAGCTGATGGCCCAAAGCCGGGAGATTATCGAGGAAGCTTATGCCGGGGATATTATCGGCGTGTTTGACCCCGGTGTTTTTTCCATTGGCGACACGCTCTGCGCTCCCGGCAAAAAAGTAAGGTTTGAGGGGATCCCAACCTTTGCTCCGGAATTGTTTTCCCTGGTGCGTCAAAAGGACACTATGAAGCGCAAGCAGTTTGTAAAGGGGGCCACCCAAATCGCCCAGGAAGGCGCAATCCAGATTTTTCAGGAGATCAACTCCGGCATGGAGGAAATCATTGTAGGGGTTGTAGGCACCCTGCAGTTCGATGTGTTCCAGTACCGCATGGAAAACGAATATAACGTAGAGGTTCTCATGAGTTCCCTGCCCTATTCCTATATCCGCTGGATTGACAACGCAATGGATGAAACGGAGCTGAAAAAGCTGAATTTGACCTCCGACACCAGAAAAGTGCAGGATATGAAGGGCCGGTACCTGCTCCTGTTTTCCAACCAATGGAGCATCGACTGGGCCAACGAGCACAACGAAGGGCTGCGCTTGTCCGAATTCTCCCGCAATTAAAGCAGCGCCCGGCAAAAACAGTCCGGCCTTGCACCTTCTATTTATTCCCTTTTACAAAAATTCCCGCTCCGGATGATTCCGGGGCGGGATCGCTTTTGAGCTTTATTTTGTGAAATACGAGCCGACTATTTTAAATAACGGAAAAATGCTGCAAGGCGCTTTTCACGCCGTCCTCCCAAATCGGGGCAGTCACATAGTCGGCGGCGGCCTTGGCTTCTGGCGCACCGTTGCCTAAGGCTACGCCGATGCCGGCCCAGCGGAGCATACGGACATCGTTTACGCCGTCCCCAAACACCATGATATTTTCCTTTTGAAAACCGTAATAAGCCGCTGTGGCGGCGATACCCGCGTCCTTGCCGCCCCCTTTGGGGATCACATCCAGGATGTTTCCTCCCGCGCTGGTGGCTTCCACATTGGGAAGGGCCTTTAGACACCCGGCTTCGCTTAAAGGCCGGTAAACGAGAAATTGCAGCACCGAATGGTTTTCCAGCCGCGCTATGTCATACAGCGGCGGGACACCCCGCTCCAGCCAGCTATAATGCTGGGTGATCTCAGGCGCGGGAGCCACCGGGAAGCTCTCCACTTCTTCTAAAATGATGCAGGGGAACTTTTCCTTATGTACCAGCGGGATCAGCTTGCGAATATCCTCGGGGTCGTGGGCCTTTCGATGCAGCACCGTACCGTCCGCCGCAGTCACCAGCTGGCCGTTTAGAGTAACAAAGCCGTCAAAGGAAAAGAAATCTAACGTTCGCTCCAGCATAAAGGGCGCTCGGCCTGTGGCGACAAAGACCTTGATCCCCTTCCGGCGCAGGTTCTGGAGGGACTCCAGGGTGGACTGGGGCACCACACTGCCGTGCGCGTGGTCGATCAATGTGCCGTCAATGTCAAAAAATACCGCCTGTACCATGCAAATTTCCTTTCCCAAAAGCCTTTTCAAATTTATTACGGGGCTATTCCCTGCCGGTACTTTTCCACTATCAGGTTGGCGCACTTGTAGATGTCGCCGCCGCCCAAGGTAAGAATCAAATCGCCGCTTTGTGCCTGGCCCATCACGTAGTCCGCGATCGCTTCAAAGCTTTCAAACCACTTGCTCCCCGGCACCTTCGCCGCCAGGTCGCTGGTGTGTATCCCATAGGTATTGGTTTCCCGCACAGCCAGTATTTCCGTCATCACAAGATGGTCCGGGATGGAAAGGGCCTTCGCGAATTCATTCAGCAGGTTATAGGTGCGTGAGTAGGTGTGGGGCTGGAAAACTGCCCACACCTGGCGGTAGCCCATGCGCATGGCGGAAGTGAGCACTGCGGTCAATTCTGTGGGATGGTGCGCGAAATCATCGGCTACAGTGACACCGTTAAATTTTCCAAGCACTTCAAACCGCCGATGGACGCCGGAGAATTTCCCCAGCGCCGCGCAGATCGCAGTAGGCTCCACACCGATAGAATGGGCGGCGGCGGCGGCGGCCACGGCATTCATCATATTGTGTTCGCCGGGAACAGTCATGTTTACACGGCCCAGCTTTTCCCCATGACACATCAGGTTGAAATCTTCACAGGCGGTGTCCTCCTCGTTCATCTCAGCGGGATAATAGTCGCTGCGGTTGTCTCTGCCGAAAGTGACGATTTTCCTGCCTTCGATCCCCTCCACGCTTTTCAGAATTCGGGGATCGTCCCCGTTGACCACCAGCAGCCGGGAAGTCTGCTCGGCAAATTGATGGAAGGATTTTACGATATTGTCCACGGTTTTAAAATAATCCAGATGGTCCGCGTCAATATTCAGCAGCACGGAAGCCGCCGGGTGAAGCTGCAGGAAAGTATCCACGTACTCGCAGGCTTCGCACACAATATAATCGCTTTTCCCCACGCGCCCGTTGCCGCCGATCAGCGGAAGCTTGCCGCCAATAATGGCGCTGGGATCCTTCCCCGCTTCCAAAAATATCTGGGTCAGCATGCCGGTGGTGGTGGTTTTGCCATGGGTGCCGGAAACAGCAATGGGATACGGGAATTTGTCTGTGAGCATCCCCAGCATGACGGAGCGCTCCAGGGTGGGGATTCCCTTCTCTCGGGCGGCCACAAGCTCCGGATTATCCTGCTTGCACGCGGCAGTATAGACCACTGCCTCTGCGTTCCCAATGTTTTCAGGGCGGTGGCCCATAAACACGGGGATACCGTAGCCTTTAATGCGCTGTAATGTATCGGACTCGTTAATATCGGAGCCGGTAAGGGAATACCCTTTGTGGTGAAGGATCTCCGCCATGGGACACATGCCGGAGCCGCCGATCCCCACAAAATGCAGTTTCTTTACATGATCCAAAAGATTATCGTTTGCCATAATACTCGCCCTGCAATATTAACCTTCAAACACCGCGCAAAGCCAAACTTTCCAGGGCGTACCGTTCCTTTCCTCCAGAATATTTGCGCGGTCTTTCCTCTTTTTGCCTTATACTCATATATTATATTGCGAAACCACCACAAAATAAATACCTTCTCAGCAAAAATTTTCTTTTATCAGCTTTTCCGGAAAGGTCGTATCAGTTGGGGTGCCTGCTGCTTTCTGTCCCGGTAGCCATGAAGAGCAGGTCCATGAAAAGCTGTACTTTGAGAACTGGGAAGCCATCGGAAAAAGGTCTTGAAAACAGACAAGTTTTAGGGTAAAATAGGAATTGGAAATTTGTACATTTTTTGTACCCAAAATATTTTTATAATGAGGAGTGTCGCAAATGAACTATCTGAACAAAAAAACCGTCGAGGATATCGACGTCAGCGGCAAGCATGTCCTGGTCCGCTGTGACTTCAACGTCCCCATGAAGGACGGCGTGATCACCGATACCAAGCGCATCGTGGGCGCCCTTCCCACCGTAAAGTATCTGTCCGACCACGGCGCAAAGGTCATCCTCTGCTCTCACATGGGCCGTCCCCACAACATTTTTAACGAAAAGGTAAAGCTGGACAAGAAGGAAGCCAAGAAGATTGCCGAGCTGCCTGAGTCCGAGCAGGCCGCCGCCACCGAAAAGGATCTGGAAGCCGCAAAGGGCGATGTGAAGAAATTCTCCCTGGCCCCTGTCGCAACCGAGCTTGGCAAGCTGCTGGGCAAGGAAGTCATCATGGCCACAGACTGCATCGGCCCCGACGCCAAGGGCAAGGCCGCCGCGCTGAAGGATGGCGACGTGATGATTCTGGAGAACATCCGCTTCCATGCTGAAGAGACCAAGAACGATCCCGAGTTTGCCAAAGAGCTGGCTTCTATGGCGGATATCTATGTAAACGATGCGTTCGGCACGGCCCATCGCGCTCACGCATCTACCGAGGGTGTTTCCCATTACCTGCCCGCTGTCTGCGGCTATTTGATTCAGAAGGAGATCACCGTGATGGGTGGCGCACTCACCAATCCCAAGCGTCCCTTTGTGGCCATTTTGGGCGGTGCGAAGGTCTCCGATAAGATTGGCGTAATCGAGAACCTGATCAGCAAGGTAGACACCTTGATCATCGGCGGCGGCATGGCTTACACTTTCCTGAAGGCAATGGGTCATTCCATCGGCACTTCCCTCTGTGAGGAGGACAAACTGGAGCTGGCAAAGGATACCATGCAGAAGGCCGAGAAAAACGGCGTAAAATTCCTGCTTCCTGTCGACAATAAGATTGGCAGGGCCTACGCACCCGACACTGAGGCGCAGGTGGTTTCCTCCAACGACATCCCCGATGGCTGGATGGGCCTGGATATTGGCCCCAAGACCATTGAGCTGTTCTCTGATGCCATCAAGGGTGCCGGCACCGTTGTTTGGAACGGGCCTATGGGCGTTTCCGAATGGGAAAACTTTGCGGCCGGCACCATCGGCGTGGCGAAGGCTGTTGCCGAAAGCGGCGCCATCTCCATTATTGGCGGCGGCGATTCGGCAGCAGCTGTTGAGAAGCTAGGCTTTGCCGATAAGATGACCCACATCTCCACCGGCGGCGGCGCTTCCCTGGAATTCCTGGAGGGCCTGGAGCTGCCCGGCATTGCCTGCCTGAATGAAAAGCAGTAAGAAAAGGGGCGGGCAATGACCGCCCCTTTTTAGATATTCATCGTTGGATATTCTGTAATTTTAGAAAGGACACATAAAACATGAACAAGAATTTGAGGAAGGCTGTTATCGCCGGCAACTGGAAAATGAACAAGACTCCCGCAGAAGCCAAAGAGCTGATCTCCGCTATCGCTCCCCTGGTAAAGGGTGCCGGCTGCGACGTGGTCGCCTGCACCCCCTATGTGGATCTGTGGGCCGCCCAGGAAGCCGCTCAGGGCACCAACATCCGGATCGGCGCTGAAAACTGCCATTGGGCTAAAAGTGGCGCTTTCACCGGGGAAATCTCTGCGGACATGCTCAGCTCTATGAATGTGAATATCGTCATCATTGGCCACAGTGAGCGCCGCCAGTATTTCGGCGAAACCGATGTCACCGTGCATGACAGGGTCCGGGCAGCGCTGGACGCTGGCCTTACCGTGATTCTCTGCGTGGGAGAAACTTTGGAGCAGCGGGAGCAGGGCATCACCAGCGAGCTGGTAGCCATGCAGACCAAAATCGCTTTGGGCGGTGTCAGTGCTGACGAGCTGAAGCGGATCATCATTGCCTACGAGCCTGTTTGGGCCATCGGCACCGGTAAGACTGCCACTGCTGAGCAGGCGAACGAGGTCTGCCACACCATCCGGGATGTCATTGCGGAGCTATATGGGAAGACTTCCGCCGACGGCATTACTATCCAGTACGGCGGCTCCATGAATGCCGGCAATGCTGCGGAGCTTCTGGCCCAGCCTGACGTGGACGGCGGCCTGATCGGCGGCGCTTCTCTGAAGCCAAACGATTTTGCGGCCATCGTGGAAGCGGCAACAAAAGGATAAAAGATGAATAATAAGTTGAGCAGATACGTCTGCGCGCTGTGGATCATGTCGGCCATTTTCACCGCTGCCTGGTGTATTTCCGCCGCGCTGACCGGCGCGATCAGCTCCGAGGATTTCCCTCGAGTGCTGGATGCGCTTGGCTCCTTCCTGCCAGTCATATTCATTGTCTGCCTGACAGGCGGGCTGCTGCTCCTAGTTGCGGACCTTGTGATAGCGTTCCGCCATAAGAAAGGATGACCCGCTTGGCTATTATCGTACACCTATATTACACGGGGACAAACGGAAGCGCGCGGCGGTTCGCAGAGGAAATGACCACCGGCGGCATAGTGGACGCAATCCGCGCTGAAGCCGGGAATCTGCGTTATGAGTATTACCTTTCCCTGGAGGATCCCGAAACGGTGCTTCTTGTTGACAGCTGGGAAAACCAGGAAGCCATCGATGCCCACCACGTTTCCCCTATGATGGTTAAGGTCGCAGAACTGCGGGAAAAATATGATCTGCACATGCGGGCGGAGCGCTACCTTCCGGAAAAGGGCGGCCTTCCCGCTCACGACAAAGAATTTCTGCGAAACTAATAGATTTTTTGAAAGGAAAGAAACATGAAGAAACCGCTTGTTTTAATGATTTTGGACGGCTTCGGCATTGCCCCGCCCGAGGGCAACGCCATTGCAGCCGCCAAGCACCCAAATCTCGATAAGATTTTGAAGGAAAACCCAGTGACAAAGATTGGGGCTTCCGGCATGGACGTTGGCCTGCCCGACGGCCAGATGGGCAATTCTGAGGTGGGCCACACCAACATTGGCGCTGGCCGTATTGTGTACCAAGAATTGACCCGGATCACCAAGTCCGCTCAGGATGGTGATATGGATAACAATCCTGCGCTGAAAGCCGCTATGCAGTCTGCGAAGGATAACGGCAAGGCGCTGCATTTCATGGGCCTGCTGTCCGATGGCGGCGTTCACAGCCACAACAGCCACCTTTACGCCCTGCTTGGCATGGCGAAGCGCATGGGGCTGACAAATGTCTATGTACACTGCTTCCTGGATGGCCGCGACGTGCCTCCGTCCAGTGGCAAAGGCTATGTGGAAGAGCTGCAGGGAAAGCTGCAGGAGCTGGGGATCGGCAAGATTGCCACTGTGATGGGCCGCTACTATGCTATGGATCGGGATAACCGCTGGGAACGCGTGGAGAAAGCTTATGCCGCTATGGTGTACGGCGAGGGCGAAAGGGCCTCCTGCCCCGTGTGCGCGGTGCAGGAATCCTATGACAAGGACGTGACCGACGAATTTGTGGTTCCGGTGGTTTGCGATGGCGCGGAACCCATTTCTGAAGGGGATTCCGTCATTTTTTACAACTTCCGCCCCGACAGGGCCAGGGAGATTACCCGCACGCTGGTGGATCCGGACTTTACCGGCTTCCAGCGGAAAAAGGGCTTCTTTCCTCTGCATTACGTGTGCATGACCCAGTACGATGCCACCATGCCGAACGTGGATGTGGCTTATAAGCCGGAATCCCTGGACAACACCTTTGGCGAATATATTTCTAAGAACGGCCTTACCCAGCTGCGCATTGCCGAAACAGAGAAATACGCCCATGTCACTTTTTTCTTCAACGGCGGCGTAGAAAAGCAGTATCCCGGAGAGGACAGGATTCTGGTCAAATCTCCCTCGGTAGCCACCTATGACCTGCAGCCGGAAATGAGCGCCTATGAGGTGACGGACAAAATGGTGGAAGCTGTGAAGTCCGGCAAATATGACACTCTTATCCTGAACTACGCAAACTGCGATATGGTGGGCCACACCGGCGTGTTTGACGCGGCTGTCAAGGCGGTCGAGGCCGTAGACACCTGCCTTGGCCGGGTAGTGGATGCCGTTAAGGAAATGGATGGCTGTGTACTGCTCACCGCCGATCACGGCAACGCTGACAAGATGATCGACAGCGATGGTACGCCTTTTACCGCCCACACCACCAATCCCGTTCCCTTCTGTGTGATTAACCATCCCTGCCAGCTCCGCTCTGGCGGGCGTCTGGCGGATATTGCCCCCACCATGCTCAAGATTTTAGGCTTGCCCCAACCTGCAGAAATGACGGGCGAAAGCATCATCCTATAAAGCAAGGGAAACCTTTGCGGATCAGCCCCGGCCTTCTTGACCGGGGCTTTTTATATGGCGTGCTGGAAAATTGAGGAAAAAATTCACTATTTCGCTTGCAGTTTTCCCGACGGTGTTTTATAATAAAGGCTGTTATGCGGGCGTGGCGGAATTGGCAGACGCGCCAGATTTAGGTTCTGGTGGGTAACCGTGCAAGTTCAAATCTTGTCGCCCGTACCAGCTTAACCTGATAAAAAAGATGTCAGGTGGAAAAAAGCCCGGATTTCCGGGCTTTTTTCATGCTCAAAAGGCCGAAAAAGGCGCGTCACGGCGTGACGGTTTTGGGAGATGTCAAAGAGGAAAAACAGGATTCGAACTGGCGTAAACAGCAAAATTGAATATCGCGGCAGAAGGCAGTGAGAAATCACGGCCTTTTTTTGTCGCAACCCCAGCCCACGGAGAAATCTGTGGGCTTTTTTATTTCACGGGAAAGGAGCTATCATGCCGACATTTACAAGCAGCCCGGAGGACAGGGCCTTTGAGCAGCTCATGAAAAGAGTGCCCAACTTTGAGCCGGATCCTCCGGAAGCAATTGTTGTCCAGTGGTATTTGGACAGAAGAAAGCAGAAAGGAAGGAGAGGGAGTCATGATTTACCGCGGAAAATCCCATCAGGAAACCTTTGAGCGGGAACTGCTGGCCCGGTCGGAGTCTTGCAAACGGATGGTCAGCGGCCTCTATCTGCTCACAGCGGACGCCGGCCTGTGGGAGCAGGTGAAAGACAGCGTATCCATCCGCAACATTTTTGTGGAGGATATGCGCCCCAAGCATCTGAGCGCGTCGGGGTATCTGTTTTTCAGCGCGGCGAGGGATGTGGTCACAGGCTCGAAAAACATCAGCCTGACGGACATTGCAGACCCCGCTCTGCTGAGTCAGCAGACGTTCCTCGTCCTCGCCACAGCCCTCATGATCCGCGCCT
>CAYSQF010000073.1:0-8312 GCA_964433105.1 uncultured Acutalibacter sp.
GGAAAAGCTCCTCGAGCTTCTTTCTTTTGTTCATTTTACGCTAATAATGCCCCAAATCAGGGGCGATGTATAGACCTTGGGTTAGATGCTGGGAAAGGCGTGATACACATTTTGAAAGCCTTGTTTTGTAAATACCGTGAATTGATCCTATATGTTTTTTTCGGCGGCCTGACTACTTTGGTAAACTGGGGACTGTATGCTTTGCTTTCCGGTGTGTTTGGCATGCCGTATCTTTGGGCTACCGCCATATCCCAAATTGTGTCTATTTTCTTTGCCTATATCACAAACCGTATTTGGGTGTTTGAAAGCAAGGTTCATAGCCTTAAGGGGATCGCTTTGGAAATGGCGAAATTTTTCGGGTGCCGGGCGGCTTCCTTTTTCTTGGATCTTGGCTGCATGTATATGGGCGTAGACCTGCTCCACATCAACGACAAGTGGATGAAGCTGATTTCCAACGTGGTAGTGATTATTGTGAATTATGTTCTGAGCAAAGTGCTCATTTTCCGGAAAAATCCGGAAGATCAGGGTGAAGCCCACTGAGGATTGACGAAATCCTTTCAGAAGGGTATAATATAAAAAATATGTCGATTTTGGAAAGTAAGAGCTGAAATGGCGCAGCCCTTGACGGCGAGGTGGAAATGTGTCTCGAAAAACAACGAAAGACGAACTGGAATTCGAGGACCTTTCCAGTTACTCTTCGGTCAGCGATTATAAAAAGCTCAAAAAGGGAAGGAGCAGCGTTTCGGCCGCTGTTATTTCTGTTGCCGTAGTGTGTGTGCTGCTGATTGTCGCAGGTTCTGCGATGATCTATATTTCTACAGACCTTTTAGCCGGCCTCACCACAAATCCGATTACAAAAGACCCAGAGAAACTTGGAATTGCTTCTGACACGGTTTTGGACGAAAGCATTACGAATATTGCCGTATTTGGTGTAGATGCCCGCAACGACTCCTTTTCGGGGCAGTCCGATGTTATCATGATCCTTACGGTGGATAATAAGCACGAGAAATTGAAAATGACGTCGATCCTGCGGGACACCAAAGTCCCCATTGAGGGGGAAAGCTTGACCGGGGAGTATATTGACCACTGGGAAACTAAGATTAACGCCGCTTACGAAGAGGGCGGCCCTGAGCTTGCCATTCGCACACTGAATCGAAATTTCGGCTTAAATATTTATGACTACGTTACGGTGAATTTTTCCAATATGGCCGCGATCGTTGATGCTTTTGACGGCGTAGACGTTCAATTGACTGCGGAAGAGGTCCGGGAGATTAATCGAAATTTGTGGAACCTCAGCCAGGAAGTCCTGCGGCAGATGGAGCAGGATCGGGCGGACGGCACTTTTGAACAACATAAATATCCTTCGATCGTTGAAGATGACTACATTTTGGACACGAATGGCGAACTGGATTTGGACAGCGGCAATTATGTGGGAGGTTCTTACCATCTCAACGGCAACCAGGCTGTGGCGTATGGCCGTATCCGGAATATTGGGGACGATTATGCAAGGGTAGACCGCCAGCAAACTGTTTTTTCGCTTTTGGTCAAGCGGCTAATGGAAATGGGCGTTGTGGATTATCCGGGTCTGATCCGGGATATGATGTCCTACTGTGAAACATCTTTTGACCTGAGCGGCATCGTTTCCCTTACGCCGATTTTGACAAAGGATTTTCACATGGAGTCTATTAAGGTGCCGGACATTGATTATGAAACCGATTTATACGACGGGCAGGCCGAAGACGGCATTTATTATTTGGAATATGATATCACTTCGGCCGCCAAGCGTATTAGCAGTTTTATTTATGAAGAAAATTCCCCTTACTGGGAAGAATATGGTGACACCGGAAAAGGCGCCTGACGCCTGAACAGAACTGCGCTGCGCAAAAAATGCAGCCGCTGAATTGGAGGTTTGGGAATGAGTACAAGCAGAAATGGGAAACACGGACCAGCGCATATGGCGTCTCAAAAGAGCAAAAACAGTAGAGAGGAAAATCTTCGCCGGCGAAGGGAGCCATTGCGTGATAATTACACATATGAGGAACCCAAAGGGGGAAGGACGGAGTTTGAAGATGTTGCCAGCTATTCCTCTTCCCGGAAAAAACGAGGAGACCAAAAGGAATTGGAACGTCAGAGGAAAACCGGGATGAGCCGCGGAAAAAAGGCTGCGATTATCATTGCGGTTGTTTTGGTGCTGTTAATCGCCGGGGGCGCTTATTATGTATTCGGCTACCTGTTGAAGGATCTTTCTAGCGCTATTGTCCCCATGACAAAGGAAAAGATTGAGTTGGGAATCAATTCCGAGGTTCAGACGGATACTAGCATTAAAAACATTGCTCTTTTCGGCCTGGACGCGCGGGATGATGAATTTGAGGGCCGTTCCGATGCTATTATCATTCTTACGATAGACAATAAGCATGACACTATCAAAATGACGTCTATCCTTCGGGATTCCAATGTATCCATGCAGCAGACGGACTCCGACGGCAGTACTTATTATATCGATGATAAGATCACGCACGCCTACGTTTACGGAGGTCCGGAGCTGGCAGTGCAGACGATTAACCGCAATTTCTCGCTGGACATCGAGGATTATGTCACCGTGAATTTCATTAAAATGGCGGAAATTATCGATGCTTGCGGCGGTGTGAAGATTAACATCTCCTACGATGAAATGAATGAAATCAATACCAACCTTGGCCTACAGATCAATGAATCAAGTGATGCGAACATTTCCACTTCCGATTACCTTTATGAGGACGGTGAAGTGCTGCTGAACGGCAATCAGGCCGTTGCCTATGCCCGAATCCGCTATCTGGACAGCGATGATGTGAGGGCCAGTAGGCAGCAGACGGTACTGAAAGCTTTGTTGGAGCAGGCCAGAGGAAAGAGTAAGCTGGAGTATCCCGAGCTGATCCGCAAGCTGATTCCCATGTGCCAGACATCCTTGGAATTTTCTGATATTGTGGCGATGGTTCCCATCATGCTGACTGATTTTACCATTGAGACCCTTTCTATCCCGGGCGAGGAAGAAACGCCCAGCGGAGGGATTAACAGTCAGGGCGGCTGGGTATATCTTTACGATTTGGAAGAAGCCGCGCTGCATATCAATCAATTTATATATGAAGAAGACGCTTCCACCACGGTCTATCAGGATGACGATGTAAAGCGCGTCAGTGCGATTGCTTTAAACGGCGGGTATTCTTCTTACGATTCAAATACCTATTCCAGCGACTATTATAACGAGGAATGGTCGCCTTCCAGCAGCTATTATGATGAACCAGTTTTCAGCCCTTCCGATGGGGATCCAGGCAGTTACGTCAGTGGTGGAGGTGAAGGTGAAGGTGGAGAACCGCCTAGCTCCAGTACGGGTGGTTCCAATGAAGATCCGAACGGCGACCCCGGGTATGATCCGGGGGATAGCTCCACTGTCGATCCTGGTACTGATCCCGGTGTGGAGACTGGGGGAGAAGAAGGTAGCGGAACCACCACTTATGAAGAAGAAACTGAAAACGATAATTGGGACGACGGTGTAGCCAATGGGAATGTAACTACATAAACATATAAAGCCCTGACAGGTGATTGTCAAAGAAAGGGAGCGAATTTTATGCAGGAACCGGTCCTGGTCATATTGGCGGCCGGCATGGGCAGCCGTTACAGCAAGCAGAGCGGCCTTAAGCAGGTGGACCCTGTAGGTCCTTACGGGGAAAAAATAATCGATTATTCCCTGTTTGACGCCAGAGAAGCAGGCTTCCGCAAAGCGGTGTTTATCATCAAGGAAGAGCATCTTCCCGTGTTCCAGGAGACCGTTTTTTCCAAAGTAGAGGATAAAATGGAGATCGGCTGGGTGTTTCAAAAGCTGGAGGACGTCCCCGCCGGATATGCTGTGCCGGAAGGGCGTGTGAAGCCCTGGGGTACTGGTCATGCAGCTCTTACGGCAGCCCGTAACTTGGGAAACGCTCCTTATGCGGTGATTAACGCTGATGATTTCTATGGACGAGAGGGGTTTCAGAAAATATATAGTTTTTTAAAGCAGGCCAAAGATGGAAATCCCATGCAGCTCGCTATGGTGGGCTATTATTTAAAGAATACCGTAACGGGAAATGGTTCTGTTTCCCGCGGAATCTGCCAGGCTGAAAACGGCACGCTTCTGAAAATAACAGAGCGCACCCGGATCGAACGGCGGGAAGGCGGCATCGCTTATACAGAGGACGAAGGTGATAATTGGACTTTTTTACCGGAGGACACACTTGTTTCTATGAATTTGTGGGGGTTCACTTGTTCCTTTACAAAGGCGCTGGAGCAGAGCTTTGTTAGGCTTTTTCAGAATGACGTCCCCCAAAACCCCTTAAAGGCGGAACTGTTTCTGCCTTTTGTGGTCAACGATCTGCTGCATGATGGGAAAGCCGAGGTCACGGTGCTTTCTTCCGCTGATAAATGGTACGGCGTGACTCACCAGGAGGATAAGCCGCAAGTAGTGGAGGGGATCCGCAGCCTAACGGAACAGGGAAAATATCCATCACCTTTGTGGGGTGCCGGCCGCTGATTTTTTTACAAAAAATTGGCCCTTTGGCGAAGCCGTCCTGTCAACGAGACGGGCCAAAGGGCGAGCAACCGAGGTCCGGCTTAAAAAGATATTTTGAAGCCGGCACCCCGGTTTCCATATCTTGATAAGCTTAGACGTGCAAACGCAGCTTGGTTGCTTGTTAGTATTGTTTCCGCTCTTTTTCGCCCTATTCAGAAAAAGAAATTTTTTTAGAATCGAAAAAATAGGATTTCCCTACTTGCAAACTTTGAAAGGTTATGCTATCATATTATTTACTGTTCCGGTGGTTTTGATTTGTCTGCCGTAGCTCAATTTAGGAGGAACTGAAAGATGAAAGTTTTTGAAATCGTGTTTGGTATTGTGCTGCTGCTGTTTTCCCTGGCAATCATCTTGGTTGTCCTGCTGCAGGAAGGCAGTCAGAAGAACGTTGGCGTTGTCACCGGCGGTGCGGATACATTCCTGTCGAAGAATAAGGCCCGCTCAGTCGATGCTTTCTTGTCCCGGTGGACGAAGGTGATCGCCATTGGCTTTTTCATCTTTGTAATCATTGTCAATGTGGTTATGTATTTTGTACAATAAGTTTCCTTACTTATATGGAAGGAAGCCTTGGGGCAGGAATGTCAACTGCCCTATGTTTTGAATATGTTTAAGAAGACAGCAGGAGAGAGGCTCTTCCCAGTGGAAGCGCCTTTTTCTGTGAAAAGAGTAAAGGAAAAACAATGATTGCTTTGGTAGAACGGGAAGAAGAAAAAAAGCGGTTGGCGCTTCTCTGCGAAAAAACAGCTTTTGGCTGCAAGATTGCTTCTGTGATCAGCGCTTACGGCTTCGATAAAGGGTTTGCCTGTTTTTGGCTTGATACCCAGTCGGATGTGGTATTTTGCCAGACGGACGATTTGATGATCATTTCTGGAACGGTTTTGAATGTGGCTGAAACCCGGGAGTTCCTTCAGGCTGTAGGCCCACAGGCGGTTATATGCGCTGTAAAAAACGCGGAAGTCCTTTCGTTGCCACTTACCGATTCCGGCGATGTGCTGAAAAAGCATCTGAAGCCCGGCGTATCAAAAGCTGTAGACCCGTATAGTGTCAACGTTCGGGAAGTGTTCAGCCTATTGGAAGAAACCGGCATGGTGGAAGAATTCGAGCCATTTTACCTTGACTTTTCCCACAAACTGCGGCATGGGGCCGCGATGGCTTTTTTAGAATATCGGTCTGGAAAATTGGCAGGGTGTGCTGTAATTTCTTCCATCAGCAAAAGTGCGGCACTGTTGTCCGCACTGGCGGTCCGTCCCACATTTCGCTGTCAGGGAATCGGTACTGCGCTGATTCATAAGACTGAGGAATGTCTTTCCGGAAAATCACTTTATGTTTTCCGTGATAAGGAGATGAACCGGGAATTTTATAAAAAGCTGGAATATGCAAAATCAGACACCTGGGTCTACTCAAAATTGTGAGGTGTGGTGCTTTGTATCCCTATTTTCATATTGACGGCGCTCTGCTGCAATTATCGGATCGGGCAGAGGAGCGGATTACGCCCTGCTTTCGGGGAATTGAACAAATCCAGCGCTTTAACCAGCAGAAAATGCTGGCCTCTTTTAACCGAGCGGGAGTCAGCGAAAGTCATTTCGCCGCCAGTACGGGTTATGGCTACGGCGACCGGGGTCGGGATGTGCTGGATCAGGTTTACGCTTACGCTTTCGGCGCGGAGGATGCTTTGGTCCGCTGGAATTTCGTCAGCGGTACCCACACATTGACAGTGGCGCTGTTTGGGCTGCTCCGTCCGGGTGATAAAATGCTATGCGTGACCGGTACGCCTTACGATACCATTCAAGGCGTGATTGGCCTAAATGGCAGGGAAGAACCTGGTTCCCTGCGGGAATTTGGCATTTCCTATGAGCAGATTAACCTGCTACCCAACGGTATGCCGGATTACAATGCAATAGAAAGCCGCATCTCTCCCGCTTATAAGATGGTGTATATTCAACGCTCCAGGGGGTACAGCTTGCGCCCTTCCTTTTCTGTGGCGGAAATTGAGAAAATAGCGGAGATCGCCAAGCGGAAAGCGCCTGACTGCATTGTCATGGTAGATAATTGCTACGGTGAATTTGTGGAACGGGACGAGCCCGTTTCCCGCGGTGCCGATATAATGGCAGGTTCCCTCATTAAAAATCCAGGCGGCGGCATAGCGCCTACCGGCGGTTATATTGCGGGCCGGAAAGACTTGGTGGAGCTGTGTTCTTACCGCCTGACCACACCGGGTACCGGCAGAGAGATTGGCTGTACGATGGGAAATAACCGGGAGCTTTTTATGGGTGCGTTCCACGCTCCTCACGTGGTGGGAGAAGCTTTAAAAACTGCTGTGTTTGCGTCTGCCTTTTTTTCTGAATTGGGTTATGGCGTCACTCCCGAACCGGAGGAACCGCGTGCTGATATTATCCAAGCAATCAGGCTGGAAAAACGGGATGCGTTGATTGCTTTCTGTAAAGGCGTGCAAAAGGGCGCGCCTGTGGATTCTTTCGTGGTTCCAGAGCCAAGCCCCATGCCCGGTTACGACAGCGACGTAATCATGGCAGCGGGCGCATTTACCTTGGGATCCTCTATCGAGCTTTCTGCCGACGCTCCCCTGCGGGAGCCTTACGCCGTGTGGATGCAGGGCGGACTCAACTATCACAGCGGTCAGCTTGGGATTTTGCTGGCGGCACAGGAGATGCTGGACGCCGGTTTTCTGTCCTTATAATGCAATAATGCGGAAAAAGCCAGACAAGTATGGGGCGTGTGCGGCGTAGCCGAAAAAATTCTGCCCGGAGAGTGCTCTCCGGGCTTTTCATAAGGAATCGGCCAATTATGTTTTCCACTTCATGCTCCATTTGGGCGCCAAAGATGCTTCTTTAAATCTGCCCGGCCATCGGGAAGAAAGCAGATTCCTTCCTTTTCCAGCAGAGTACGCTGAATTCTTTTCCCACCAAAGGCTTGGTCGCAGCAAAGCCTTCCGTCGCCATACAACACCCGGTGGCAGGGAAGCCCCGCCGGCGCCCGGTACATGGCGGCCCCAACAATTCGGGAAGCCCTGGGGCTGCCTGCCAGTGCCGCCAATTGTCCGTAAGTAGCTACCTTGCCTTTTGGAATTTGGCTGACCAAATCATAAACCCTTTTTTGAAACGTTCCCAATTTATATGACCTCCTGCATTGAAAAGGATTTCTAGTGCCAGTATACCTCATCCTTGACAATTCCGCAATCCAATGCTAAAATACTGGCAACTAAAATCAAGGAGGAAGGCTCTATGCGCAGGAGGGATCGGGAAATTGCTTCTTTGGAAGAGCAGTTCAAAATTTTGCGGGCCTGCAGAGTGTGCCGCGTGGCTATGATTGACGCGGGCCGCCCATATCTTGTCCCTGTAAATTTTGGAGCAGTAGTAGAGGCAGGAAAAATCACCATATATCTTCATGGCGCAGGCGAAGGCAGAAAATGGGAAATCCTTCGCCGAGGACCTATGGTGTGTGTCGAAGCAGATTGCGAACACGCTTTGCTTGAAGCGGAAACAGCCTGCGGTTATGGTTATGCCTACGCCAGCGTGATCGGAGAGGGAAGAGCGGAGCTTTTAGAGAATCCTGCGGAAAAGATCCGCGGCCTTTCAATCATTATGGAGCATCAAACAGGCCGTCAATTTTCCTTTACGGAAGAGCAAGTCTATTCGACGGCGGTTTTCCGCATCACTCTGGAGCATTGTTCGGGAAAGCGCAGGAAAAAACCAATTTGAGCGATAATGTTTTT
>CAYSQF010000074.1:0-8101 GCA_964433105.1 uncultured Acutalibacter sp.
GCGGAAAGGCGAAAAGCACTCATACGCCTTGAAGATATTGGCAAAGTGGTGCATCTCTTCTGCAGTGTGGATGAACTCATTTTGCTTATGCAACTCCAGTTGTGTGGGAACAGGCAGGGAGAGAAAATACGTCCGAGAACTGCTGCTGGAGTCAATCAGCTGATGTAAATTTTCATACCGCAAGTCACTCACCTCAAGGCTAGTGTTTTGCGGAGAAGAAAAAGTATGCAAAATGGGCAGGGGAGATTTCCATGAAATGCGCCAAATCTTTGCTGTCCATTTTTCCGGTTTTGGCGGTTTTTTTCAGCAGCTTTACTCCTCCGCAGACGCGGTGATCCTGGCTCAGTTTGCCGGAAAAGCGGGCTTGGCGGCAATCGATTCAATTTACAACCTGTTAAGGTTCCCGATAAACTTCTTTGTGGGTCTGTCTATGGAAGTGATGATCATTATCTCTCAATTATTTGGGGCGAAGGGCGAAAAGAAGCTGGGTGAAGCCGTCCATACATGAACAGTCCCAACAGGTTTTTCCTTGTATAGGCGGCGCAATATTTGTTCCGGAGAGATTCAAGCGGGTGAGGCGCAGCTTTCCCGCACGACCAGCTCTGGCCGGTGAGTCACCAAAACGCTTTCATTTACCCCGCTCATAATGCCTAACAGGGCATTGACGGTGAAACGCCCAAACCGCTCGTTATGCTGGTCAATACTGGTCAGCCGGGGGATGAAATAATCTGCGGTGAAAAACTGGTCGCAGCTGATGACAGACACGTCTTTAGGCACGGAAAGCCCTTCGTCGGCCAACACGCGGTAAGCTCCCATCGCCACATGGTCGTTCATGGCAAGCAGAGCGGTGAAGTCGGCCTTTTTGGACAGCAGGGAGCAAACGGCGGCGTAGCCGTCCGGCGCGTAATAATCCGACAGAGCGATCAGCTCCGGGTAATAGGGCAGCTTTAGGGCATTCAGGGCGTTTATGTAAGCGCTCAGGCGGGCTTCTGTAATCTCTACGTCCTTTTCTCCTCCAACAAAGGCGATGCGCCGGTGCCCCAGAGCAGCCAGGTAATTAACTGCCGAAAAGACACCCTGTCCCCGCTCCCGCTGGATAAACAGGCAGTCCACCCCCGGGATCGCCCCGCCCAGCACAACTGTGGGGATGTGGGCACACAAGCACTGTAAAGCAGTTTTGTATTCCGGCGCAACATGGACCAAATCGGCCTGCCCCCCGGCGATCAGCACACCGTCCACTTGCTTGTTCAGCATCATCTGAAAGCAGTCCGTTTCCCGGCGGGTTGCATCCTGGGCTTCTTCAGAGCGAAAAGCGGTATTGCACAGGATCACGGAATAGCCAGCTTCAAAGGCGGCCTTTTCCATTTCTTGGAACATTCCGGCAAAGTAGGGATTGGAAATGTCCGGCATGATGATGCCCAGGGTCATGCTCTGCCGGTTGATGAGCCCCCTCGCAAAAGAGTTGGGTGTGTAGGCGTTCCTTTGAATGACCGCCTCTACTTTTTTCCGCGTAGATTCCGATACGGGCGCGGTGCCGTTGAGCACTCTGGAAACAGTGGCAATGGATACGCCGCTTTCCCGAGCGATCTGTACAATGGTGACGGGTTTTCCCATAAGCCTTCCCTCCTGATAAACCTTTGAACCCAGTATAGCAAAGGGTGAAAACGTTTTCAAGGGGTTCAAAGGTCTGGCACTATTGCCAAAAAACCAGACAGATGATTTGGCAAAGGGGCCACTTGAAATGAAAAGGTTTTCATTTTATAGTGGAATCAGCAGATAACAGGAGGAGAGCACCATGAAGGAAGAGTTTTTGAAGGAGCTGCAGGAAAGCCTTTATGTCCATCGTCCCCTGCCCCTGCACAGGGAGGGCTCGCTGGAAGCCGGGTTTGCGGAAAAGAAGGTGCTGGACGCCCGCCCACTCTATCAGGGGAAGGAAAGGGCGGCAGAACCCCAGGCGGGAGGTGTGGCTTCTGTAGAAACGCAGAGAGATGAGATCCTTGTGCGCGCTCCCCTGCGGAGCAATCACTGGCCAGAGGGCGCCCCAGCAGACGGCGACTACTGCAATTTTGGTTCGGCACTGATGTCCTTTTCCTTTTCCCATGAGGACTGGCGGTCCTACAACCGCCTGCGGTTTCAAGTAAAGCCAAACATCCTGGGTGCGCGGATTTTGCACCTGAATGTTTCGGTGGAAAGCAAAGGAGAAGTCCCGGTGCCGGACCCCTATTTCCGAGAGGGTACTACCGTATTTGATCTGGAAAACGGCAGGTGGAACGATTGCATATGGGAGTTTGCCTCCATGCCCAGGGATGCGGTGTGCAGGCTGTCATTCTATGTGTTTTGCAGCGGACATGATGTCTCCGCCGGGGAGGAATTGACCTATACATACCGTGATATCGTCCTGGAACGGGTGGAAAACCCGGAGCATGAGCACGGCTGGGAAAACCCCACGCCGGGCATCCGGCTTTCTACTGTGGGCTATTGGCCCAACGGAAAGAAAACCGCCATTGGAACGGTGGACGGCAAGGAATTCCAGCTGGTGCGGGCCGACACAGGAGAGACTGTGTACACCGGGCCTGTGGAGAAGGTGGAAAATCGGCGCGGGGCTTTTGACGTGTTGGATTTTACCGATTTTACAGATTCCGGCCGGTATTTTCTCCGGGCGGGGAAAGTGGAGAGCTGTCCCTTTGAGATCGGGGAGGGCCTCTGCGTCGAATCCCTTTGGAAGGTCCTAAACTTCTTCTACTGCGAGCGCTGCGGCTTTCCTGTGCCGGGAAAGCACGGCGCCTGCCATCAGGACATCGTGGCCCATCACAACGGCGTGACAATGAACTTTTCCGGCGGCTGGCACGACGCGGGAGACGTTTCCCAGCAGACGGCACAGACTGGGGAAGTGGTACAGGCTCTGTTTGAAAATGCCCGTCGGTGCAAAATCGGCAGCCAACTGTACTTGCGGCTGATGGAAGAGGCCCAGTGGGGGCTTGATTTTATTCTTCGCACCCGCTTCGGGGACGGGTACCGGGCCACCAGCGCGGGGGCCACCCGTTATACAGACGGCCTGATCGGAAATTTTGACGATGTGGAGGCCAGGGTGCATGACCATTCCTTTGAAAACTTTCTGTTTTCCGGCATCGAGGCCTACGCGGCGGAGACCCTGTGGGGATATGACGATGAACTTGCAGATTGCGCGCTGAAAGCGGGGAAGGAGGACTTTGCCTTTGCGGAGAAAAAATTTGCCGAAACCGATGTTGACCCCGCCCACATGTTTGAGCACACCTACAACAGCGGGCTCTCCCAGTATTACGCGGTGATCGTCTGGGCCGCAAGCTGCCTGTATCAGTCCGCCAATGATGACTATTACGCCAAAATCGCCCGGGAATACGTCAAAAAGCTGCTGGCCTGCCAGGAACGTGGGGAAGCGGGCTTAGAGCTCACTGGCTTCCTCTATCGGGACGAAAGCCACAAGATCATCGTGCATTTCAATCACCAGGCCAGGGAGCACCAGTTTATGCAGGCACTGGATGCCCTGTGCCGCACTCAGCCGGAAGCCGCAGAAAAGCCGGAGTGGGAACAGGCCATGAGGCTTTACGGCGGCTATTTGAAGGCAATCTCTCAAAATACCGCGCCTTATGGGATGCTACCCGCCGGCGTTCACAGGCTGGACGAGGCGAATGACCGGGAAACCTTTCCCTTTCTACACGTTGCCTGCGATTTTGAAACGGAGCAGGAGAATTACAAGGAGCAGCTCTCCCACGGAAAGCCCTTAGGAAACGGTTATGTGCTGAAAAATTTCCCGGTGTGGTTTTCCTTCCGAGGCAACTCGTCGGTCATGCTTTCCATGGGGAAAGCGGCCAGTATTCTGGGTCGGTATTTCGGCGATGAGGAGCTTTTGGAGCTGGCAAGAGAGCAACTTTACTGGATGTGGGGCAAGAATCCCTTCGGGCAGTCTCTTATTTACGGCGCGGGAAGCAATTACTGCCGCCAATACGCGGTTTTATGCGGGGAGATCACGGGCGAGGTACCTGTGGGCGTGGAGACCATGGGCAACGATGACCTGCCATACTGGCCCCAAAACAACAACGCCACCTTCCGGGAGGTGTGGGTGGGCTCTGCCTGCCGCTGGCTGTGGGTTTGCGCCGACCTGCTGCCGGACAATTACAAAGGAGAGTAAGAATATGAACCGTTTGGAGTTTCACGAATTGCTGGAAGAAGTGGAAAAGGATCTTGCCATGCCGGGCGGCAATTTTGACGAGATGTTCGGCCACGATCCCGAAATGCTGAAGTTGGCCAGATTTGCGGCCGCCGTGGCCCTGGCCGCCGCCGACAGGTTTTATTCCCGGCTGACCCGGCAGGAATTTGAGCTGCGGGAAAGAGAAGAGCATCTGTAAAACGGGGGGAGCAGGAGTGGAAACGAAGAGACCCACCTATTTGGGCGCCGATTTAGGCGGCACCAAACTGATGATAGGGGAATCCGACGCCGACGGCGGGCTGCTGTGGAAAAGGGAGTACCCGTCGGGGTATTTGGCGCAGTCGGAAGCGCTGAAGCTGATCGAGAGAGTCCTGGACGAAGTGCTGGAGGGACGCCCAACAAGCAAACGGCCGGCCGCGATTGGCTTGGGGCTGATCGGACGAGTTGATAGTTCCACAGGGAATTGGCTGGAGATCGACCGTGACAGGGCGGAAACCTTGCCAATCGCGGAAATACTGGAGGGAAAGTACACCCTGCCCTGCTTTGCGGATAACGATGTGCGCAGCGCAGCCAAAGCGGAAATGTTGTTCGGACAGGGGAAAGAAGCCAAGAATTGGATTTATCTCAACGTGGGCACCGGCATAGCCGCGTCAGTTGTCAGCAATGGAAAGCTGATGACTGGTGGACACTGGAACGCCGGGGAAGTGGGCCACAGTGCCTCCGGCATTGCGTTTCACGCTCCCTGCTCCTGCGGCAGGCCGGATTGTGTGGAGCCGGTGGCTTCCGGCATGGGCCTTGATCTTTGCGCCCGGCTGCTTGTAGCCCAATATCCCGGCACTAAGCTGAAAATCCCTCCAGAGGGCATGCAGATCGGCGCGGCGGAAATCTTTTCACTATACGAAACAGACCCGCTGTGCAGGGTTTTGACGGATAACGCCGCCCAAGCCCTTGCAAATTTGATTATGAATTTGGTGCGCTTCTGCGATCCGGAGCTCATAGTGTTGGGCGGAGGAATTATGTCAACTGATTTTCTATATCTGAAAATTATTGAGAGATTAAATCCTTATACCGTTCGCTATGTGACAGGCGGCATTGTGCGCACGGGGCTCGATCCCCGAAATATCGGGCTGCTGGGCGCGTGCGGCAGCGCCATAAAAGGATTGGAGGAAACCTGAATGAATATTGTTATCGCAAAGGGCGAACACGAATTTGATATTATGGCAGCCTGGGAGATCATTGGCCAGATGCTGAAAAAACCTGATTCTGTCATTGGACTGTCCACCGGGCAGACCACAAAAAACATGCACGCCATTGTCAGCGATATTTACCGGCAGTACCCCTTTGACACCAGCAAAGTCATACTGTTTAACGTGGACGAGCTGACGAACCTGCCCCGCAGCTACGCGGGCTGCTGCTACACCATGATTGCCGAGCAGATCACCCGGCCCTTAAACATCCCGGACGAGCACTTTATCATGCCCCAGACCATTTCAGACAACTATGCAGCGGAGTGCCGAAAATTTCAGAAGGCTCTGGAAGATAGGGGCGGCATCGACCTGCAAATGCTGGGACTGGGGTATAACGGGCACATCGGCATCAACCAGCCGGGTACGCCCTTTGCCAGCGAAACCTGGGTTTCCAAAATGGACCCAGTGTTTGAGGAACGGGTGCGCCGGGAAACTGAAGTTAGCCCGGACCATGAATTGGGCGGTTTAACCTTGGGCATCCGCACCATCATGCATGCTCGTCGTATCATTTTAGTTGCCAAAGGGAAGCACAAGGCCGACATAGTGAAACAGATGCTCAAAGGCCCCGTGACAGAGGATGTCCCCGCGTCCGTGCTGCAGCTTCACCCCAACTGCACCTTCCTGCTGGACGCCGACGCGGCCAAATACGTGAGAGACATGGAAAGTGGGTCTTAAAAATGCTGAAAATCGGTTTTGCGGACTACTATTTAAACAACTGGCACGCCGACCACTATCCCGGTTTTCTGCGGGATGTAATCAATCGGTATGGGTATGACGCCCAGATCACCCATGCCTTCGGCATCCATGACATTCCACCGGAGGGCGGTTTATCAACGACCCAATGGTGCGCTCAGCGGAATATCCGCCCCGCCGAAAGCATGGAGCAGCTTGTGGATTCGGTGGACGCCATCATGGTGATCGCGGCGGACAATTCTGCGTGGCACGAAGAGGTCTGCCAGATCCCTCTGCGAAGCGGGAAGCCCGTTTTCGTGGATAAGACCTTTGCGCCCTCGCTGACTGCGGGAAAGCGCCTGTTTGCCCTGGCGGAGGAGCACAAAACGCCGGTGTTTTCCTCCTCGGCCCAGCGGTATTGCCAGGATATTCTGGACTACCAGTCCTCTCATCAGGAAAGGCCCCGGTTCGTCTCCACCGTTGGCCCCCACAGCCTGGACAGCTACGCCGTCCACCAGCTGGAGGCCATCGTTGCTCTGATGGGGGTGGGCGTAAAGCGCTTGAAAGCGTTCAGCGTGGGGAGCCAGGTTACGCAGCTGATTCTGGATTACGGGGATGGGCGACTTGCCAGCTTCGTGCAGACGCCCCAGCCCTGGGCCGAGTTCAATTTTATGGTTTCCGACGGAGAAACGGGCCAGCGCCTGAAAAGCGACGATACCAACTTTTACCATAATCTCGCGAAAGCCATTCTGGATTTCTTCGTCCACAGGGTGTGCCCGGTGCAGAAGGAAGAAACCCTGGAAATTCTGGCAATCATCGACTTGTCTCGCATAGCCAGAAAGGACCCGGATGTATGGTTCGATATCCGCTACTGAAGAAGGGAAAAACTATGGAGAAAATAAAACTTCACTATTTGGTGGGCGATGTCCATATGGGCGGGCACGATGTGCATCGCGTGGCCAGAGCCAACAAGCTTTTGCTGGACAGCGCCGGCGCTTTTGATTTGACGATCGTCTGCGACGGGCCGGGTCTGGGAGACATAAATTTTGACAGATATCTTTCCGGAAACGCCATAGAGGACTGCGACGCGATCATTTTCAACTGTGGGAATTACCGCTTCAACGCGCCGGAAGAACAGAAGCTTTTGGAAGATGCGGTTACCGGGGGAAAGGGCTTTGTCTTCCTCCACGGAGACCACCCCTGCTACTGGGTGGAGGCCGGAATGCAGCCCTGGGCTGAGCTGGAGAAAATGGCCATGCTGATGTGGCGGGAGCCAACCGCTCACGGGGATTATGGGAACCACCATATCACCATTGCAGATGTGGACCACCCCATCACCCGGGGGCTGGCAGATTTCAATACTCGCGACGAGGTATTCTGCACCATGGAGAATATTCACAATGTGCCTTTTACCGCCCTTGCCACAGCGTATTCCGATCCGCGTGTTATCAGCCGCCACGGCAAGCCCGGCACCGGCTGTCAGGAGCCTGTGGCTCTTGTGGGCCGGTACGGGAAGGGCCGCACCTATAACCAGGTTTTGGGCCACGTTTGGCCCTATTATACCGGCCATGGCCTGGGGGAAAACACCCTCCAAAGCTTTGCACCCCGGCAGTTCCGCCAGATGTTTGTGCGTGGCTGCGAGTGGGCAGCTACAGGAAAAGTGGAAAGGACGGCATCGTTTGACGGCGCCGCTGTTTTGAGCGGGATTTGAGATGGGAGGATGTGGATATGCTAATCTATAATGCCGCAGGTTTAGGAGTATTCCAAATTATGTGTAAAGTCCAAAGTATAGAATAAAATAGAGCAAAAATGTATGGTCAGGGAGGGCGGCTTGTCCGATCTCCCTCGTCCACAGTACAGTATAAGCGGGAAGCGGAATGCATATAAAGTACGGCGGCTGACACCGTACTTCCTGCGGGTACTTGAAGTGGGCGTTGAGTTATGGCGTTCCTATTTTATACCATCTCAAGGGTTTAAACAAATTTTTGGATGGTCT